>CAYUEE010000153.1:0-8314 GCA_964443615.1 uncultured bacterium | reverse complement strand
CAACGACAGTATCGACTCCCGACTGAAGCGGAATGGGAATATGCTTGTCGAGCTGGCACTAAAACGCCCTTCCACTTTGGTCGCACGATCACGCCTAAGCTAGCCAACTATAGAGGCACCAGTATATACAATGAAGGGCCAGAAGGAGAATATCGTAAACGAACAACTCCAGTTGGATCCTTTGGGGTAACTAATCCCTTTGGGCTATTTGACATGCATGGCAATGTTTGGGAATGGTGTTTAGATCATTGGCATGAGAATTACGAAGAGAAACCAGAAGAGTTGAAACAGAATGGAAATGATCCATGGATAACTAATGGTGACAGTGAACTCCGGTTGCTGCGGGGTGGGTCTTGGCTCGGCTATCCAGAGGGTTGCCGTTCTGCTACTCGCGTCAGGAACCTTCCGGTCGGCAGGAACGACTTCGTCGGTTTTCGCGTTGTCTGTTCGGCTGCGTGGACTCTTCAATAGCACTCTGCACTCTTGCCCTTGTGCCCTTTGCTCTTTTTCCCTTTGCCCTTGGCGCGTAGCGCCTCAATTTTTTTCACCGCAGAGGCGCAGAGAGCGCAGAGAGAGTATTGTAAAGAGTGGGGTGGGCACTTCCGGATGCTGCGGGGTGGTTCTTGGAACAACAATCCAGAGAATTGCCGTTCTGCTACTCGCAACAGGAACAATCCGGACAACAGGAACAACAACATCGGTTTTCGCGTTGTTTGTTCGGCTGCGTGCTCTCTTCTCTGCCAGAACTTTCAGATGGGAATCTGTTGGGCGTGCTTGAAGAGTCCAGACCTGCTCCAGTGATACCTTTGAAGTATCCGAAAACAAACCAGATCAGTCGCCTTAGTAGCCCTATCGAAAGGGAGGCTGGTCTAGCAAATCTCCACTAACCCAACACTTTCATCTAGATCCTATTGATGTTCAATCTGAAGCCGCTACACTGGAAATTAGCATTAAAGCTCATTATCGAGTTCAGCACTACAAAGCTGGGTTGACAGCCATAAATCAAGAGCGTCAATCTAGAGGCAGCTGGATTAGCATTTTTCTTTCAGCAACACCTCTAATAGATCTTTTTCTACTCAATTGAATTGTGATACATCAACTATGTTTACTCTAGAAGATTTCACTTATCAAGTTATCCCTGTTTCTCCGGAATGAGATAAATCTCCATATCCCTGAACAATAATCTATTGCAATTTATTACACCAAGCATTCTCGGATTTAGACCCCAATTAATCCCAAACTTATCCTCTACAGATCTTGTGGCTTGCCAGATCTGAGTTGCAAAGTATATATATTACGTGAGTTTCTCGGGAGTTATTTAGCAGCTATGGATAATTGCACTTATTTTTTAGTTATTCTTGGTGACTATTATCCAGTATTTTCTCTTTATCCAGGAGATAGGCTATATTGCTCTACCAAAATTGATGACTCCTCAGGTCTCCTGATCAGTAAGAAACATGGCAAGTGGTTCATTCACACCCGCAATGATCTCAATGATTCTGAAGACGACGTCATTGGCTCCGTTCAATTCATCTTCACTCGTAATAGACAGGCACCTGACCATCCTGAATCAGGGAATCAATTAACAATTTAATCAACCGGAACTGTTCAACCGTGGGTAAACTCTTTACTTCACTATAAACATCCTCTGCTTTAGATGGCGGGATCCTTACCTGACTAGGTTCTTCTCCCCGAATCTCAGCCAATAGATCAAATAAAGACTGATTCCTTAAAGACGCCAGCAACTCCAAATTTTCTAAGCTCGGCACACTTAAGCACTGCTCCCAAGCTCGTAACGCCGCAAAGCTGATCCCAATATCTTTTGCATACCCCTGAATTGATCTAGGTCCCCGCATCTCAATCAGAATATTTGATAGTCTCTGGCGTGCTTCTTGATCCATAGATTTATCCAAAATTTTTCTCCAAACTCAATGATTGCACTAACACTGCATTATTACATCTGCTATCATTAATTGCATAACCACCACTAGACAATCGGAGCTCTGCCATGGATAATGATCTGAAGTTGGTTCAACTCAATACTTTAATCAAACCCTCCACCCGTGAAAGTATTCAATACCTGGCCAAGATCCAGAGAAAGTTACGAGGCGGCATCGTTGATGAAGCCGTTGAACTTCTAGTTAAACATTACCTCTCTCCTCCTGAGCATGACTCCACTCCATCCCTTTCAGGCCAATGATCCTCTTTAAGGTCAGTGATGATGTATCTAGATCGCACGCAAGTCCTACAACACCTTCAACTGCTAGGTTATGGCCAAGGAGATCAGGTCCATTTCCGCCTCTTCTATCCTAGGAAGGAAGACAATACTTCAGGTGGGCGCAAGATTACAGGGACGTTTCCAAATCTCCCCTGGCACTCCCTGGAGAAACTTCAACAGAAGGGTATGGGTCTCTATGTGGTCGTGAACGGTGGCGGCCATTCTGATGAACAGATCACCCACGGTCGAGCCATCTTCTATGAACATGATGATCTACCCAAAGCACAGCAAGTAGATCTATTCAAGACACTGAATCTACCCCTGCCAACCTTTCAAGTAGATACAGGGAGCCGCTCCATTCACTCCTACTGGGTATTTGAGCAGCCCATTCCAATTGAAGAGTGGCGCAAGCTTCAGAAGGATCTATTGGCCTATTCCAAAGCGGATAGCTCCATCAAAAACCCTTCACGAGTCATGAGATTAGCTTGATCCTGGCATACCAAGAAGTCCCCTTACACCCAAGCTCAGATCATCAGCACGTCCCATCAGCTCTACACGTGGAAGACCTTGAGAGAGTTGATCCCCATCATTCCTGTGAAAAGACAATCTGATACTCGCAAGCTCCAACCTCTATCAATTGAGACCAAAGACCCCATTGAACTCATTAAACTACTATCCATTGAACACCGTCAACTGATTGAATCTGGAGTGGCTGAAGGATCTCGGAACACTACTGCCCATGGAATAGCTCGGGATGCTATCGGTGCTGAACAGTGGGCCACCTCTGAAGGTCTAGTCCTAGATTGTACTGCTTGGGATCTGGTTCATGACTTTGGCTCTAGATGCTCTCCACCCTCTCCACCTTTAGATGTTAGAAAGATACAACACCTCTTCACCTCTGCTTTAAAAGCCAACCCTAACCCTTGTCTGAGTGAAGATAAACTCTGGAACTGTGTCTCTGCTCAACTACCTCGTCAACCTCCACCTCCATCTAGATCTACCCCTGCTCCTCAGCCCAACTCTTCATCTGTAGATCCCCCTTCACTCACCCTGAAGCAACAACTGGAACTATTGGCTGAAAAGTCTCTGGATCCGGCCAGCTGTCAAGCGGCTCTATTCGATTTATCCAAACTCTACGGCTGTCGGGTCATAGATGCTGAAAAACTCCTGGCCTCCATTGAATCCACTCGTGACTATTATGATGATCTGGAAAAAACGGCAGCCTCCTTTGATCAACTCCTACAACTTGAAGCGAGACGTCTGGATCTCCAACGAGTTCTACCGTCAAAACTGGCAAATGCCATACTAGCCACAGCGGCCTCCATGCCTACGACTCCAGCGGCTCTCTTCACCACCTTCATTCCTACAGCTGCCAGTCGAATCGGTTCCTCATCCCGAATCATCGTCAAAGCCAGTTCAAATTACATTGAACCCTGCATTTTCAGAACAACTTTAGTTGCTAACACAGGCGATAGAAAGACTCCTACTCAAAAAGCCATTATTGATCCCTTATATGCTCTGGAAACCAAAGCCTATGAACGTTGGAGATGTGAACAAGAGTCCTATGAACAAGCCCTGGAAGAGCACGAGCCAGGCCAACCCAAACCCAAAGCTCCAGACTCTAGACAACGTTACATCATCAATGATGCCACGACCGAAGCCAAGATCCGCATCCATTCTGAAAACCCCAGAGGGCTTCTAGACTATACCGATGAACTAGCTGGCCGCTTCACCCGCATGAACAAATATCGAGGTGGTCACGGTGATGATATGCAACAAGATCTCTCAGAGTTCAACGGCGGTGCCATTTCCAAAGACCGAACCCGAGAGTCTATCTACCTGCCTAGATCCGCCATCAGTTCAACAGGATCCATTCAATGGGAAACCCTCAAACAACTGCAAGAGAAATCAGGACGAGATGATCATGCGGGCGTCTGGGCTAGGTGGCTTTTCTGTGTTGAACCCATGCCCGCTCCCTTCTTGAACTTAACAGGTCCTGATGCAGATCTAGACACTGGATTAGGTGATCTCCTAGAAGTCCTCTATTACCGCTTAGGCGAACTCCCCAAACAAGACTACCTCCTCTCACAGGCCGCCAAGGTCAAATTTGAACGCTGGCAACACAAGCTGGTCCTCAAACATCAAACCGAATCGCTCCCAGTGCTGAAAGCCGCCTATCCCAAGATGGAAGCTTATGCCGTCAGAATGGCTCTGCTACTTCATCTCGTCTGGGCTGTCATGGAAGGACGGATCCCAGAACCCAGTATTTCAGAAGAGACGATGGGCCGAGCCCTGCATGTGGTCAACTATTATCTCTCCCAGTTGCGCTTACTCATCAGCTACAACGGTTTAGATCCACTGACTCAATTAGAAGGATCCCTCCTGAAAATCAAAGCGATGTTGGATCAGAAAGAAACGATTTCAGCCCGCGACCTGCAACGAGGTTCTCTCCGGCAACTGCAAGCACAACAGATCAAAGACTTGATGGCTCTACTAGCGGAACGAGGCTTTGGATATTTAGAAGGATCAGGGTCAAGGCTTCGATTAACGAAAAGTGTCGCAACTGTCGCAGAGCTAATCCATGAGACTGTGACAGTTGCCCAAAGAGCAGATCCTCCGCCACCAGAGGCGAGTAGGACTAACGGATATCAAAGTGTCGCAGAAGTGTCGCAGGGAGATGTGACAGTTTCACCTAGCTCTAGATCCAGTCAATCAGTGGGGTTTGAGCTATCAGGATATGAAAGTGTCGCAGTGTCACAAGCGCATAATAATAATCCTGCGACACTTGCGACAGTTAGCCCATTAGAACCAGAAAGCCAGTCAATACAAGACCTTCAGCCCGAGAAAAGTGTCACAACAGAATGCGACAGTCACTGCGACAGTTGCGACACTTTGGATTCAGCAGCTCACTCATCTCACGAACCAAGCCAGATCTCACCTAGAGCTAGGGCCAGTCCATATGTCACCAACGGATGCGACAACTCTTGCGACAGTTGCGACAGTTTGACACCCAAGGCAAATCCGCCTCCTTGGATTCCAGCTATTGGGTCCAAAGTCAAGTTTCGCCCTGGCATGTGTTGCGTTCCCACTTGGACTGAGTTAGAGCTAACCGTTGTCAACATCCTCGATCCCATCCAAGGCCTGGTGGAGATCAAGGGCAACCAATGGGTTGTTACCCAACAAGTTAATACTTCCGTTCTTCGACCTATCAGAGGTAATCACCATGTCTAATTCTCACCTTAATCCTACAGTTGACCAGCTGTCTCAAGCTGAGAGCCTAGATCCACTCACCACTGATGAACTCGTGATTGAATGTCTCTTTGAACCAGATGTCACCTTTGAGATTGAACTGTCAGGAGACTTGTGTCGCAGCCTCAGGGAATACTTGGACTCTCATGATGAAGATTTCAATCAGTTCATGGCCAATGCCATTCAGCACTTTTTAGATCAGCACAAAGACTCTCAAGATAAGCTATGAACTTGCCAGGATCCTCTAAAGCCATGAAACTACCCAATCGCTTTATCTCCAGTAAAAACCTCCAAGAATTTATTGAAGTCAGTGAGACCCATCTCAACCGCTGCGTCGAGAAAGGCCAATTTAAACTGGGGATCCACTACATTCAGATTGAAGATCCCAATGCCAGACGCCCTACCCGTCGCTGGAACCCTCAACAACTGTTTCAACTGTGGGCAACAGACCCTGCTCTACGGCTACCTGGTGAGCCTTTGCAAAAGCCTCTAGCGAAGTCTCCTCATTCAACCAAGCTGTATACGTCTGCTGACTAACATTCACACTATGTCCCAAACTACGAGCGGCTACACTCGGATCTATCCCAAACTTCACAGCCCGTTGCCTCCAGGCATGGCGAAGATTGTAGGGGCCTGGTAAGCCTTGATTCGTAAATAGATGGGTAATCGCATGACCTAAATCTGCATTAGTTTTGTGTGGATCTGGCTCACCCAATAAGGGCTTACGCCGTAACTCCATCTCCTCAACCCAATCTTGCGGCAACGCATAGGCTGTTCTTGGTACTTTCGTTTTAGTAATCAACACTTGAATAGAATAGCTCCCTGCCAACAAATCACTAACATCTAAATACCAACATTCAAAATTTCTCAAGCCAAAGGTAGCCATCATCCCCCAGACCCAGCGGCTCTTCTCATCGGGTAACCGTTTCCAAATCTGCACAATCTGATCATCGGTGGGTAATTGACGTGGTTTAATCGTACCAGGCCGACCGTAATGCCCTGATAGGCGCTGGATCCGATCTAAGCGAACGGGCAATTCTGCGAACTTCACCAACATCTTTAGAGCTTGACACCATCGTTTTCGGGTTCGGCTGTTGGGTTCACTCTGGGTTGTAATCAGGTCAAGGATATTACTCTCAACCAGTTCGAAATGAGCTGGGATCCGATTATAGACAGATAGATAATCTTTTCGCCATGTATTCCTAGTCGAAGCAGTTTCACCTCGTTCAAGAAAGAATTGTCTTTCCCATTTAGGCACCCACTCATTCAGTGTAGGACCTTCTTCTAAGATTTCGTCTAACCAATCTCCCCAGTGAAAGGAGCCATCTGACAAAGTTAGATCTAATCGTTTGGCTTCTTGGACAGCTCGTTTAACACCAGCCACAGTAGGTCGAAACCTTAGAGGAATAGTTTGTTGATAGGGCTTCTCTTTCCCTGATTTGGGCTTAGGAGGAAGGGTCGCTCGTAAATACAGCACCCCGCCAGCCGCTTTTTTGCCAGAGCCTAACTCGAGTATTTGCCAGCTTTAATTGAGCATTCGCCCGCTTCACCTCAGGATCCACGTATCTACTCCTTGGTATCTAGTACCTAGACGAGTACCTAAATATGGAGATAGATTAGCAGATATTAGCTAGAACTAGGTAAATTAGCTAAACACATTAGGATGTCTAAACCCTAGACATCCTAATGTGTTTTAACGGAGAGAGAGGGATTCGAACCCTCGAGGAGCTTACACCCCTAGCGGTTTTCGAGACCCCTATGTGCATTACCCAGAGAAGCTTTCAGAACCGCGTTCGTAAAAGTGTGCATAAAATGAGAGCTCTGATCAAGTCATGATGGGAGCAAACGCCAGCTATGTCTATCTATGACGGTCTAACGCGGCGGTCTTGAATACCGCTCCACAAAGCTGACTAGCCTCTCTAAAGGTTAGTGTCTTTTTATGCGCCCTCTTGGGAGCGACGATCCTGGATCCGAATGAGAGTCTAAATCAGATACCCTCATGAAATCGATGTGATGAACTGGCAATGACCAAGAAAGCTGATATTGGTAGTAAACGTCTCATCAGCCTTGACCCGGATTCCTGGGCTCAGTGGGTCACAGGTATCTCAGACTTGAAAGCTCAGGATGTGCTCTCATCTGAGTTTCAGTGGATTAGTCGTGAGAGTGATGTTCTGGTTAAGGTCAGCAGTTCTGAGCTGGGAGAATTTCTAATACTCAATGAGCTTCAGTTGCGCTATCCGTCTAATATGCCAGAGAGAATGACTGCTTATGCCAGCCTTGCTCGGGAACGATATGGGCTGCCTGTCTGCCCAGTGTTGATCAATATCCTGCCACCTAATCAGGATCCTGATATCCCGACCTCCTATGAGTCTTCCTTCCTGGGGTTGAAGGCGAGGCAAGACTACAGGGTGCTGAACTTGTGGGAAGTAGAAGTTGAGCAGGTCTTTACGCAACCCTTTCCTAGTTTATTACCCTTTGTTCCTGTCCTGAAAGGTGGTGGGAATGAAGATGCCGTGCAAAGAGCAATTCACGAGTTGAGACAGGATCCGCAGCTGAATGAGTTTGAGCCGTTATTGGCCTTCTTTGCTGGATTTGTGTTGGAGTTACCATTAGTGCAGGAGATCATGAGGTGGGATATGGCGGTGCTAAGGGAGTCACCCTGGTATCAACAGATCATGCAGGAAGGGATACAACAGACTCGCTTGGAAGATCTGCTAGATACCCTGGAGGTTCTGTTCGGTTCTGTCCCCAGGGATCTCAGGGATCAGCTGCAAACCAGGGATGCTGAGCAGCTGCGTTCCCTTCACCGTGAGGCCCTGAAATGCCAGGACCTGGATGCATTTCGCA
>CAYUEE010000152.1:5373-8356 GCA_964443615.1 uncultured bacterium | reverse complement strand
GGTCAATCGTTGCGCGGCATTGGGTCAGTCGTTGCGGGGCAATGCTTTGGGTCTGACCTGTTCAACAGAGGGAAGGACTGGGGGCTCGGGACTAGCAACAGTTGAGGGTCTCAGGATCCTAACAGTCACTATTGAAGCGTCGACGGTCGCTCTGGGAGTGCGGTGGGATGAGTCGCTTTAGACTTCAGGGGCGAGAGTTCAATGACACGGGACGCATTGGAATCCTTGAGTGTTAGGCCAGTGATGTTGTCTTCACTCCTGAATTGGTTTGAAGGATCCGATGTGATGCGGTGGCGGAGGGTGTAGCGAACTATGCTATTTTGAGGCCACTGCACTCCGGATCCTGAATCATGCCCCAAGTCCTACACTTCATCTGGAAACAGGCGGACGAGTTTGAACTGCGCTGGGGATCCCGAACGCGACGGTTGGATCAGCGGGGACTCAGGATCCTGATTGACCAGGTGAATGAACACTACAACGCGGCAACACGGGATGATGGCGGGACACTGCGGGGAATTGGCCAGGATCTTTATCGGTGGTTGGATGGAGATGAGGGTTGGTTGCGGGAGGTGGTGAGCCAGGATCCTAACCCCACGTTGATCTTTGATGTGCGGGAGGCGTTGGAGATCCGAGCTACGGATCCGGTGCGGCGAGTGGCGCTGGAGTTGGCTCATTTGCCGTGGGAGTTACTGCACGATGGGCGCGGGTTCTGGCTGCAGGAGAGGTCGGTGCTGACGGTGCGGCGGGTGCAGGGGCAAACTCAGCTGGATCTGTTGCCGGAGATGAATCGACCTTTGAAGCTGTTGTTGATGGCGTCGGCTCCGCAGAATATTCAGCCGGTGTTGAGTTTTGAACGTGAAGAGTCGATTATTCTCCGGGCGACTGAGAGGCAACCCTTGGAGCTGGTGGTGGAAGAGAGTGGATCCGTGCGGCAGTTGAAGGAGTTGGTGCGGTCGTACCCGGAAGATACGTTTGATGTGTTTCATTTGACGGGTCATGCTGAGTTGTTTAGCCAGAAGAAGCTGGGATGGATCCTTGAATCCTCGGGACGACAGATTGCGGAGGGGACGCCTTGCTTTATGACTGAAGATGAGTTTGGACGGGCGGAGTTGACGACGGTGGGGGATTTGCAGCAGGCGTTTGCAGGACGGTGGCCACGGATCCTATTCATCTCGGGATGCCATACGGGACAGGTGCAGACGGATCGGTTGATGCCTTCAATGGCGCAGGCGCTGGTGGAGGTGGGGGCTCCCTGTGTGTTGGGGTGGGCTCGGCCTGTGTTTGACCGGACGGCGATGGTGGCGGCGCAGGGGTTATATGGGGAGTTGGCTAGTGGAGGATCCGTTGATCAAGCGGTGCGGGCGGCGATTGGGGTGATGCTGGCGGCTCATGCCCAGGATCCTAAACTGTGTTCGGATTGGCATTTGTTGCGGGTGTATCAGGATCCTCGACGGTTAGAGGCTTTGGTGACGCCCTTGAGGACGAGGGGACGGGCCAGGATCCAGGTGCGACGGGCGGAAGGGGATTTCTTGGATGGGGATAACCGGATCCGGGTGGCGAGTCGGCAGGAGTTTGTGGGGCGGCGGCGGGCGTTGCAGCGGTGTTTGCGGGCTTTGGATCAAACGGAGGATCGGTTCATCGGGGTGTTGATCCATGGTATGGGGGGGATGGGGAAGAGTTCGTTGGCGGCGCGGTTGTGTCAGCGGTTGCGGGATCTGTTGCCGGAGTATAGGCAGGTGGTGGTGTTTGGGCGGGTGGATGAGAGTGGGTTAATTAATCAGTTGGCGGGGAAGTATGAGTATTTGCCGGTGGCTCAACAGGCGCTGAATGAACCGGGGGTGTCGCTGAAGGGGCGGTTGTTCAACTTTTTGCGGGCGATTGAGGACAATGATCAGCCGGTGCTGTTGGTGTTGGATGATTTTGAACAGAATATCCCGCTTGAGTTTGTGGAGGACGGATCCTTGCGCTTGATGCAAGCGGTGTTTGAGGTGATGGCGGCGATTGGGTGGGCGTTTACGGAGTGGGGTGGGCGCAGTCAGGTGATTATCACGTGTCGGTATGAGGTGGCGTTGCCGTCGATGCGGATCCATCGGGAAATATTAGGATCCATGCCGCCGGAGGAGATGAGGAAGTTGGTGCAGCAGACGCCGATGTCAGGATCCGTGGATGTGGCCCGGATTGAAACAATTGCGGATGGGATCCCGAGGCTATGGCGGTGGTTGGTGAGCGCGGTGCAGCAGTCGGAGGTGAATGCTGCTGAGGTGTTGACGCTGTTGGAGCAGACGGAGGAGAAGTTCCGGTTAGATATTTTGGCTCAGACATTATTAGGATCCTTGTCAACGGAGGAACAGCGGTCATTGGCGCGGATCAGTGTGTTTGAGTTGGCGGTACCGAGGTCGATTTTAGAGGCGGTGGATCCGTTGCAGGCTCTGGATAAGTTAGTGCGGTTGAGTTTGGTGGAGCAGGGGATTGATGTGGCCACTCAGGATCCGGTGTTCCGGGTGAATCGGGTGTTGGATCCGGTGTTGGAGGGGATCCTATCGGCGGCGGAGTGGGTGGAGGTGAGAGGATCCGGGGTGCGGCGGTTGTATCAGGTTTGGTGGGAGGAGTCTGAGACCTCGACTGAGTTGCAGCGGTTGGAGATGATCCGGTTGGGGTTATTGGCTCGGGAGCGGGAGATTACGATTTCAATTGGGGACCGAGTTGCTACACGTTGGAATAACACATCTCGCTTTGCTGAGGCTATGGATCTTTGTACTCAGATCCTAGAGGTGTTTGGAGATGATTATCGGATCCTGGGGAACTTGGCAAGGGCGGAGTTAGTGGTCGGCTTAGTTCAAGAAGCTCTACTTCATTTGCAACAAACGCTCGATCAATGCCCAGAGGATGCTGTTTCTGGCAAAGCCGCCACCCTGCACAACATGGCCCGAGTGCTGGCGAACCAGGGGCAGATCGAGCGGGCCATGCAGCTGTGGGAGCAATC
>CAYUEE010000152.1:0-5273 GCA_964443615.1 uncultured bacterium | reverse complement strand
GAGCGCATCAACGATGTCCAGGGCAAAGCCGCCACCCTTGCAAACATGGCTTACGTAGCTGGCGAAACGGGAGATAAACCGCGTCAAAAGGATCTCAATCTCCAAGCCGCTCAAGCCCTAGCCCAATGCCGAGCTTACAGTGATCTCTTCACAGTCCTAGGTAATCTAGGTGGTGCTGATGAAACAGAAGGATCCTCCTACCTCGCCCAAGCCCTCTGGATCGCCCTCCGTCTCCAAATCCCACTTCAAGATGTAATGAATCTCATCCGCTATCTCTTCAATCAAATCCCCCGCCAGGATCCTCTAGAACCGCTGCTAGCCGCCACCGCCCTGATCCTGTGTGCGCGCCGGGGGCAAGACCATCCGCAGATAGGATCCTTGCAAGAACAAGGGTGGCGTATGATGTCTGCGGCTGCCGCCTCCCGCTCCATCACCCAGGAGGACTTTGAACAGTGGTTCTTCAGTTTAAAACTCAATGATCCGAGTGTGGTACTCCCTGCCGTGCAGCAAGCCCTTGAAACCCTCATCGGCGATACCTGGCTTTTTGATCCCGCTGCCATCGGATCCTGAACTTACGGATCCTGTATCCCATTTAGGCGTTGCGCAATTTGCGGATGATTGTTGCCTGAAAAACCGGCCGCGCCGTTAAGATCATCCCGTTTCTGTGCAACACCCCCATTTAATCAAGGTCACTCAGTGTCCAATCCTCACAGACTGCACCCTCCACACGGCTGGATACAGGCGAGAATTTCAGGATCCCAAAATTTACTGTGGAATGACTAGGATCCGTCTGGTCAGTTCTGGGGGATCCTTGTCAGTCAGCCGCCCGTGGAGACTGAGTGAAAGGGTTTGGCATAGCTATAATCAGGGTGATTGTAATGACTATAGTTATGCCAACCTGGAGTGATGCCATGACTCACAATCAACAAGACAAGCCATCCCAGTACAAAGTCGACTATGTCGTGCCAGCAACTTCTAAGGTTCGCCAGACCCATGCGCCGTCCCCAGAAACTCAGTCCGCAATAGTGGCTAGCATTAAAGTTTCCCAAGAAGGCTATATTCCCCCAGGCATTCAATTGAGATCCCGAATAAGTCCATACATCTTCACAGCCACCATTCCTGCAGATGCTCTAGAATCCATCAAAGCCGACGAATGGTTATCGCCATCGAGCCCAGCTTCAACTTAAACCAGCTTTAGACCAACTCTTACCCTGTCCCCAATCCCCTCCTTCAATACATGTGTGGCCGATTCACCCTAGTAACCACTGCTGAAGCCTTAGCCGACCATTATCAGGTTGACGCACCGACAGTGTTTGCCTCTCGGTATAACATCACACCCTCACAACCGGTCATGGCCTTGGTGCAATCTGCTCAGACTCGTCACCTCACGCACTTCCGTTGGGGGCTAGTACCGGCTTGGAGCAAAACCTTTGGTCAAGGTCATATCAACGCCCGGTCCGAAACGGTAGCCACTAAACCCTCCTTCCGCACAGCCATTCGTCGTCGCCGCTGTCTCATTCCTGCAGATGGCTTCTACGAGTGGCAGAGCCAAGGCCGCACTAAACAACCCTATTTTTTTCATCAAAGCGACCATACTCTCTTCAGCTTCGCCGGCATCTGGGAGACCTGGCACGGATCCGACGGCAGTGAACTGTCCTCGTGTGCGATCCTCTCCACCGTTGCTAATCAAGAGATGCAAGGGATCCATGAACGTATGCCTGTTACCCTGCAAGACTCCGATTATGATTTGTGGCTGGATCCTGATGTTCAATCAATAGATGTCATAACTCCTCTTTTACAAACTGCAGCCCAACGGATCCAGTTAACGATGTATCCCGTCAGCTCGCGGGTGAATAGTCCCAGCCACGATGATCCCCAATGCCGAGAGCCCATGCCCCAGATGGAACAAGGGATCCTGTTTTCTCACTAAAATCACACTCGCAGATTGAACAGATAGATCATTCACACCAGAACGTGAGTGAATAGGTCTGTGATGAGCCGATATGGGATGAACACTGCTAAACATGCGTTTACTGAGAATACAAAAAGGATCCTGAATTAGGCGTAAAGGATCCGTAACTTGCTAGAGTTAGGCATGTTATTCACAAGTCTTGGACTAGCCTCACGTAACTTAATTTGAACATTGATACCCTTCTGGTAATCTCAGGGCGGGTAGTAAACAGAGTTAACCCTGACAGATAAGTTCCCTAGATTATTTGTGATTCAACTTGTAGTGTCTTTCACGATGATCAGATTTTTTTGCTCCCTATGGCTTTCCCTGAAGGATCCCCGATGCACCCTGCTTACGGCGCAGGTCATGCTACGGTGGCGGGCGCATGTGTCACTATTTTGAAGGCGTTTTTCGATCACGGCTTTGTGCTTCCTCGGTTCTGCAAAGGCTTAGGATCCTATCTCACAGGTTGAGTCCATAGTTTTCTCTCAGGTGGCTCTCAGTGTTAAAGATTTTCGCTCAAGACCTGGGAACATTACGGTAGACTGGGTGTTCCTGTGCGTAGCGTGTCAAGGTTGCCCTATGTCCACCCCCACAACTGCCCCCTACGGATCCTGGCGGTCCCCAATCACAACTGACCTAATTGTCACTGGATCTCTGCGATTGGGCCAGATTTGCCTGGATGGATCCGATGTGTACTGGAGTGAAGGCCGACCAACCGACGCGGGCCGCTCCGTAGTGGTGCAATGGCAACCACCCGATCAGGTGCAAGATTACTCTGCGGCTGATTTCAATGTCCGGACGACGGTTCATGAATATGGGGGGGGAGCTTACCTTGTTCAAGATGGGATTTTGTACTTCTCCCATTTCAATGATCAACGTCTTTATCGTCAACGCTCTGGTGAGGCCCCCACTCCCTTAACCCCTGAGGCTAACCGTGCGCTCCGCTATGCCGATGCCTGTTGGGATCCTTACCGTCAACGCCTCATCCTCGTCCGTGAAGATGCCAGGGATCCACAGCGCGAGCCCATCAACACCCTAGTCAGCCTTGACCTCAGCCCTGAGGCACCAGCATCAGAAGGATCCTGTCTAGTGGACGGTCATGATTTTGTCTCTTCGCCCTGTCTAAGCCCCGATGGATCCCAACTGGCTTGGTTGAGCTGGGATCATCCCAATATGCCCTGGGACAGTACGCAATTGTGGGTGGCAGCGGTGGCAGCAGACGGATCCTTGGGAGAGCCACAGTTAGTGGCTGGGGGGCCAGAGGAGTCGATCTTTCAACCGCAGTGGTCGCCAGATGGGACATTGCACTTTATCTCAGATCGAACGAATTGGTGGAACCTCTATCGTTGGCATACAGGATCCGTGCAGGCCTTGTGTCCGAAAGCCGCTGAATTTGGACTACCACAGTGGGTCTTCGGGATGTCTACCTACGGTTTTATCGAGGCCGCGCGACTGCTGTGTACGTATGTTGAAAACGGTCAGTCTCAGTTAGCCATTTTAGACACCTCAGATCCGGGTTCTCCTCAGCTGGAACGTCTAGCTCCTCTGTACACCAGCTTTGGCGGCCTCCGAGTCAATGCTGAGCAGGCAGTCTTTGTGGCCGGATCTCCCACAGAACCTGCAGCAGTTGTCCGTCTCGACTTGCGTACGCGGGAGTTCACTATTCTCCGGCAATCCAGTGAGGTTGAGGTAGATCCGGGGTATCTCTCCTTACCCGTGTCAATTGACTTTCCAACCACCAATGGTCTAACTGCCTATGGTCTCTACTATCCTCCCCAAAACCGAGACGTCATAGCTTCCACAACTGATAAGCCACCTTTATTAGTTAAAAGTCATGGTGGGCCAACAGCAGCGACAGCGGCGACCTTCAATCTCCGGATCCAATACTGGACCAGTCGCGGGTTTGCAGTCTTGGATGTCAACTATGGGGGGAGCACAGGATATGGGCGTGACTATCGGCAACGACTACGCTACCAGTGGGGGGTTGTGGATGTAGATGACTGTGTCAATGGGGCTCAGTTTCTAGTCCAGCAGGGGGCAGTGGATCCGAACCGGTTAGCGATTGATGGCAGTAGTGCGGGGGGCTATACTACCTTGGCAGCGCTGACTTTCCGTGATGTGTTCAAAGCAGGCGCGAGCTACTACGGGGTCAGTGATTTAGAAGCCTTAGTCCGCGATACCCATAAGTTCGAATCCCGCTATCTAGATCGCCTTATTGGTCCTTACCCTGAGCAGCAAAATCTCTACCGAGAGCGCTCCCCTATTCATTTCACCCATCAGCTCTCCTGTCCCGTCATTTTCTTTCAAGGGCTAGAAGACAAAATTGTCCCTCCGAATCAAGCTGAAACCATGGTAGAGGTACTCAAATCTAAAAATCTACCTGTTGCCTACATCGCTTTTGAAGGAGAACAACATGGCTTCCGGCGAGCTGAAACCATCAAACAAGCCCTAGACAGTGAGTTTTACTTCTACGCCCGCGTTTTCGGCTTTGAACCTGCGGATCCGTTGCCCCCTATCCCTATCAGTAACTTAGGTAACCCTGTTTGATTCAGCTCATAGCGCTCCCTTGCAATTGTTGAATACAGCCCTTCCACTCCCATAGATACTCCTACCCTGGGCAGCGGGACTGTGCTGCAGCCTATCAACGTTGCCCCGTAACATGTAGATCCATTGCGATTACTGGAGAGGGCGGATTCAATAGATGCGATAGCTGGCATGGTGTGGCCTGGAGTGTGGTGATGCGTAGGATCCTAAAGATAGGACGATTAGTGGCGGTTGTAGCTGTGATAGGTCTGGGTCAGGGGGCAGCTCAGGCCGCAACTCGTTATCTCATTCAGGTTAGAGGTCCTGAAAGCGCCCTGATCGAACTCTTAGATCTTGTTAAAACACAATCACCCGATGCTTACCTCTCCTACGCTCCCCCTCGGGTTACGGCAGGATCCTATACCGATCTCACCGAGGCCCAAATTCAATTTGATAGGATCCGTGCTCTCGGAGTCTCACCTCAGCTGATGGAGGAAACCAATGGCCGCATTCAAGCGTACCGCACGACCTCAACTCCTCAACTAGTTGCTCAGGACGTATCTACTCTCCAACAGGATCCTACAGCAGCACTAACCCAGTCAATCACATCTGAGAATCCGTCTAGGCCTCAGCAACGATATCCTGTACCGCCTCTACCCACTACCCCAACCCCATTTCAACCGCCTCAGCCGCCCCTAACCCCTTTCCCTAGGTATACAGTCCCCCCACTTCCACTGACTCCTTCACCAACCCCAACTCCAACTCCAACCTCAACTCCGACACTGATTCCTTCACC
>CAYUEE010000151.1:0-8560 GCA_964443615.1 uncultured bacterium | reverse complement strand
GGGTCACTCGTTGAGCGTCATGAGTCAATCGCTGTGTGTTGGTCGGGGATCGTTGCGTGGCATGGGGTCAATCGTTGCGTGGCATGAGTCAATCGTTGCGTGGCATAGGGTCACTCGTTGCGTGTCATGAATCAATCGCTGCAGGCTGTTACTTTCACAATTGCAATCCCCACTAGACCTTTAAGTTAAAGGGTCTGTTCACTACCCGGTGAATTCGACTGAAGGTCTCTAAGCCGCTGATGATAAGCCTCACGGTGTTTTGAACATGCGGCCGCCATCCAACCAAAGTAGTCCGAGATGCGATCAAATTGAGGATCAAAAATGAACGTCATAAACGCATATCTGGCCTGTGGGCGAATGTGTTCTAGGGGAGTGGTTTGAACAAGATGAACCAGTTGAGTATACTCCTCTTGCTCAATCACGAATGGATCCCAAGTCGCTCCTGGACTCATGCCACCGCCACTCGATCCCTGTTTGAAAATTTGATTGACGACTCGAAAGGGTGGAAACACACCGCAAGCCCCAAAATAGGGAATGTCATACACGAAGTACAGCAAGGATCCTTCACAAGCCTGATCCTCACCATGAAACTCAGTGCGCACATACTTCACAACCCGAAGCGAATTCTCCATAGCATCCCCCACAACATCACCGCAAACATCACAACAGATCTCAGCACCGTAGAGACAGGATCCTTCTGTTCAACTAACCTTCAACTAACTTTCAACTAACTTGCGCTAATTGTCTACCCCAACCTGTCTTGAAATCGCATCCGCAATCCGAGCCACGCGCACCATCGCCCCCACATCATGCACCCGCACAATATCAGCCCCCCGATCAATACACAGAGTCACCGCCGCTGCCGTACCTTCTAACCGTTGATCAACCGGCAAATTCAACGAATATCCCACAAATGATTTCCGCGACGGCCCGACCAGTAAGGGATAGCCCAACGCCTTCAACTCACCCAAACGATGGATCAGTTCCAAATTTTGCTGAACCGTCTTCCCAAATCCAATCCCCGGATCCACAATAATCTGCGTTGAAGTAATGCCCGCCGCCTGAGCTATTGCAATACTTTTCAGTAGACCCTGGTTAATAGCCTCAATGACGTCCGGATAGTGAACATTCACAAACCGGCCTCCCAGCCCAGACTCTTGGGTCACCTGGTCCGAGCGGCTGCAATTATGCATCAGAATCACTGGGATCCCCGCCGCCGCTGCCACTTGGGCCATGGCAGGATCCTTTTGAAACCCCCAAACGTCATTGATCAGGCTGGCCCCAGCTTGAATTGCTTGCTTAGCCACTTCAGCTTTATACGTATCAATTGATAAGGGCACACAGACGTGTTGCGATAACACTTCAATAATAGGAATGACCCGGTTCAGCTCATCTTTCAAATCAACTGGAGTGCTGCCCGGACGGGTTGACTCGCCGCCAATATCAAGTAAGTCAGCTCCAGCCTGGACAAATTCCCGCGCTTGGATCAGGGCCGCCTCTGTGCTACTGGATCCGGAGAGGAGCCCATCCCCAGAAAACGAATCAGGTGTGACATTGATGATACCCATGATGTAAGTGCGGGTACCCCAATCGAAAGTGGTGGATCCGACGGTCAGAGGTCGCATAGTAGCCTGTTAAGTTGCAAGGATGGTCTACTCGACTCAGGCTCAACTAGGCTCGGCAGGTTTCGCAAGTCCCGTAGAAATCGAGCACGTGATAGTCGATGGCAAAGTTATAGTCTTTCGAGAGCTTATCTTCGAGAATCTCAACGGGACAGGTGGAAAGAGGGATCACCTTGTGGCAACTAATACAGATGAGATGGTGGCGACTATGACCGTTTTGCGGAACCACCTGATAGTGAGACTGGTGATCGCCGAGATTAATCGTCTGCAAATGCCCCTCGCCTTGAAGCGTTTCCAAAGCTCGATAGACGGTCGCTAGCCCAATCCGATGCCCCTCACCCCGCAGATGCGTGAAAATGTCCTGAGCTGAGAGTGGCTGGGGTTGCTGCTCTAGAAACTTGAGGACAACTTGCTGATTGCGCGTCAAACGAGACATACCTTCACAACAGACCCGTACGCTAGTAGACCATTGGTAGGCTATCACCTGCCCTCACTATACCCTGCTAATCAACGAGTCTGAGCCATTACTAGGCAAGACTGACCCGCTGGCTTCTAGCTTTCCGCTTCTGCCTTCATCCGCTCCAGGGTACTATTCATGTGCTCAAACATCTGGGATGCGGTCACACCAAAAGACCCGAGCTGAGTTTCCATCTGTTTCATGGTCATTTGCGCCATAAAATCATCTGAGAGCTCCATCCGTTTCATAAAGATGCGCTGCCGCTCCATCAACTCCTCCATCTTGGCGATAAAGAGTTTTTTGCCCTCGCGATCAAACTTGCCGTACTCTCCCCCCAAAGTCATCAGTTCGCGGAAGTCCTCAAACAGCTCCTTGGCCTCCTGCTGAACGACCTCTGATTCGAAGAAGCTCATAAGTCCCCCCTATCCAACGCTGCTAATCGTTACAGTTTCCTCATCGTAACGTCATGACCTATACCTATCCAAATCAGTGTCTCTGCGAACCCTCCGACTGATTTCCGCTTTCGTCCCATGTCTGGGTCCAGTCAAATCCTTGAGTAGACTAGGGATCCGGATTAGCTCGTCCCAACCCAAAGTGAGATAACAGTCCCGGTCTGACCTCAAACCAGTGATGCAATCCCCACCTTGTGATCGGAAATTTGGCCCGTAGTTTTACCCACCGCACCGCCTGAGAACCATGACGGAGACCTCATCATTGCTCTGGAAAGCTTATACCCAACCAGCCATCGCAACCCAATGGTGTCAGGGTGTCGAGCGGCTCCAGCCGACGTTCATCGGGTGTTTTGGCTTTACCACCACAGGACTGATTCCAGGCATTTCAGCCGCAGGGGCCACCCCGGAAGCTCGTAAGGTGACCGCATTAGCCGATGCCGAGATCTTGTTGTCCGGATCCTCTCGTTATCTCCCCACCTCCCCAGATGGCTATCCATCCCCTGTTGTCATTAGCCGCGCCGTCCTACAAGGTCTTGCCATTCCGCAACGATTATTTGACTGTGGCTTACCTCAAACGCTACCGGGATTAGTGCCTGTGGGAGGATCTCCGCCTCGACCTGCGGCCTGCTTGAGTACAGGACAGGCTCTCCCCAAAGCTGTCGTGCAGCATCTGTTTGAAGAGGGCTATGAGCAGGGAGAACAGATGGCCATTGAAACCGCTTACTTCGTACTGGGGGAGTGTGTTGTTGGCGGTACTACCACAGCACTGGCGGTATTAATGGGGTTGGGGTGGGACGTGGCTGGCATGATTAATAGCAGTCATCCGACCTGTAATCATGAGCAGAAATTAGCACTGGCCCAAGCTGGACTGGGTTATTTACCCTCGCAGGCCACGGTCTTTGATGTCCTGGCAGCCGTGGGGGATCCAATGCAACCGTTTGCGGCAGGACTAGCTCTAGCGGCATCACGGGAGAGTCGAGTCCTCTTAGCAGGTGGGACCCAGATGCTGGCGGTGTATGCTCTGATGGATACCTTGGCTCAAGAACAAACACTGACCTGGGATCCTCACCATGTCGTGGTCGGGACAACGCGCTGGGTCGCCGAGGATCCAACCGGGAATACCGTAGGATTAGCCGAACGGCTGGGTCAGATCCCATTGTTGGCCAGTCAGTTGAGCTTTGCCTCCAGTCACTATGCTCAGTTACAAGCCTACGAGCAGGGCTATGTGAAAGAAGGCGTGGGGGCGGGAGGATTGGCCATCACAGCGGGACTGTATGGGGGATGGGGGCAACCCGCGTTATTGCAGGCGATAGAGTCAACCTATGCTGACCTATGGCAAGCTGGCCACGGCCCCTCCTCGTCCAACGGGTTTCAGCATCTCTAGGTCAGGCTATGGAGGATCCTATGACAGCAGAAGTCGCCTTAATTGTAGGAGCGGGCACAGGACTAAGTGCCTCTTTGGCGCGAGTGTTTACTCAGGATGGGATGAAGGTGGCGCTAGCGGCTCGGAATAGCGACAAGTTAGCCGATCTGAGTCAGGCGTTACAGGCGGAGCGATTTAGCTGTGATGCGGCGGATCCTATTTCAGTACAGACGCTATTCCAGTCTCTCGATGAGCGTGTGGGGCCACCGGACGTAGTTGTCTACAACCCCAGTTTCCGCACCAGAGGATCCGTTGTTGATCTCGCCCCAGCGGATGTGGAGAAAGCCCTAGCGGTCAGCGCCTTCGGGGGATTCTTGGTGGCTCAACAGGCGGCTCAACGGATGGTGAAGAAAGGATCCGGGAGCATTCTCTTTACAGGAGCCTCAGCCAGTGTCAAAGGCTATTCTGGCTCAGCTCCGTTTGCGATGGGTAAGTTTGCCCTGCGAGGATTGGCCCAGAGTTTAGCACGGGAGCTAGCGCCTCAAAACATTCATGTGGCCCACTTCATCATCGATGGAGCTATCCTTCCGCCCGGTTACAGCCAGCCAGCAGATCACCCTGATAGCTTTCTCAATCCAGATGACATTGCCCAAACCTACCTTCAAATCCATCGCCAACATCGGACAGCTTGGACTTGGGAAGTGGAACTGCGGCCCTGGGTTGAACGGTTTTAGAGAAGGATCCTGTCAGGAGCCAGGGTTCTCAATCTGAGACTCGCCTGAGAGGGGAAGGTGATGAACAGGCTCAGGGGAAGTCGGTTGTCGACATTTTTGGGCTTCTTGGGTTTCGAGACGGGCTAAGGTCGTGGCCGCATCAGCTAACTGCAGAGCGAGGTTTGCGCGGGCTACAGGATCCGTTTCATTCCATAGCGATTGGCATAAGCACTGCACTCGATAACGAAAAGCTTTGAGGGAATGAGGCGGAATAATCTTGATGACCATAATTACAACCTCTTCTCAATCGATGCCAGAGTTCGCAGTAGCACACGCTCTGCCTCCAGATACACAAACGTTAGCATCACAACCTGGTCGCTGCGTTGAATCGAGACCTCCAGAGCGGCCTCTTTGGGCTCTACTCGATCATGCCGAATCGCCACGATGTAATCCCCTAGTGCCAAATCATCAAAGCCAGCATCCGCGTAAAACAGCTCTAGCGCCTCCTCTGCCAGAGTATCTCCCTGCTGCCGCAAGTAGGCCACAAACGGGATCCCGTCAATGGAGGTCAAGGCTCGGTTATCTTGGCTACGCACCATAATAAAGATATCGGACATGCCAGCCCTCTCACGGCCAACTTATTGTAGTTGGGAGGGGGGACACCTAATACGTCTCCTCAGTGTACTGTCAGGGAACCTTAGCTTGGTCCTTCCCACAGCTCCACTCAACCATACTCATACTTCAACACCCTACTCAACTTTCTTCTCCATAGGGATTTCAACCGGAATTTCAACCGGGTGTTCAGTCCGTTTATCCATTGAAACATAAGGGCGATTATGTTCCCCCGTATACTGTTGGGTTGGCCGGAAGATCCGGTTGTCCGCCAACTGTTCTCGCCAATGGGCTAACCAGCCGGCTGTCCGCGAAATGGCAAACACGGGTGTAAATAAATCTTCAGGAATTCCTAACTTGGAATACACCAGACCAGAGTAATAATCTACATTCGGAAAAATGCCTTTGGGACCGAGTCTGTCTTCACAGATTTTTTCAACTTCCAAGGCAATATCGTAGTAGGGGCTAGGACCAAACCGATCAAACATTTCAATCACCAGCTTTTGTAAGATCGTGGCTCTCGGATCCTTGACTCGGTAAACTCGGTGCCCCATTCCCATAATCCGTTGCTTGTTAGCTAACCGCTCTTCAAGGTAGGGTTTCACATTCTCAACGCTGCCAATCTCCTGGAACATCCGCATCACTTCTTCATTGGCACCGCCATGAAGTTTACCCGAAAGGGTCCCCACTGCTGCCGCCATAGCACTAAATGGATTGGCCAATGTTGAGGCACTCACCAGCAGCGCAAATGTTGATGCATTCACGGTGTGTTCCGCATGCAAAATCAGACAAATATCAAAAATCCGCGCCATCCACGGATCCGGCTTCTCTCCAAGCAACATATAGAGGAAATTCTCAGGATGATTCAGCGCCGGCTCACTCGCAATGGGATTATCACCTTGGCGCATTTGGTGAAAGGTGGCTACGATCATAGACATTTTTGCTAGCAACCGTGTCGCTGTTCCAAAAACATATTCATGGCCATAGTCCTCTAGCGGATAGAATAAACCCAGACCCGCTACACAAGTCTGCAACGAATCCATCGGTTGAGCAGACGGTGGAAACGACTTGATCATGTCCTCAATCCGATACTTAATGCGGCGATGCCCGCGAATAGCCTGCTCGAAATGCTCCAACTCGCTAACGGTCGGCAAGGATCCAAAAACCAGTAGGTAGGCCGTCTCGATAAACGTACTATGGGCCGTCAGCTCCTGAATGGGGATCCCGCGATACTCCAGGGTTCCCGTTTGCCCATCGATATAACTGATGTTCGAGCGGGTGGCTGGAACACCCTCCAATCCTGGTTTGTAAGATCCCTCTACCATAAGACTGTCCTAAATTGCTGTGCGGGGTTTAGTGTGGCACAAAACCATGGAGTCACAAGGATCCTAGGTTACGCTTTATGCCAGGTTTATCCTATCAGCCTTCTTTCTTGCCGTCTGGGAAACCCTGTCTACCAGCTTATATAACTACTTAGACTGTATGCAGAATAACCTCTACTACCATTAGCCCTGTACAATCTGATCTCTTCACTATCCATTCCTCATGCGTGTGTCTCCACTATTTAAATAGGCCCAGATATCAAAAAAGATGCTTTGAAACACCCCAGGTTACCCGGCCTAACAAGTTCAAATCCGAACAGCCTCTTGATTAAAGTACCAGAGCGTCTTCAACAGAGTTATAGAAATCGAAGGCATGACTGAGGGCGAATAGTTCAAATGGAAGTCTAGCCTCTGACTGCAAACCACAGAGCTTGAGGCTGAGGCCAGCTTGTGTACAGGTTCGCAAAGTTGAAAGGAGAAGTCCGATCCCAAGACTATCCTCAACGGACGTCAAAAGACTGAGGTCGAGGATGATATGCGTAATATTTTTGTCAAGCATCTGAATTAGTTGATGTTTGACGTGATTAGCACTCGTCACACTAAGACGCCCTTCAGGCAGTTGAATAACAGTGGTCGATCCGCTTGCAGAAGTCATCTGTGTTGAAACAGGCATGGTTTTTATTCTCTACTAGTCTGGCTCTTAGTTTTCCCCACTTATGCCCTTAATTCCTAAGCGATTCTGCGCATCCCAGAACTCTGATCGTGCACTTGCCCCCAGAATTTGTAGTACACATTACTTTTGCTCCAGACTCCATAATCTCGATTACAGATAACCTCAACTTCATCTCTCCCACTGCCGTGATGAATCTTAAGTCCTCCTGATTTAGAGTTCCGATACAGCCTGTTGGCAACACTTAGCCGGGCTCTCACGCTTGAATGACCATCTCAAGATAGACTGATGGGTAAAACCTTAAAAAACTATTGAGAGAGGGGTTATGCCTGACATCGATCTTCGTGTCCTTATTGTCTTCGGTCCCATTGGCTTGGGGGTACTCTGGGCTGCTTTTAACATCATCCGGGCCGCTATTCAGGGAAATGCCAAGCTCTTCGGCGAGAAGGGGAACAACCCGTTTGGTGATGGTCAGTAGTCCATTCCCACTGGTGCTCTGACATATCCTTTATCCGATCATCAGGAGCGAAGACAGAGTCTCAGCCTCGGCCTAGGTTGGGGCTCTACTACTGCTTGCACTCAAGCACTTTTGCACTCAAGCACTTTTGCACTCAAGCACTATGTGAAGTTAGTAAGTCAAGCCCATGAATACATGAGTTTAGTCTGTAAAATAAGCACCACCCTAACAGACGAAGATATCAAATGCAGGGGGTGCCGGAATAAAGGGAGGGGATCTGTTCTAATGGCAGCCGGGACTGAACAGTTAGGTCCAGTGCGGAGTGATCGCCTTGCTCTAAATGGAACTCACCAGCTGCTGCAATCATGGCTGCATTGTCAGTACAAAGGGACAGGGGTGGAACAATGACTTGCAAGCCATTTTGTTCGCCCATTGTCTGGAACCGATGGCGGAGTTCACGATTAGCCGAGACTCCTCCTGTCAACACAACGGTTGGAAGCCTCAACTCACGGGCGCAAACTAGCGTCTTTTGGGTGAGCACCCGAGTTACAGTGGCCTGGAAACTGGCCGCTACATCTGCAATAGGGAATTCTCCCGGATCCTGTTTCAACGCCTGGACTAATCGGAGAACCGCTGTTTTCAAACCGCTAAAACTGGTGTCATAAGGGTGGCTGACTTTACCCTCTGGCAACTTAAAACGATGTGGATTTCCGTCTTGAGCTAGCCGATCGATTGCAGGGCCACCGGGATACCCCAAATCCAGCAAACGAGCGACTTTATCAAAGGCCTCTCCAGCAGCATCATCACGGGTTTGTCCCACTGTTTCGTACCGCCCCCAAGCTGGAACATAAACTAAGTTAGTGTGCCCCCCCGATACCAACAAGCAAAGACA
>CAYUEE010000150.1:3618-8583 GCA_964443615.1 uncultured bacterium | reverse complement strand
TCAACTCCTCGCAGCGGCAGCTCAAAAGCCAGTCCTGGGATCTGATTATGGTGTCCTAGGGCTGATCATCTCTCGCTATAGACAGGGCTTAGCTGTGGATAGCACATCTCCGGTAGAAATTGCCCAGGGGCTGACTCGATTTCTGACAGAACCCCATGGAGCATTGTGGGATCAGCAGCTAGTCTGGCAACTTGCCCAAGAGAATGCAGTTGATCGCTTCGCTCCCACACTTTTCAATCACCTGCTGCATCGTGAGGGTTCTCTTGAGTCAATGGGGAACGAGAGTCCTGAATTGACTGGGTGACATTCTCGAAGACATTATCTCGCAGTAATACGCCCTCAAAACCCAGCCCGATCTCAATCCCCACAGGAGTGTTACGGATTTGATTGGCTTCAATCACAATGTCTTGAGCCACAGGTACTGGTGGGGGTTCTCGTTTTATTTGTTCTCGCAGCTTCTTTGTGAAGTGGGTTGCGACGATGCGAGTGTAATCATCCAGACTATTATGGCGGATCACGAGGCAGCGGATAGCTGTACCAGTTGGGTTAAGGGGAGGAAATGTCGGATAGCTATATACGCCAAGGACAGCAGCAGGAGCCTCTCTCCCACGTGGATAAACAAATCCCTCACAGATCTGATTATTGAGCCATTGAATGAAGAAGCAGGCATGGAAGAGGCTATCACCTCGGAGCGGGGAAGCTGGGATCGCCTGTTTCCGAAAAGGTTCTGGCACAAACAGCAATTTCCCCGCTGTCAGGTGGTGGCGGCCTACGCCCCAAAAACCACCAGTTCGTCGGCTCACGTTGCTGTCTATGATCATGTTGTATCCCCCGCCCCAGAGTTGCACACTCACCGAGGCGTCTTGAAACCTGTTGTGATAAACAATCACATCTCGACGGTAGGACTGAATGGCAATCACACTGGTGTTATCAGGGATCACGGCCCACGGGGTTTCCAGGTAAAGCTCTTGATGGTCATTGCCTTGAATACGCCGTAGTTGCCCGGTGCCTCGACCAGAAATCACCAGTACTCCTAGATCTTTGAACTGATTGATATGCCACTGAGCCTGCTTGACATACACACCAGCTGCTAAGGCTGCAGAAACCTGTCCTAACCAGGGATAAGCCATCACAGCGTCAAAAGTCAGGGCTTCGCGTTCCCCACCAAATCCAGATTCAAAGGTGTTATCAGCAATATAGAGCCTTCCCAACTCAGTGCTGTAGTCGTAGCAGGCAAACCCACCATAGCTTGCTTCTAGATCTCGACCTTCAATGTGATTCCCCTGAAAAACCGTTTCCCAGGCTCCCGAGATTCGATACCAACCGTTACGACCCACTTGGAGGTAGTTCCGTTGAATGACACTGTGTCGGGTGACGCGGATATCAATCGGATTCCCGGAACTCAGGATCTCACAGTCACTGATCTCTAAACGATCACCTGCCAGAGCGACTGTATTGGGACCTGTGGTTTCATGCCGACGTGGATCTTGGGGGTGAGGACCAACACGGTGGGCGTAGCGGAGGTGGTGCAATCGCAATCGGCGCAAGAAGATATCATCAGCCCTCGTCTGGGGAAAGTTCCCATCAAATGCCCAGGGCATGGCCGTCATCACAGGATCATCAGGGGCAGCAACCAGGCGGCGAGCGGTTTTGGCCGCTAGTGAGAGATCTGTAACCCCAAACTGACCACCCCCAATCAGAAGCGCCTCACATTCCGGTAAGTAGCTGGGCATGAATACCCAGGTGGTTTCCCGTGCTTCCCCTCGCAAAACTGTTCGAGGAGGAATTCGCAGAGGTGCTGTGATCCGATAGCAACCAGCAGGGAAATAGATGATCCCACCACCGTTGTCAGCAGCCATTGCCAGAGCTTTTGTGATGGTGTCTGTGTCGTCTGCTGCGCCATTGCTTGTTGCCCCAAAAGTTGTTACATCAAAAAGAGTAGTTGGCCAGCACTCTGGGTGTATCAGTGAGAGTGGGTAACAAGCACTCCAACAGGAGTTAGCACCAATGCCATTGTGAACCTGAATCTGATAGCTTCCCGGTTCCAGGTAAGGAATGTGAAAAGTCAGTGTGTATCTATCAGCTGCTTCTAGCTCTAGATCCCAACTTTGACCAGAATCTTGATCCTGCAACTGCCCTTGGGGAGTGCAGCTCAAATCTGGGCAGAGGTTCTTTCCGAACAGACGTAGCGATTCTCCGGCAACAGCAGAATTCCCCAGACGGCTGAGCACCCACCAAATCTCTGGACGATTCACGATCAAGGGGTGAGAGCAGTGTTCCTGCTGACACACTTGCAATCTGAAACAGCCTCGCTCCCACTCAGCAGGAAGCACCACCTTGAGACACGTGAGATCATGCTGCAGAATAGACAAACTCCGCCCCTCTCCCCCAGCCATCGAGATGGGCCATGCCAATACCTTGGCTCCCAAGCCAAACCCATCGCCAAAGATCAGAACAATCTCCCCAGGCTCAACTGGATCTGAAACCCACAAAATAGTAGGAGGAACCTCTAGTTCCACGAGTGGTGAGGGATAGAGATAAGGCTGTTGGGACAGAATCGCACCTGTAACTGGCTGTTTCCGAAACAACCGAAAGATAGTCCTAAGTCGCGAGAATTTCATGCAAAAAAGGAAAAGCCTTTGTCTGATCTGAAAAATGGACTGTTTTCGGCAATGAGCCATTGAAGCTCATTTTTATGATCAAGGATCCAATTTAGCATCTTACTGGCTAGCTTTACTGAACAAATGGAAATTCGCAAACCTTCTCAATCTCCAGAAATTCAGAAATCTTTTTTGCTTTACCATACGAGAGAAGATCAAGAAACAAAATATTACTTTTACCAATAAAATGCCTCTCAACTTCATCTGCATGGTTACTGTAGATTTCTATAAACATTTCTTTTTGATTAGGAGTCACTTCATACCCAACAGGAAGTCCGTATTGAATTGCTTCGTAAGTCGTGAGTTTCCAGTTTTGCCTATGATCTAAGTTCCAGAGATGAGAAACAGAGGTCCACCAGCTGCTTGCCTCTCTTTGTATAAAGATAAACTTCGCCATTGGAAAAACTTCATCCAACTCTTTGTAGAGACCACCAAAGGGCACATCAGCAAAAAAATCATATTTGCAATATAAATGCGCAAGTGCTCTGACTACCTTCTGTTTGTCATCAATAATGGATCGAGTTATTTGCTGATAGTAAATGTGCGTTGCTGAAAAAACAGGCCAATGAATTGTCTTCAAGCCAATACTATGGGCATATTGGCAACAACTTCTAGTTCCAGTACGATGAAAACTAATCACAAATACCAGAGATTTTCTCTGGAGAGACTCAATAATAGTATGACCCTTGGAAAAGCTATCATCAAACCCGAACAA
This sequence comes from uncultured bacterium, assembly GCA_964443615.1. Lineage (GTDB taxonomy): Bacteria > Cyanobacteriota > Cyanobacteriia > Thermostichales > Thermostichaceae > CAYSWV01. The sequence continues at coordinate 5,208 of CAYUEE010000150.1, read as the reverse complement.
ATATAGCTTTTGCAACCACGCACAAGCACGCAACAGCTTGAACTGTACCAGTCTTCTTGTGATTTGGTCAGCTGTATTTTGATCCATTAAATTAGGGTTGCTATTTTCTCTTTACTCATAGTAGCGAGATTGAGTACGGTATAAGTTGGCATAAAGTCCTCCTTGACTTAATAGCTGCCTGTGGGTGCCCTGTTCACTAATCCTCCCTTTTTCTAGAACAAGAATTCGATCAGCCAGGTGGATAGTAGAAAGACGATGGCTGACCATTACTGAAGTTTTCCCACGAGTGAGCTCATGGAATTGCTCAATCACCATTGCCTCAGCTTCGGGATCTAGGGCACTCGTAGGCTCATCCAACACAATAATCGCTCCATTGCGGAAAAAAGCTCGGGCTAAGGCAACCTTCTGCCATTCCCCCAAACTCAGCTCCTCACCTCCTTTGAAAAGAGGACCTAGAAGAGTCTGGTAGGAATCGGGAAGTTCACCGACTAAGGGTTCAAGTCCCTCCTGTTGGGCTGCCAGCCTAACCTTATCTGTGTCGTTCATCTGTCGCCAGTGACCAAAACCGATATTCTCCTGGACTGTGCAGTGATAACGACCATAGTCCTGAAAAACAACACTGATCTGCTGCCGAAGCGTTGTTAGATCCAGCTCTTTCAAATTCACACCATCTAAGCGGATGCAGCCTGCGGTGGGATCGTAAAGACGACAGAGAAGTTTGATCAGGGTTGTCTTCCCTGCTCCATTCTCCCCTACTAGGGCAATAGTCTCTCCTGGATCAATGAGGAAGTTTATTTCTTGAAGCAGCAACCGAGTTGAGCGAGGATAGTGAAAAGCAACCCCCTCAAACTGCACTTGCCCCTGGACAGGATAGATCAGAGGGTGGGGTATAGCAGGAGAGGTGACCTGGGGTCGCAGCACCAGGAATCGCTGTAGCTCCTGCAAAAATAAGCTGTTTTCATAGAGGATTGCCAAATTACCCCATGTCTCACGGAGGGCAGCCTGCCCTCGTTGAAAGGCCTGCAAGGATACCACCAGACTGCCAATGGTTAAGCTGCCCTGACGAGTTTGCCAGAGCAATAACCCCAAAGCACAGATCGTCACCAAGGTGCCTAGCCCCTGGGTCCCACCCTCAATCCAGGTGCGTTGAGCCATTAACTGCCATTTTTGCAGTCGAATATCCTGTCGCAACTTTTTAAAGCGGTCTTGAAATAGTGTTCCGAGTTCAAACAGTCGGAGTTCTTTTGCGTGACCAGAAGTAGTCAGGAGATCATTCCAGTAGTTTGCCCAGCGCTCCGAAGGTGTTTGCTGACGAGAGAGCGTGTAGATCCCACGGGCATAGCTAAAATGGACGACCAACACTGGTAGGGCAGCAAGGACCATAAAACCTACCATCACAGTGTTAATCGATAGGAGCAAAATGAGGGAGCCCAACAGAGAAATCAGACCTTTTCCACCCTGCAAAAGACCACTCAAGATCCGAGCTGGTCTGTAAACAGCCTGCCGTTGCGCGAGGTGCAGAGCATTGTGATAGTCGGGGTTCTCATAATAATCCAGGTCAATTTCCACCGACTTGGCATGAAGTTGCTC
>CAYUEE010000150.1:0-3608 GCA_964443615.1 uncultured bacterium | reverse complement strand
CCATCACCCGATCAGTGATCAACTGAGACTGGGTTTCTTGAACAAAGGCAGAAGCCGAACGGCTGACATCTCCAGCAATCATGATCGAGGCCAAGCCAGCTAGGAGCATGAGCTGTTGTGACCACGATTGCCCAGTTCCCTGGGAAAGGCCATCGATCAGCAACTTTATGAGTACAAGTGAGATGACAGGTAAGCTACCCGCAAGCAGCAGCAATCCCACACTGATCAGCATCCATGAGGGATTGGCTTGCCAGGCTAGATTCAGGGCTTGAGCAATTAGCTGAAGATGCTGGCGAATAGAAGCAAGCCCTCTCTTCATTCAAGTCTCCCTGATTGATCCTTGCAGTTGCAGCAGCAGATTAGTGATCACAGTTGGGATCTGAGCTCTATCCCACCCTAGATTCAGGCGATAACTTGGAACCTGGCGAAACACTTTTGTTAGTGACTGAAAAGCCCGATGCCCTACACTTGGCCATTGCAGGAGTGTGTTGGGTGCGATGATCCGCAGTCCTGTTGCTGCGGAGACAGGCGCTAATGTCGTGTCACGATGGGTGGTGACAGAAGGCAAAAGAATGACCTTGAGGGGAAAATGCTGCAAAATCTTGTGAGGAAGGTGCTCATGAAGAAAATACAGGGCTTTTTCATTGTCTGGACGATCAGGGTTACTGATCCATTGCTGCAAGTGGGGTAAATGTTGCACATCTCCCCCCAATGTTTTGCCAGTACTGTAAAGACTGTGGACAACTGGTTGTGGGGCAGCACCTAACAGACAGTAATCATCACTGGCATAGCCCAATAAACTAGAGGTCAAACACGCCAAAGCGGTGTTAGACTTCCCAGCCCCTCCATGACCCACCAAGAGGGCTCCCCCTTCTGGTAACCCAACTGCCCCTGCATGTACGAGATGCAGTCCCTGATGACTCAACCAAACATGCAGGATAGGCTGCAATGGGGCTGCCTGATTATAGGCAGGAACCTGATCAGCAGCATCGATCCAGTACAGGGCAATTCGGCGATGTAAGTCTAGCAGGTAGAGTGCATCTGGACCTTCCTGAAAGTGAGTGTTGATGCGGTCTGTGACCAGACCACGAACCTCTCCATAGCGACGGCGGTATCGCCTGATTTTTAATGCCTGGGGTGGCAAGGGTGTGCCCGTAGAGTGGCTATCCCACAAATAGACGGTCAGATCTGGAACTGCTGACAAAAGAGGGGCTAAGCGATGGCTGAGGGCAGGAAGGAGGTAAGGCACAAGAGCTTGGCCCGCAAAGCACAGTTCCAAAGATTGATCTGCAATCTGCAGTTGATGGCGAACGCACCCACCTGCAGCTCTCTCGGCAAGCTTAAAGGAGCCCCATATTGCATCAAACAGTTCAACAGGGTCAATGTTGGCTTGAGGTGGATTGTAGAGTGGCAGGGGCATAGGATTGTAGACAGGACCTTAGGCATCCAGTTTCATATTGGGCCAGCCAGTTTCGTCAACCTCATGGATGGGATCCAAAAGTAGCAAGTCCTGCATATCGGTGTACTTGACTAAGGCAGGAGGTTCAAATGTTTGGGGATAGTTTCCCGTAAAGAGTCCAGAGGCAGAATCATCAGTAACATGACCATTGGATGATGGATCAGTTCGAGTAATCAACCCTTCATTCAGGAGCTCGGTGATCAGGTGAGTCAGAGAAGTCTCTACGCTTTCTCGGCTGACCTCGTCATGTCGCCTGAGGATTTCTTCTACGAGAGTCTCTAACGTTAGCCCCCGCGAGATCAATTCCCAGATCTCAGCCCCTGAGCCTTGCAGACTGAAGTAGGTTCCTGTTTCCAGGTTGATGATGACAGTCTCTCCATCCAGTGTTTCGTGAACCACCTCCGGATGCGATACCTGAAACTGCTCTCCTAATGATCGGGAAGAACTCAACCCATACCTCCTCGCTCCCTTTCCAGTGTGTACAAGTTTACAAGATCCGAGGCCCTATCAACAAATGACAAGTGGAGAAGTCACTTAAAGGATCCACTAATGCAATCACCCGTTAGCTGACTCAGGTGGCACCAGCTTGTACAACAAGCACTCATTGGCTGTCATAGGGCAGGTTGAGTGCAATTCACCATAGGGAGATAGTGTGTCAATGAGTTCTTGTGAGGGACGGTACACAAAGATCTCGCTCTCCCAACTGGGAAACTTAAACGGCTTCATACGACTGAAAAGAGCAAAGTTTGTATCAAAAGCAACTTCATAGGTGAGAGGTGTCACGGTTCCGTAATCAGCCTGGGTGATCACAAGCGGCCGATTAGCTTTAGCAAGAACCGCTGCTGCCGCAACGTTACCCTGAGAAAGTCCCCACCAACTATCAGCTCTGACTGCTGTGAAACAACTGAAAACACCTGCTGTCAGCAATGCAGAAGTGTTAACTTTGCCAGCTACAGATCCGCGTCGGGAAATGGCCCTGAGGTTGTTAGTGAGTTGGAAGGTTACGATTGAGTCAACCGGAGAGGTGGATACAGAGGAGAGGGAGCTAGCCATGGCTTTATCACAGGTATATATATCTGGAATGGGAGAAAAAGACCGAGCAAAGAGGCATTCAGGAAGGGATCCAGATTGGCAAACAAGAAGGTGTCCAGGAAGGGATACTGGAAACTCTGCTTGATACCCTGGAAGTCCTCTTCGGAGTTGTCCCCGTTGAGCTTAGGGATAAGCTGCAAACTAAGGATGCTGCTCGCTGAGCGGCCCGTAGGGCAAGCAGCTGCGCTCCCTTCACCGTGTGGTGGGTTGCTTGGTGACTGGCATAACTGAGATCTCCGGTCGTTCGCGCCAGCAACCCCTTGGGGCATTGAACGACCCCAGATGATTCAGACAGGATCAAGGTACAACGCAGTTGTCTCGCCCCGGCCTTGAGCCGGCTGATACTGTGGGTTGGTCTAATCGATCGGAGAGATCCGTGACACGCAAAGACTATTCGGAGCTAAAGTAGTTAGCTAGACGATCCGGTGCAATGGCTAGTTATGCTGTGCGGCCTGATCAATCAACTTTGCTTCTCACTGATCCAGCTCCAGCACCAAACGAGAATCTTTAATGTCAGACGAGAAACTGAAAAGGCACTGGCAGCATAACGGTTTGGCTCACTGGCGCAAGCAAACCGAAAAAAGAATGCAATGGCCGTGTGAATCGAGCGTCCAGTGCAGCCAGTTGTTAGATGTGAAGCTAGTTTAGCTGTCATGTTGGCTAACAGTCTGTTGCCACTTGCCTACAAATTCTTCAGCCTGCTGAGCAAAGAGCTGCATCTTGGCTTCAGCAGATTCAGCTAATACAACGATCTCCTTTAGCTCAGACTGCTTGGCAGTGTTTTGTTTCACCTGTGTCATGACAGCTCACTCAAGCGACGTACAACATTCTCTGCCAATAGTTTAGCTTCTAAAACCACTCCAAGTAAGGCTGCTAAGTCTTGGCCAGCGTCTTGAAGCTGTTCGGGTTGCAGATTTGCCTTGGACAATGCTCTTACCGTTTCCCGAATTCTACCCCTGTAGCTTTCTGCAAAAAACGAGACGTTATTGAGAATTGCAAATAGTTGGGTAAGTTCTTCGTCGTCTGGAGAGACCAAAATCTTTTCTCGGGTGACCTC
>CAYUEE010000149.1:0-8705 GCA_964443615.1 uncultured bacterium | reverse complement strand
GGCTGAGGCTAGGGCTAGGGCTCGATAAGGTTTCAAATCAGGATGCTGTTTAGCCAGTTTGTCAAACATGCGGCGAGCGATATGGAGAACCCCCACTGAATGGGTAAACCGGGATCCTTCCGCGCCATGAAAGGTGAAGTAGGCTGTATCGAGTTGACGGATCCGTCGCAAGCGTTGGAAGGCGGGGGTGTCGATAAGCCGAATGAGTAATGCTTCAACTGGATCCCCACCATTCAGACTAATGGCTCCATGCAGAGGATCATGGTACGTCCGAGATTTACAGAACCTGAGCACCATGGCAAGTGGCGGTGAGTGAGGATTGTTATGAGTGTAACGTTATTCAATCTCTATTTGAAGACACACGATTGCCGACCCGAGTCATTCAAGCCGTGTTTACCCATCAGCGCACTCTCTCACCTCGTGTGCAGGCTTTCTTAGACTTTATGGGGGCTAGATTGCCTGAATCTCAAACAACATCTAGATCGTAAGCCCCCCTGAACCAGAAGGTTTGGGACCGTCGGGAAGCTGTGATAGGGTGAATCGTGTCTCTTCGTGGGGAAAGTCCGGTGAGATTCCGGTACTGTGCCGCAACTGTAATCAGGTTAATCTGTAAGTCAGAATGCCGATGAAGAGGATCCTTTATCTCCCTGCGTTGCACAGGGCATTAGCACTCCTATGGCTCCATACCCTTTAGTTCTACTCGGTCACGGAACTCGTGATACTCAAGGTCGTCAAGCATTTCTTGAATTTGCTGAGCAATTTCAAATTTATGCTCCGTCTCGTCCGGTGGTACCCTGCTTTTTGGAATTGACGGATCCGTTGCTTCCTGTGGGGATCAAGCGCTGCCTAGACATGGGTTACACCGAGATTACCGTTTTGCCGGTTCTACTGTTTGCGGCCCGTCACAGTAAATTCGATATCACCAACGCTTTAGACCAAGCCCGTAGCCAACACCCTAACCTCACCATTCACTACGGACGACATTTAGGTGTGGCCCTCCCTTGGATAGACCTATGGCGACAGCGGTTAGAGCAGGCTGATCAAGCATCATCAATCCCGCCGGAAGATACTGTATTACTGTATGTGGGTCGCGGTGCGTCAGATCCCGATGCGAATGGAGATGTATGTAAGCTGGCTCGACTGTTGTGGGAGGGGAGTGCTTATAAAGGGATCGAAGTCTGCTTTACAGGCATTACTCATCCCAGGATGGAAGGGGGATTTGCACGAGCCTGGACTTGGCAACCGAAGCGAATTGTGGTGATCCCTCATCTGCTCTTTACAGGTGTTCTGGTGAAGCGGATCCAGACCATTGCCGCTACAACCCAAGCTGAACATCCCGATGTCGATATTCAAGTTCTTCCTCACATCGGCACGGATCCAATCCTGTTCCAACTAATGCGGGAGCGAGAACAGGAAGCGCAGTTGGGTCAAGTGGCGATGAATTGTGATCTGTGCAAGTTCCGGCGGGCGGTTAGTCAACAGGTTGGAGCTGATCATCATCACCACCACCATCATGATCACAATGATCATCATCAGGATCCCGCTCACGCTCATGAGCACACCCACAGGTTGGGCTCAGAGCCGGTGATGTATCACGGTACGGTTGACTTATATCCGGATCCTAAAACCTATCAGCAGAGAGCGTGGCAGGTCCCTTAATTCACACGGTGATAGTCTGCTTGAGTGGTATCTAGGTAAACTCGGCCTGGAGAGCAGGCTGGTGAGGTGTCCTGAACAAATAGAACCGAGCAGGGAGCATTGTGCAAGATGTAGCTGTTGTCTCCAGGGATCCATTTACCCAGACCAGAGGGGGGGGCCTGTCGTCCCATCACAATCAAGTTGGCGGCCTGCTGCTTGGCGATCTCACAGATTTTGCCCCCTGTTGGACCAATACTCTGACTGAGATCAGCCGGGATTCCGGCGGCAGTAGCGACCCGAGCCAGGTGATGTAGATGTTCCATACTGCGCTGTAAAAAGTGTTGCCAAGCCCGTCGATATTCCTGACATCGTTGGTCAGAGGATCCTGGGGTGAAGCCTACAGAGTTGACATTGGGAATGCCGCAAGCCAGAGCTGATGCATTAGAGATCGCAGGATGATCGATATCTTCCGAAGTGATAACGTGGAGCAGGTGTAGCTCTGCTTGGGTGGATTGGGCTAGGGTCAAGGCCGTTTCAAAAGCTAATTGCCCTAACCGTGAATTATCGATGGCAGCTAGGATGCGATAAACCATACGACCTCCTGGGTCCCCATAGGTTAAACAGTACATTGAGAGATTAAGACTGGTGCAGGAGTGGCTGGCTCTCCAACTCAGTCGACACAGCTTCCGTGTGATTTGGCACAAATGTAGGTAGCTCAGATTCGCGGTGAACGATGAACACTGAGCAGGAGGCATGGTGAAGCACGTAGTTACTAACACTGCCCAGTAACAGCTCGGTCAACCCTCGACGACCTCGACGACCGATGACAACCAGGTCTGCTCCCCATGTTTCCGCCACTTCACAAATTTTAGGGCCTGGCTTGCCCATGTACTGATAGGTTTCAATGACTAGCCCATTTCCGGCAGCTTGAGCTTCCAATGATTGGAGGAAACGCCATCCCCGCTCTTCAAAGTCACTCCACTGCGTCTGATAAGCATCGACTAGGGCCTCATTCAGCATGGGTTGGTAACCAACGTTAATGAAGTCAGTGGCCGAAGGGCTCCCATCCTCTTCTGGGCTCAGGACATGAACTGCGAGGAGTGAGGAACCGTAGGTTTTGGCCAAGGACTGGGCAACACCGAAAAGGCGTTCACTGGCTGGAGACAGATCAACAGCGACTAAAATTTTTTTGAACATAGGAAAAACTCCAGTGACAATCAGTCAAGATTGGTCCGGATCCAGTGCATTACATCATCATGGATGAGAGGGTAGGATCCTTAAGTCATGCAAGCAAGCTACACTGATAGGCTAATCAAACAAGCCACTCGATCAAATAACTCAAAAAGGTTACTCAACCAGTTTGAGACCGCCACGTTCAACCTGGGCAACTAACAGCCGAGCTTTCAAAACAGCATCTGGATTGAGGCTAATGGAATCAATACCTTGCTGAACAAGAAACTCTGTAAACTCAGGATAATCACTTGGAGCTTGACCGCAGATACCGATTTTGCGATGACGATGTTTCGCCGTTTCAATCACCATAGAGATCATTGTAGTCACACCAGGATCCCGTTCGTCAAATAGTCCAGCAACTAAACTAGAATCACGATCCAGGCCTAGGGTAAGTTGTGTCAAATCGTTGGACCCAATCGAAAATCCATCAAACAAATCACTGAATTGATCAGCAAGGATTACATTATTGGGAATCTCACACATCACATACACTTGTAAGCCGTTCTCGCCTTGCCTGAGGCCATGATGTGCCATCTCAGTGATGACCTGTCGACCTTCTAAAGGGGTTCGGCAAAATGGTACCATCACGATTACATTGGTCAACCCCATCTCATCACGAACTCGGCGTAAGGCTTGGCATTCCAGAGCAAACCCATCTCGGTATTTCAGATCATAATATCGAGAGGCTCCTCGCCACCCAATCATAGGATTTTCTTCCTGAGGTTCAAAGTACTGTCCACCTAACAGATGAGCATATTCATTGCTTTTGAAATCAGACAGTCGCACAACCACAGGCTTGGGATAAAAGGCTGCGGCAATCATGCCCACACCTTGCGCTAATTTGTCGACAAAAAAGTCAGGCCTGTGGTCGTATCCCATTGTCTTCTTTGCAATCGTCATTCGTTCTACCGGATCCTTAACTTCATCAAAATTCACAAGTGCTAACGGGTGAACTCCAATGTGATTGGCAATAATGAACTCTAGTCGGGCCAGCCCCACACCGTCACACGGGATCCCAGCCAACCGAAAAGCCTCATCGGGATTTCCGACATTCATGAAGATATCGGTCCGAGTCTCCGGCAGATCGGCTAAGACCGTTTCTTCAATGTCAAAGGGGATCCGACCCTCATAGACACGTCCCTCCTCCCCTTCACTACAGGAGACTGTGAGCTCTTGTCCTGTCTGCAACACCTCAGTGGCCGTCTGACATCCTACAATTGCAGGGATCCCCAATTCCCGAGCAATGATGGCGGCATGACAGGTCCGTCCCCCTTGATTGGTTACGATGGCACTCGCCTGTTTCATGATGGGCTCCCAATCGGGATCGGTGCGGTCAGTGATGAGGACATCACCCGGTTGAAAGCTTGCGATATGGTGGGCGTTCATAATGACATTAGCGGATCCTTGGCCAATTTGATCGCCTACAGCTCGACCTGTACAGAGGACGGATCCTGGAGATTGCAGTTGGTAATGCCGGAGAACTTGTTGAGTTTTCTGCGATTGCACCGTTTCGGGACGTGCTTGAACGATATACAACTCATCCGTCAAGCCATCCTTAGCCCACTCAATATCCATAGGGGTTGGCACACCTCGGACCATCGAGTAATGAGCTTCAATGAGACAGGCCCACTGAGCCAACTGTAAAATTTCATCATCTGTCAGCGCAAACTTCAATCGTTCAGGAGCCGGAACTGGAACATTCACTGTTGCTTTGGATCCGCCCACACCATACATCATCTGCAGCTCTTTAGTGCCCAACCGCTTACTCAAGATTGGTCGATAGCCTTGCTTCAAGGTTGGTTTGAACACGAAGTACTCATCTGGATTGACGGATCCTTGCACCACATTCTCGCCTAACCCATAAGCTGCGTTGATCAAGGCCACATCTTTGAAGCCAGTCTCTGTATCTATCGAGAACATCACACCCGCTGCACCCACATCGGAGCGAACCATCTTTTGGACCCCAACCGATAAGGCAATGGAAAAGTGGTCAAAGCCCTTAATTGTCCGGTAAGAGATAGCTCGATCCGTAAACAGAGAGGCAAAACACCGATGACAAGCCTCTAGGACATCCTTGACTCCGCAAATGTTGAGATAGGTCTCCTGTTGCCCAGCAAAACTAGCATCCGGTAAATCTTCAGCGGTGGCACTGGAACGAACAGCAACATCTACCCCAAAACAATCAGATTGAGAGTTCGCAAATCGGGCAGCTGCATCATGACCATATAACCGTGATAGATCAAGATAAGCCTGACTAATAGCTTCAGCAAGTGGGGGGGGAAACGGGGTATTTAAGATGAGAGACCGAATCTGCTGCCCACACTCACGTAGATCCCGCAGGTTCTCCACGTCGAGTCCAGCGAGGAGGCACCGCAAATCAGGTTCAAGTCCAGAGTATTCAAGGAAAAGCCGATACGCTTGAGCGGTGGTAGCAAATCCTAGAGGCACCTGGATCCCTTGCGGGACGAGTTGTTGAATCATTTCCCCTAGAGAGGCATTCTTACCACCGACGAGAGGAATGTCTTCAATATCAATTTCTTCAAACCACAAGATCAAGGCTTTATCTCGATCGATGGTGGATAACATTGGATGACTTGATTGAACTACTGGAAGCCTATGCATGAGTCAATGCCCCCTTATCACAAAAGGATCCGAGATTCAGGCAAGACATAACCGCCCTATCACTCAAGTTCAATTCACAAACAGATACACGAAACTCAGCATAGTCTAAGCTGAACCTTGCAAATGCCGTAGCAGTGCAATACAGAAGATAAACTGTGGTGCATCTAAACTACACTAATCGCGTGGATCCTAGCGACCTAGGCACCAATTCAACTATTTAGATGCGGATCAACGTATCTTGAAAGGGCTTTGGGTTAGGTGGCCTGAGTCAGGTAACTCCTTCGAATTCCTGACATCTTCAGCTTAGCTTCAACCTTAAACGGATCTGTGGTTTTGTAACGCTATGCAATAAATTCGTTATAGTTAAACATTTCTGTCACGCTGATCTAAGTCTAGAGGGGCGTACACATCAGTCGCTCACACAGGCGTCCATACACATAGTTGCCCACTGAGCCTAAGTTCATCAATCCCTGTCAGCCCAGCAGCGAGGTGGTAGATCCGGAGAAGGGACGGATCCGTAGACCAACCGCCACCCATTAAGCCCAAGATCAGGGTCGTCGAGCCTGCTTAGTGACTCTAGTTATGGTGGATCGACAAAGTGATGTACATTATACTTCGCCAGTGGTTAGGCCAGTCCGCCATGGTGATCTCAATGCCACAAGGATAAGCGTATGCATATCAGTATCATCACTACCGCAGCATTACCTTGGTTCACTGGCACTAGCATTAACCCTCTCCTCCGCGCCGCCTACTTGTCCCGTTCCCACCCTGTTGAAATTATCTTCCCTGAGTGTGTCAATCGCTCTGAAATAACTCGTACTGATCTTGTAAATAAACATGACATTGAGCGATTATCCTATGAGTATCTTGACCGTTCCCTCTCTCCCCATTCCTGGTGCCGAGAACAGCTATCTATCCGCTTCTACGACACTCTCTATCAGCCTATTAGCAACTCCCTATACCCCAGATCCAGTATAACCGAGTACCCCTTCGCTGGAGATGTGGTGATACTAGAGGATCCTCTTCAGCTTATGGCCACTCATACACTGATGCCAGACTTCAAATCTCTACTGCGCCCTTCTTTGAAAGCCCGTCACAAGCTGGTCATCGGTATTAACCATACCAATATTTTCTATTTTATCCCCACAGTCTCTAACCACTATTGGCAACAGCAACTCTGGAGACATGGATTAGAATTTACAGGAGCCTCGCTGTTTAATCATCACTGTGATTTAATCATTAACTTATCACCCATACTGCCTCATTTACACAGGCACTGTTATATCGAGAACGTCAATGGTGTCCATGAAAAGTTTTTTCAAAGAACTGAAACTCCTCTAATCGATAACTATTTTGCCGGCAAACTAGCGCCTATGAAAAATGTCCATGTCCTTTTAGCGTGGGCTGTTAAACATAAGATCTCTGTTCACTTGTACGGACAGATGATGACTTTCTCAGATCACCTTCCTGACTCATTGAAGCAAAAGTACTCAAGTATTTTAGCTGAGGCAGCCCAACACTTTCAGTCCCCTTACATTCATTGCCATGACCAGACAGATTCTCCAGAACAGGATTTAAACGGCTACAAAACACTGATTAACCCTTCTCTGTCAGAGGTCCTGTGTACAACAACTGCTGAGGCACTGGCCATGGGCAAGTTTGTTGTTCTACCTGAGCATCCATCTAACACCTTCTTCAAACCATTCAAAAATGCGCTATTCTATCGTAATGAAGCTGAAGCAATTGCCCTCATTCGTTCAACAGAGCGGACTAAACCACAAAAGGATCCTGCACTTCCAACGCTGATGTGGAGCCAAGCAAATGAACGTCTCCTATCCATCATTTATGCCCATTTGTATACAAGTAGCCGAGTACCACGGTCGTGGGCACGCCGCAGTGGATCCTTAATTTCAGTGAACCCTAACCAAACTTGACGTTGAGATCTGCTCGCTTTGTTCGGATCCAGGCACTAAAGCGCTCAATATCGGGATGTGACCGTAGCTGCTCAAGAGTGTTGTACTGTCGGGCCATCTCTTTCTCTGTCAGGACCCGATGAATATGACGATGGCAAGGTGGGCAAAGCGGCACTGTTTGGTTCAAGGTTTCACGACTGTACCTCTTCTTCCGAAAATCACGATGAAAGGTCCGGGGGATGAGATGGTGACGAGTAATCTCAACGCCTTGTCTTAAGCATAATGAACAGTGTGGTGTAGAAGACATACATACACAACGCAACGAATCTTAACTATCCTAACGACCTCATCACCAGTCGTCCTCTCAAATAGGGTCGACTCAACCAAGAGCAAAACAGTTAGTTAGCTGAGGCTCTGAATTAGGCATGGAGCCGATGCATCATACTAAAGCGTGATAACTATACCCAATGTTCTCAGTTTCTCTGCTCGTAAGGTTGTATATCCACATTCATTGACGCTCTTACCTGCTGCTGGCCACTGAGGCGAAACGATTTTTAGTTCATTAGCTACATTTTAACTGGTTTCAAACTAAATAGTGATTAGCTTTCCTAGCACACAGCTAGCTTTCCTAGCTCAGGGGATCAAGGAAAACTCAATGCTAGATTGATAATGATAACCATTCTAGATCTAGACGTATATGATTAGAGTTGGAGCTGTTCAGCATTCAAGAAGAGGCGGGAGGCGGGTTGGTGTTCTGGCATCCCAAAGGTGCACGGATGCGGTTGTTGATTGAGGATTACTGGCGTTCGGCTCATCTGGCAGCAGGGTATGACCTGTTATATACCCCCCACGTAGCCAATGTAGAGTTGTGGAAGACATCAGGGCATGTCGATTTCTATCGAGAGAATATGTTTGACCCCATTGAAGTTGAGGCGCAACAGTATCAGCTCAAACCCATGAATTGCCCATTTCATGTGTTGACCTATCAAAACCGATTGCATTCCTATCGCGAGCTACCGCTCCGGTGGGCAGAGTTAGGGACAGTATATCGCTATGAGCGATCAGGAGTGCTACATGGGCTAATGCGGGTGCGGGGCTTTACCCAGGATGATGCTCACATCTTTTGTCTCCCAGAACAGGTAGCACAGGAAAAATTGGGAGTGCTAAATCTGACAGAGAAAATTTTGTCAGACTTTGGTTTTCCTCAGTATGAAGTGAATCTTTCGACGCGTCCGGCCATGTCAGTGGGAACTGATGACATTTGGCAACTCGCCACCGATGCTTTAGTGGAAGCATTGA
>CAYUEE010000148.1:0-8779 GCA_964443615.1 uncultured bacterium | reverse complement strand
GATGGGACCCGTCTAATCAGACCTGTCCGATCAGTCCCGTCTAATCAGACCCGTCTAAGACTATGTAGGGATCCAATCGCGAGCCAGCGATGATGAGGCAAGCCGAGCTGCATCTTCAAATTAAGCGTTTACAGCAAGACGTACTGCGCATGGGAGCCTTGACGGAATCATCCGTAGTGATGGCCTATCAAGCTCTATTTGATCAAAACCTGGAAGCGGCGGAACGGTTAGCGGTGCATGACAAGCAGATTGACCAGTTCTACCGCCAAATTGAGCAAGACTGTATCAGTGTCATTGCCCTGCGCTCGCCCGCTGCCCGTGACCTGCGTCTCATCAGTACGTTGATGCAATTAATTCGAGACTTAGAACGGATCGGCGACTACTCCAAAGATCTCGCAGAAGTGGCCATGCGACTGGTGCTCTACCCTACTCCCGACGAGATGGATCGGATCCGGATCATGATGCAGCGATGTCAGGTGATGTTGGGGCATAGTCTGGCGGCCTTAACTGATCTTGACGCCGATTTAGGATTGCGGATTAAGCGGGAAGATGATGCAGTCGATGATGATTATGCTAGTCTCTACAGTGTGTTAGCTCAGCGAACGGTTCAAGGCCCAGTGGAGCCCGTCCTCCTTATGCTATTGGCCATCCGGTATTTGGAACGGCTAGCTGATCACACCACTAACATCGGGCAACGAGTCGCTTATATTGTCACGGGTCAACGTCATTGACAAGCGGCATGCCCGGCGGTCCGTCTGTTGCTAGTATGGGTTTTTGGTTAGATGACGGCCTTCCCTGTGGCTGTCTCGCCTGTGCTCCGACTTGAGAGTCCTGTCTAACCCGGTCTACAGTTCGAATCTGTAGTTCAAGTGAGTGATACGGTCCGCACTTTAGTGATTAGGGCCGAGTCCGAAACTGTCATTGGTTGTGTCATTTGAAAAGAATATGGAGTTTTCTGTACCTAAACTCTTCGAGCAGCTGCTAGCCGGATCCTCTGTTGAGTTACCTGCACTGCAACAAGAACTGGATATCGCGGAATCGCACCAGCAAGAGGAGCTTCAGTTAGCTCTGTACGCTCTGGAGCGGGTCGGATTCATCAGACCGAATGGGGATCCACCCGCCTATAAACGTCAGAATAGCGACACGTTAGTCGTGGGTCGGCTGCGCTGTTCTAGTAAAGGATTTTGCTTTGCCATTCGCGATGAACCGGGTGTTGAGGATATTTATATCCACGGCACGAACTTGAATGGAGCGTGGAACGGAGATCAAGTGCTAACCCGCATTACCAAAGATGGGAACCGGCGGCGGAGCCCTGAAGGTGAGGTGGCGGCTGTGATCGACCGGGCTAACCCTACTATTGTCGGGCGCATTAAACAGGCCGAGGATGGATTCCGGGCGATTCCTCTAGATGATCGGCTACTGTTTGAACTAAACCTGGAGTCTACACCTGTTGAACAGGATCCGGACACTGCCATTTTTCAAGATGATGAAGGGACGCTGCTTGAAGAGGGGCAGTACGCCTATATTGAAATTCAGCAGTATCCTTTAGCTAATCTGCTGCCAGTGGGCCGGGTGCGCAAGGTTCTGGGCAGCAGCCCTGAGACCTCAATGGATGTTGATTTAGTCTGTTGCAAGTACAATTTGCCTCAGTCATTCTCTCCTGAGGTAGAGGCTGAGGCCCAGAAGGTGTCAACCAAAGTTCCGCCCTCTGAGTTGTCAAAACGGCAAGATTTTCGGGACTGGTTAACGGTCACCATTGAACCCCTTGATCTCCAGCACCCCCACAGTATGGAGCCGAATGTGGCTATTTCACTGGGGGCTGATGATGAGGGTTGGCAGCTCGGCGTTCATATTGCAGATGTAGCCTATTGGATCCCGACTAGCAGTGCTTTGAGTCGAGAAGCCCTGGGGCGAGGAGCCGCTGTCTATCTTGATTCCTCTGTTCTGCCTCTATTTCCACCAGAGGTTGAGGCGAAGTATGCGCTGATGCCAGAATCGGAACGGCTAACGATTTCCATTTTGTTGGATCTCAATGCTGAGGGCCGTATCACCTCCTATGAGATCCATCCGGGTGTGATTTCCCCTCGGGCTCATCTCACCTATGGGCAAGTTCAAACGCTCTTAGCCAACGCAGGCAATCAGGATGAATCGGATGACCAGTCTGAACTCGCTGGCCTTTTGCAGAATTTGCATAAGGTAGGGCAGGTTCTGCGACATCAGCGCCATTCACTGTATGGATTTGAACTGCAACTGCTGGATCTGTTGACACCTACCTCTGCTGATGAGAGTCGGGAAGGGGCCTTAGTTGTCAGTGGTGGAACCCAGGCCCATGTCATGATGACCGAGTTTATTCTGGCTGCAAACATTGCTATGGGGCGTCATCTCCAGTATTTGGGAGTACCGGCGGTTTATCGATTGCAACCCGCCCCTTCTGCGGATCAGATGCAGTCGTTTTTGCGTCTCACCGGCAACATGCGCTTAGATTTAAATCTTGAGGATCCGGATCAAGTTAGTCCGAGGGACTTTCAACGTTTCGCCCAACGGATCCAAAAGCCGGATGTGGTGGAAAATGGATCGAGCCCCGGTTTGACCGCCAATCTCCTATCGTCGCTACCGCCGCCGACCTATGAAGTGGCCCCGCTAACGGATGAAATGTTCGGATCCATTGGAATCCATTTTGGCCTGGGGTTGGAGTTCCCCTACTGCCATGCGACCTCGCCCCTGCGACGATATGCTGATTTGATGAACCAGCAGGCTCTCCACTTAGTCTTTAATAAGGGGCGAGACCGGCGCTCCTCGCGGGTGAAGAAAGGAGTGGATCTGCATAGCAGCAGTTGCCACGGTGAGATCAACTGGAAAGTGTTACCGCCTAAAACCCATGATGATCTCCTGGGTACCTTTCAAGAGGAAGTGGCTCGTCTCAACGACCGTCAAGCGACGATTTTCAAAGCAGAAGAAGAGCTTGTCGGCCTCAAGAAATCGGAGTTTATGCAAAAGCATGTGGGAGAGACCTTTCCTGGCTTGATTATCGGTGTGCAGAACTACGGATTCTTTGTCTCAATTGATCCGATTCTGGCGGAGGGCTTAGTTCACGTCAGCTCGCTAAAGAATGACTGGTATGAATATCGCAGTCGTCAGCAGGCGCTTGTGGGTCGCAAGAGTCGTAAACAGTTCCGACTGGGTGACCGAGTCGAGGTTCGGATCAAGAATGTGGACTATTACCGCCAACAAATTGACCTAGAAGTTGTCGGGGAAGGGCGGTACTACGATGATGACGAGACCTTTGGTCGTGAGATCTCGTTCCCTGAGCGATCTTCTGAACCCCGTGAGGGATCCTGAGGGATCCTTCACCGGGTCTAAGTGTCTGGAAGAAAGCCTCTAGAATGGAGCAACACGGTCCTCCCCAATGAAATTAGTATGCTATGGGTTTGAACAGTGTCCGCGGCTTATACCAGCAGGTGATCCTAGAGCGATATAAAAAACCTCGAAATCGGGGCAAGACGGATCCGGTGGATCGGTATCAACGGGGCCATAATCCCTCCTGTGGCGACACCATTGATCTAACGCTTTGCCTCAACGAGGCTCGTAATGGGATTCAAGATCTCAAGTTCGAGGGTGAGGGCTGTGCTATTGCCATGGCTTCAGCTGACCTGATGGCGGATGCCTTGAAAGGCTGTTCGTTGTCAGAAGCATTAGAGGTGGTGGAAACGTTTCAACAGATGATGCAAGGTCAGGTGGAGTTTCCTCAGGAGATGCGCTCTTTGAATGTAATGAAGGGGGTTGCTCAGTTTCCCGTTCGGATTAAGTGCGCGACGTTGCCTTGGCACACCGTGAAATATGCGATCGAGCACGCTTCTCCCACTCAGGATCCGTCAAGCCCCTTTGTGAGCAATGAGGACGAAGCTACACCGGTTGCCCTCTAATCAGGGCTGAAAAGTGCTGTGGTCAGGACCAAGATTAGGACTTCTGTCCATTCCACTGTTGCTCCGTAGGTGTCTCCTGTATGCCCGTGGACGGTTTGATTTAACCAGTAGCCCACTCCCCAAGCAATCCCTGCAGATCCCAGTGTCCATAAGAGCACCAGACTTGGCGACTGGGTTAGGATCCCCACTCCGCCAGTGACTAACACTAATCCAGGGGTCATAGGCCAGAGGTCTTGAGGCCAGCGAGTGGTGTCTTTCAGGAGACGACCCTGTCCTTGCGGTTTGAGGTAAGGATAGGATCCGATAGCCACTAGCTGGCCCCACCGTCCCCAAGCGGGAATGAGCGTGAGTAAACCGATAGACTTCAAATCCAAGCTAGCCAGGGTCACCGTTTTCAATAGGATGACGATAACGACGGCCACCACCCCGAAGGCTCCGACCCGGCTGTCTGACATGACCGCTAAACGCTTGCTAAGTCCCTCTTGCTGATGGGCGTCAACTGCTAAACCGTCAGCAGCATCAGCGACCCCATCGATATGCAGTCCCCCTGTCATCAAGAGCCAAAGACTAGTTACGAGCCCTCCTCTTACCAAGTCAGGGATCCGAGTCATTAGTCCTCCCTGCACAACGGTTAAGAGCCCGCCTAATCCAAGACCGACTAGGGGAATCCAGGGGGCCATGCCGTTGAAATTTAAAGGGATCCGTTTTTGGTAGGGGAGAGGGACACGAGTATAGAAGGTCCAAGCCGCAAGAATTTTGGACAGGCTCAGGACTGCAACTCAGGGAACCAGTAGACGATGACACCTGTAGTGGGATCATTTTCTACATGGGCATAGCCCTTAAGCATCATATCTTTGAGCTGTTCTTCAATTGTTTCAAGGGAAAGACCCGTTGTCATGAGGACTTCTGTTACGGTGACTCGTCCGCCTTTTTGTTTAGCGAGATCTAAAATTTGGGTTAGGGTGTTGGACCGCTGATTTTGGGTAATGCGGGCATGAATGGCTTGCACATATTCTCTGGCCCCTGTGAGCTCACTGGGACGGCCTTTCATCACAACAGTATCGGCGCGGTCGGAGCGGGTGACATTTTTGAGCAGGTTGACGGCAACGTCTTGCAGGGGAGAGAGGCTGGTTGATGGCGTAATGGCAGATGTGCTGCTTTTTTTTAGGGCAATCACAATGATGGGATAGGGACGTAATGCCAGGACCGAGAGGATGAGGAAGATGAGTCCTGGAATGACAAAAGGTAGAAATGCGCGCGTCAGGAACCACAGGATAGTCCAGATGATCCCAGCCATTCCATATCCGATCGAGGTTGAGGTGTCACGGTGAATATCGAGTCGAACCGAGAGGATGTTGAAGGGAGACGCTTCACCTCGGACGGGGGAGGCTCCGGATCGATTAGAGCTGTAGTAGATGATGTGATGATCAGAGACAATGCCGAAGGCGTTATCGACATACACCTGTTCACGCGGGGTTAGGGTCATGGCTGGAGTACATGAGGCTCTAGGTTCACTGTAGCAAGGATCCTGAAGTCAGGTGGTCATGAGATCTGGCTGAAACGGCTGGGGCTCCCAACACAAAAAAGATAAGTCAGGGTGAACAACCTCCGACTTATCTCTACCGAATTATGAGTCAACTAGAGCCTTAGTATGGCCTACTTGGTCTCTGTGAAATCAGCATCAATCACGTCGTCAGGGCCACCAGCACTACCAGACGGATCCTCTGCTGCCGGTCCTGGTTCACCCGTTGCTGATGCAGTAGGACCACCCGCTTGCTGGTACAACTCGCTGCTCATGGCGTAAAGCGCCTCTTGCAACGCGGATTCCTTCGCTTCGATCGCGGCATCGTCATCCTGTTGAATGGCTTCCTTCAATTCAGTAACCAGACCTTGCAACTTCGTTTGCTGATCCGGGGAGATCTTATCGCCGACCTCTTTCAACTGACGCTCAGCTTGGTAAGCCAAGGACTCAGCTCGGTTGCGACGATCGATGCGCTCCCGCTGGACCTTATCTTCAGATGCGTATTGCTCAGCTTCCTTGATCATCTGCTCCACTTCGTTGTTATCGAGGGTGGACGCGCCGGTGATCGAGATGTACTGCTCCTTACCGGTTCCCTTATCTTTTGCTGTGACCTTCAGGATACCGTTGGCATCAATGTCAAATGTCACTTCAATTTGGGGAACGCCACGGGGTGCCGGTGGGATGCCTTCAAGGCGGAACCGACCCAGAGACTTGTTATCCCGAGCCAGTTCACGCTCACCTTGGATAACATGGATCTCCACAGAGGATTGGCCGTCTTCAGCTGTGGAGAATACCTCTGACTTGCGAGTGGGCACTGTAGTGTTCCGGGGGATCAGCTTAGTTGCCACACCCCCTAAGGTTTCAACACCCAGGGACAGAGGTGTCACATCCAACAAGAGAACATCCTTGACTTCACCCGCAAGGACACCTGCTTGAATTGCAGCACCCACCGCGACTACTTCGTCAGGGTTCACAGACTCGTTGGCGTCTTTGCCAATGATCTCTTTCACCAAGGCCTTAACAGCAGGGATCCGGGTGGACCCCCCCACCAAGACCACCTCATCAACATCACCCTTGGCAATCTTGCCATCTTTGAGAGCTTGCTCCACAGGTCCACGGCAGCGCCGGAAGAGATCTGAACAGATATTCTCAAACTGGGCTCGGGACAATTTCAGATCGAGGTGCTTAGGGCCTTCAGCAGTGGCTGTGATAAAGGGGAGGTTGATCGCAGTTTCAGACACACTAGAGAGCTCAATCTTAGCCTTCTCCGCGGCTTCGGTGAGTCGTTGCAGGGCCTGACGGTCATTGCGGAGATCCATGCCTTCGAGTTTCTTAAACTCCTCAGCCATCCAGTCCACGATTGCCTTGTCAAAGTCGTCACCACCCAGTTGCGTGTCACCGCTGGTGGCCTTGACTTCAAATACACCATCACCAACTTCCAGGATAGAGACATCAAACGTACCACCCCCTAAGTCGAAGACCAGGATGATTTCGTTACTCTTACGATCCAATCCATATGCTAATGATGCGGCAGTGGGCTCGTTGATGATGCGCTTGACTTCTAATCCCGCAATGCGACCAGCATCTTTGGTGGCTTGCCGTTGTGAATCGTTAAAGTAAGCGGGAACCGTGATGACGGCCTCTGTAATGGTTTGGCCCAGGTAGCGGCTCGCTTCATCTACCAGCTTACGGAGCACCATCGCCGAGATTTCTTCGGGGGCGTACTCCTTGTTCAAACGAGGGGCGACAACTTTAACATTTCCCTTCTCATCCTCCAGCACTCGGTAGGAGACCTGCTTGGATCCTTCGCTGACCTCTTTGTATCGGCGACCGATGAAACGCTTAACCGAGTAAAATGTGTTGTCAGGATTCAAGACGGCTTGGCGACGGGCCATCTGACCCACTAGACGCTCACCATCTTTGGTAAAGGCAACCACAGAGGGGGTCGTCCGAGTACCTTCTGCGTTCGCGATTACGGTTGGCTGGCCCCCTTCCATGACCGCAACCACCGAGTTCGTTGTGCCTAGGTCAATGCCTACGACTTTACCCATTCGCTACAAGCCTCCTTCTAGCTTCAATCTATAAGCGATACTGGCTCTTGGTCCGGTTGTGGCTAAACGACGACAATCTTACGAGCAGACACTGACAATAGGTTAATCCGCTTACACTGCCCAAGCCCGCCACATCCTACGCTGTCCGAAGACCCGGATTGACTGAGCCGATGATGGGGTGATGCCCCTGAGAACAATACTGACTAGCGCGCCGCCGACCTAAGCAGTAATTCGATTGTTGAACTTACACAACAGACTCCAATAATCGTAACGTTGGGCCTTTGAATCACCGTATGGGGATAGCCGACCAATCCTCAGATCCGCTCCGCTGGGCGTCATGGGGATTACCGTACTAGACAGCTGGTGGGTCAGACGGATCCGAATTCACAGATGCCGGCCAGATTCGGAGCCTAGACGGCACCTCTCATTGTTGAGTTTAATTGAAATCAGTAAGGCTCTAACTTCAAGTCAGCCATTGAATAGGATCCTCAGACTTCAATAATATGGATCCTTGCACTGTCCTGACCTTTGCTAGTGAAGTTCTGGACACCTGACCAATTAATTGTAACTAATATCTGAACAACCATAACACCCTTAATTCTGAGACAGCACGTAGGTGTCTGCTGAAATCTGCTGATTGTTTTGATAAACTTCTACCCATAACCGCTCCGGATCCATCCAAGTCTGATGGACGGTGACCTCGGTGGTGTCAGGATCCTGTTTCCCCGCAATTTGGATCACTAATCGATTGCTATCCACATGGGTTTCAATGCGTACGGGCCAAGGATATGGATTCTCAACTTTTAAGTCAACCTCATCGTACCAAACGGTGGCATCTAACCCTGGTGGAACTGATTCAACTACAGTGTAATGGGCATGGCGTTCCCGGATCCGGAGTCCCGCTCTCAGGGCTGCATTGTAGAGATTTGAAGAGACTTGACAAATGCCGCCGCCAACTGAATCAATTGTGGTTGCGGTCATAAAGGCTGGGGCTTCAACGTACCCACGCATTAATGTTCTGGGACCCACGACGCGATTAAAGGAAAAAACTTCGCCTGGTTGAATAACGACTTGATTTAGGGCTGTAGTGGCTTGGTGAATGTTATGGAACTGAGCAGCATTACGGCCTTGGAGTGTAGTGGTGAATTGGCTCAGGATCCGAGGTCCTGGCCGAGTCCACCACAGGATCCCTACACACCCTAAGGGGAGCAGTAGAGCAAGACCCATACGCAGGTTTCGGTAGAGATGAGCAGAGATTGCTTGACGCACGAGACGAAGCCCTG
>CAYUEE010000147.1:6829-8848 GCA_964443615.1 uncultured bacterium | reverse complement strand
ATCTAACTGTAGCAGAAGTAACACAGGATCCCTCATGATCTCAGTTCCGAGTGGATCCTGTCCTTTGATACTTGCCATAGAAACTCTTAACAACGGATCCGACCCACTATCAAGGCGAAGATCTATATGGTCAGGAGCCTGGTGTCCCAGGTGTATCTAGAGTCGTGAGATGGTCAACGATAGAGGTTTCAGATTCGGGATCCTTGAAGCGGAGCGTGAGGCGAGGGGAGTTAATTGAAGCGGTCATGCGACCCCCACAGAGATCGATCCAAATTAAGGATCCGAAGCTGCGGTATAGGCCGTGACAGACTTCGGCCAGTTGAATGAACTCGGATTGATCGAGTGGGCGAGGAAGATAAACATCAACCGCTGTACTATTCCCACATTCCCGCCGGTGACGTAATCGAATGTCCATGGACTCATACCGCTATAGTGTTGAGACGAATTGAGACCGCAACTCGTGTAGGCCTGCCGTAAGTTCGCAATACGGATCGCCTTTCTCCCGTGCCTTAACCTCTTCCCCTTTAAATACTTGTCCTCGTTTAAAGAGCAAGTGACAAAGAGCTTCAGTCAGATCAGGCCTATCTTGAATGTGACCGTTGTACACACTATTCATCATGGCTGGAACGGCCCCTTGAGCATGGTAGTGGTTTGGCTGATGGCAGTTGTGGAGACGGTATCTCTACCTTGAATGTTTGAGTATCCAAAATTTTTGCACTAGTCTAATCCTTACTCATACTTATTTATCGTTGCAGAAAAGCTCAAGAAACGGCATCCGTCACATAACATAGATTTGTTTAAGCTATTAGGCACTTGACTTCGCAATGACGATATGGGACTTCCAGTCAATGGACAGGATCCTACACTTATGAACTATCCGCTAATCTACAGCTGCTGTTCCTATACCTAATGTAGTGGGTACTTTATGTTTTATGGGATTAAACCGTTGTGTAATGGATCCATTTAGGGTAGGACCCCCTGCTAATTTCCTAGGCTTCTACCTTGGTGAAATTACGGAACAATCATGTGTTGTATGCACTGCTTTGCCAAACGCAGTAAGGATCCTTTCACACTATTTTAGTTTCACACTATTTTACTTTCACACTATTTTAAGAGAAGAGTTTCCAGATTAATCAAAGATGGCCTAAAAGTTTCGGGTTGTCATGGATTCTCCGTCCTCGCAGCTGTAGAGATAGGGCTATTCATTCAAAGCCTTTTTGGCTGTCTCTTCATTAGCTTTGGCTGCAGCGGCTTTTCGTTCACTGTAGCGATCTGTGAGTTCATCAACTCGTTCTCGTAACAGCAGTGTAAAGCGGTACAGTTCTTCCATCACATCTACGACTCGATCCCGGTATGCAGAGTCTTTCATCGTGCCATCTTCATGAAATTCCTGATAGGCCTTGGGGACGGAAGATTGGTTAGGAATGGTGAACATCCGCATCCAGCGACCCAGGATCCGCATGGTATTGACTGCGTTAAAGGACTGGGAGCCGCCTGAGACTTGCATTACGGCTAGTGTTCTACCTTGGGTAGGACGGATTGCACCGATGCTCAAAGGGATCCAATCAATTTGAGTTTTCATCAGTCCCGAGATGTTGCCGTGTAGTTCAGGGCTAGACCACACTTGGCCTTCTGACCACTGTGATAATTCTCGTAATTCTTGTACTTTGGGGTGGGTATCTGGTTCAGCACCCTGTAAAGGTAAACCACGGGGGTCAAAAAATCTTACCTCTGCTCCAAAGTCAGTGATGATCCGGGCCGCCTCTTCAGCAAGTAGACGGCTATACGACCGTTCACGCAAGGATCCATAGAGCAACAGAATTCTAGGTGGATGGGTAAAAGTCATACTAATCAAAATAGTCCTTTGAACGGTGGTAATGCTTAAGTAACTCCTAAGATTTTACCTTTTTCTAAACCATACCAAGGTGCTATTCCCACTTAAATTTACCAATAAATATCAAGGTTACTAGAATCTGCAACTCAGTCATCACAAGCTGCAACTCAGTCACCACAAGCCGC
>CAYUEE010000147.1:0-6729 GCA_964443615.1 uncultured bacterium | reverse complement strand
CAAGCCGCAACTCAGTCATTGCAAGCCGCAACTAAATTGCTACAAGTTATAGTTCAGTCACCGCAAGCCGTAATCAAATTGCTACAAGCTATAGTCTAGTCACCAGAAACCGTAATTAAGTTGCCACAAGTCGTAGCCTGGTTACCTCAAATTGTAGCTGAGTGATTGCGATTTGTAATTTAGCTCTGTCAATTTACAACTGTGCTGTTGCAACTTATAGCTAAGCTATTATAATCCGTCTTAAAAATAATACGATCTGTAGACAAGCTTTAACCAAGACTGTTTTAGCTATTGCAATTTACACCTGAGTTACTTCAACAGGTATCTTTGTTAATACAACCTACACTTTAGCTATTGTCAGATCAAACCGGTGCCTAGATGGAACCTAATGGCTCTGGTTTTGCCTACTGCAGCGACTCTGCTCAGGTTAACTATTTTTACAGGCTATTTCGCGATCTAATCGTCTCCTTCTTTCCGGATCCTCAGTTTCATTTATCCCATATCCCGCTACAGCTAGGCTCCTGTTGAGCGGTGGGATGGATCCGTCAAGCCAAAACCCTTTAAGTGCAGTTCCTTTCCATTGGGTCGTCAATTAGGTCGTCAGTTAGGTCATCAATTGAGTAGTAAGGGTGAATGTATTGACAACAAATACATATTAGTTCACCATAACTAGCTATGGCGTTCATCCATTAAGCGTTCTCTATCTATGATCCCGATTCGCCTTAGACTGCACCACTTTCTGAGCTATCAGTCTGCGGTCCTCGACTTAACCGGGATCCACACCGCTTGCATTTGTGGTCCCAACGGAGCCGGTAAATCCGCTTTATTAGAAGCATTAACTTGGGGAATTTGGGGACAGAGCCGTGCCAGTAATGATGATGATCTTATTCGCAAAGGATCCGTCGAAACTCAGGTAGAGGTCGTCTACCAATCGCGCGAGCATACCTATCGGATCCTTCGATCTCGGAGTTTGAACGGATCCAGTCAATTAGAATGGCAGATTCAACAAGGATCCGGATGGCGATCGCTGACCCGTAAAGGGATCCGGGCTACCCAGCAGGCCATTCAAGCTCAGTTATGTCTCGATTACGATACGTTCATTAATTCAGCCTATTTACGCCAAGGTCGAGCGGATGAATTTACCATTAAACGCCCCGGAGAACGAAAGCAGATCCTGGCCGATATTCTCAAGTTAAGTCAGTACGAAGTCCTAGCCGACCGGTGTCGGGATCAAGCTCGTGCCGCCAAGGTTCAAGGGGATTTTGTCCACAAACAGCTGCAAGGGATCCGATCTCAGCGGGCTGATATGACCTCTTTACACACTGAACTAGAGGCCCTACAGCACCGACAAGACCAATTGGAATCGGATCAACAGTCTGAACAAGAGCAGTATCAACACCTTAAAACCCACCTTGAACAACGGATCCGTCTGCAAGAAAGCTATCAAGATCTCACTCAACAGCTCACTAACTTAACCCAGTCCCTCCAGTCCACTGAAAGCCAATGGCGAGAACAACGACAGTATCAACAGGATCTTCAGAATACTCTCAATCGTGAGACCCTGATTTTGACAGGCGCTGAGCAGTATGACACGCTGTTTGAAGAAGACCAACGACTCAATGATCTCTTTCAACGTCATCAATCTCTAGTTCAACATCAGCATCATCTCCAAGCCCAGCTCACTCAACATCGGCAAGACCAAATGATGGAATTGCACTCTCTCCGGACGAAACTGGCGACGCTTGAAGGCCAACGACAATCGGATCACCACATTTTGCAAAATCAAGACCGAATTGAAGAAGCATTACAAGCACTCCGACACGCCCGCGCTCAGTTAACTCTCTACGACCAGAAACAATTGCAAGCCCGCCCTCTGCAAGCCCAACGCCAAACCCTATTGGCCACTATTCAACAGGAGCGGACCCAGCTACAGGCTCGTCACACCCTGCTCACACAGCATATTCAGCGGTTAAAGGCCCAATGCCAAGAACTGCAACAGACTGAACAGGCTGTCTTAGTTGTTGAAGCAGCAATTGCAGACCTGGAAAAACAACGTCAGTATCAGCAATGGGTCACTGAAAAGATTCAAGAACGCCAGTTATTCGTCCATGAACTACAGGAACGTCAGCGTAGTCTGCAGCGGCACTGGCAACGTGTTGATGAAAAATGTCAGCTTCTCCACCCCATCCCTGTTCAGACCGGATCCTATGCCCACCGGACCCACCGAGCTGATTCTTCAGGATCCTGGAGTCACACCTGTCCTCTGTGCACCCAAACCTTAAGTGACGACTTGAGGAAACTAGTTTTAGACAAGCATCAGCAGGAACACTCGGACCTAGAAGCTGAGCTCTTGGTGATCCGTGAACAGTTAGCCGTTGCTGACCGAGAAATTGAATTGCTGCAACGGGAACAGAAGTCTCTAGCAGAACAGTTGAAAACATTAGATACCACCCAGCAAACTAAAGGCCGACTACAGCATCAGCTGGAATCTAGCCACCACCACCAACATCAACTGGACTCCTGGCAACAGGAACTCACTGAGATCGAAACAGTCCTTGCACAGGAAGCCTATGCCGACGATCTGCAGCACGCCCTCCGCCAGATTGAAGGATCCTTGGCTGACATTGGCTACGATGAAAAAGATCACGCTCTGTATCGGAATGAAGTGGATCGGTGGCGGTGGGCCGAGACGAAATGGTCAGATGTGCAGAAAGCGCTGAATCGCCGCCAGAGACTAGATCACGATATTGAAACCTTGCAGGCTACTATCACAGACCGCCAAACCGCTTTTGAGCAATCCCCCACCTGCATCACCCTCCGCGAGACCCTTGAGACGGTGACCCAATCCCTCGACTCGCTGAACTACGACGTTACCTATCATCAGCACATTCGCTCAGAACTCACTCAAATGCAGCCCTGGCTCCAGCATCGTGATGCACTTTATCAAGCCCACCAGCATCTGCCCACTTGTCAAGACCGCTGCCAGGCCCTGGTCACCCTTTTGCAGCAGCAACGCCAAACCTTCACCCAACTCACCCGAAAACTCGATGACCTCCATCACCAACTCAGCCAATCTCCTGTAGTCACCGAGGCCCAACTCAAAGGCTTAGACAGCCGGATCCGGCATCGCCGTCAGCAGCTCGACGCCCTTATCGCTAAACAGGGAGCTGTCCAAGAAAAACTCGATCGCCTAGAGGATCTCACCACCCAAGAAACCGAGTTGACCCAGCAATTGCAACACGCCCGTCGCCACTACCAAGTGCAACAAGAACTCACCGTCGCCTTTGGTCGCAATGGGATCCCAGCCCTCATTATTGAAAACACCTTGCCTGAACTTGAAGCCGAAGCCAATCGGATCCTGTCACGACTGACGGCTAATCAATTACACCTCAGATTTGTGACCCAGCGGACGGGCCGACGCTCGAGCAAACTCATCGATACCTTGGATATCCTCATTGCGGATCCTCAGGGCACCCGACCTTACGAAACCTATTCTGGTGGAGAAGCTTTCCGGATCAATTTTGCGATTCGCCTCGCGCTTTCCCAGCTGTTAGCCCAACGCTCCGGTGCCCATCTGCAGACTTTATTAATTGATGAGGGCTTTGGGAGTCAGGACCAAACGGGGCGGCAACACCTCGTAGCAGCGATTAATGCGGTGGCCGCCGATTTTGCCCGGATCCTGATTATCACCCACATCCCCGCTTTGCGAGATGCCTTTCCGCACCGGATTGAAGTGAGTCGATCCCCCACAGGATCCTCCTCTTTGCAGGTAACAGGGTAAGGGTAGGTAATGGGTTGAGGGCAAGCGATGGGTTAAGGTTTGAGAGGGGATACGACGTTCAACTAGGTCATAACCTCCCCTCAGTTAAACCCCTTAAAATGGAACTATTCGCACATTGCATGATTGAAACGTATGGGTAAGCACCAAGAGCGACCGCTATCAGGATGGTCTCTGCAGGATCGGGATCCTGACTTTATCCGTCAATTGATGCCCTTTTTTGACTGGTTTTATCACCACTACTTTCAAGTTAAATCCGATGGCTGGGAGCATGTTCCGGAAGGCCAAACGTTGTTTATCGGATCCCATAATGGTGGCTTAGCGGCACCTGATATGATCATGCTGATTTACGACTGGTATCGTCGTTTTGGCACGGAGCGGCCCATCTATGGCTTAGCTCATCACAAGCTCTGGCGGGTCAGTGACGTCGTTGGTCAGATGGCAGCTCGAACCGGGGCTATCGCGGCCCATCCACGGATGGCGATGTCAGCTTTGAGTGCTGGGGCTAGTGTATTGGTCTATCCGGGGGGAGGCTACGATGTCTTTCGGCCTCACCGTTACCGCCACCAGATCAACCTGGCAGGGAACCGGGGCTTTATTAAACTGGCTCTTCTATACAAAACACCTATCGTCCCAGTGGTTTCGACAGGAGCCCACGACACCCTGATTGTGCTTGAAGACTTTTATGACATTGCTCAGCAGCTGCACCAGTGGGGGATCCCCTGGATGTTTGGGATCGATCCGGAAGTCTTCCCCCTCTACCTGGGTCTCCCTTGGGTTGTGGGTCTGGGGCCGTTACCCAACTGGCCATTACCGGTTCCCATTCAAATTCGTGTCGGTGCGCCTATCGTGTTTGACCATTACGGTCGAGAAGCTGCTAGGGATCCGGATTATGTTGAAACCTGTTATCAGGAATGTCTCTTGCGAATGCAAATAGAGTTGGATCAGCTAGTCCGCCACGGGATCCGGTTAACCCCTATCAAAGTAGCTTAATAGTCAGGATGCCACTCTGAACACTTGTGGACAAAGGGTAACTCCACAATAACTTGCGTTGTTTGGAGTTGACTTTCAACTCGAACGGATCCGTTCAATCGTTTAACGATCGTTTTCACAATTGTTAACCCTAAGCCATGGCCCTTTGGTTCGAATTGCATAACGTTCGAAGCACGGTAAAACTTCTCAAACAAGTGAGGTAGTTCCTCTGGGGATAAGTCAACGCCTGTGTTGATCACTTCGATGTGGATCCCGGTCTCTATCTGCTGAGCCGAGACTTGAATGTACTCCCCAGGCGGTGTAAATTTTTGGGCATTGGCTAAGAGTTCCGAGAGCAGTTGAGACAGCAAATTGTAGTCAGTGGTGAGAGAATCCGGTAATGTCTTCAGTCGAATATCAAGGTGAAAACGCTGCGACACACATTGATGCTGAAAGGGTTTGAGGAATTCCAGGATCCACTCTTTGGGCTGAGCTGCTCTCAGATTAAGGGGGCACTCGGGAGACTCCAAGGCTTGCAGTTGGGTAATCTTTTGGATCAGCTCGACTTCATGATCAAACTCAGATTTAAACACATTTAAATATCGTTGCTGTTGTTCATTAATGCCAAACTTTTCTATCATGACCATTGCCATTTTCATATTGCTTAAGGATCCTCGAAATCGCTGACAAAGATGCTGAATAACACTAGGATCCGTTGTGACAGTAGACTGAGGTAATCGATTCAAGCTCTGTTGCATCTGGGCTTGGAAGATCTCACTGCTACACTGGTTAGCCACGTCTTCAGCGAACTGAATGTCAGTCTCTTCGAATAGATCTTCCCGTTCGCGGATTAACTGCAAAAAGCCTATGAGTTTATCCCCAGCAAACAGAGGACAAGCCAGAATTGAACATATTCCCAGTAACGAGTGCCTGGTGATATAGCATACTGATAGATTTTGAGCGAGCTGTTGGTAGATGATAGGATCCAAATGATCTTTCATCAGATACTGGCGGGGATAAGTACATCTAACAGAATAAGTGAGCCGAGTCGACTCGAAGAACGCGATGCCTCCCTCAATTAAACTGAGATCCTCCGACAGCTCTTTGACTGCAAACTGTAAAAAGGACCCCTCACCAGATTTTAGCCTTGTGTAGGTGAGTAAGGTTTGAAGTCGTTGTTGGTGCTGGAGCCGCCGAGTCAGATCCACGAGTTGACGGTCTAGAATAGAGTGTAGTTTTTGTTGCTCCTGTTGGACAGATTGAAACTGCAGTGAGTGTTGAATTGCTATTCCTAGATCAGCCGCCAGTTGTTTAAGGAGCTCAGGCGGATACACATCCCAGCGTTTTGGACTTGAACAGTGATGGGCCAAGACATCCCCCCACCATTGATCCTCAAGGTAGATAGGAATTCGTAAACAAGAATGGATCCTAGTTTCATTTAAGTCGCTATGATCGTTACCATTCAGTGTCTTACCTAAGTTATTTACAACTACAGGCATTCGCTTGTCTGACTCTGGGCTAGAGGACTCTCTTAGCTCTTCTAGTAAACGATAACTTGTGATTAGGTGAGACGGATCCGCGAGAAAGAGAGAGAGCTCAATAGCCTCAGCGACAATCAAACGGCCATCTGGAAGTGGTTGCTGTGTACAAATGAGAACACGATCAGCTTCTAATAAGCATTGAAATTCATTGGCGGCTGTATTCAAAACCGTCTGGAGATCAAGGGATTGCCGGATCCGTCTACCCGCATTTGAGAAAATCTGAATTTGAGATAGAGTCTGGCGAGTCCCAAGGTGGTTAGGGTTCCACTCAACACAATCACAACACTTCAAATAGGCTTCTTGGAATTCTGCTGTGTTCCAAGGGACCCAAAAGGTTTGGGTTGCAAGAGAGTACCTATCCATTTTGAACACTCCTCCAGCAGATTGAGACCGCTTGTAATGCCATGCTAGAGACAAGATAGAACGGGTCGGCAAATC
>CAYUEE010000146.1:0-8875 GCA_964443615.1 uncultured bacterium | reverse complement strand
CTGACTCATTCCCGAAATTCCGGAGTTCTCCCCAACCAAATTATTGTATTGGAACGGATGACATCGCGGCAGCGGGAGACCCATCGACTGGGGTTATTAGTGGAATCAATCGTGCAGGTCATCTACTGTTTATCGGAACAAATCCAGCCGCTAAGAATAGGGGTAGATCAGCCGCTCAAGCTTACGCCTCGTCAATTAACTTTTGCCACCACAATGTGCACTTTAGATGATCACAGGTGGCCTGTTTTATCTCCAAGTGCCGTGATGAATGCTAACCATTGGTGAGAGAAAGAATCTCACTATTAAGGGTGACTAGTCGCTTGTTTCTGATTACATAAGGATCCTGTCATGACTCAAACTTCATCATCTGTTGAACCCCAACAATCCATTAGTCCTGCAGATGGAGTGGAGAGACCCCTAGTAGAACGGAGCGATCAAGTCGAGCACAGTCGAGTCGAGTCAAGTGAGCAATTAGCTCAGGATGATCACCTAGAGAGCAGCAGTCTATCATCGCACGACAGATTGTCTTCAGGATTAGATCAGGATCCTATTGTCACCGAAACGATGCCTGCTCAGACTCCATCTGGACCTTGGCAGTGGCTGCGAGATCGCTCTATTCAGACTAAACAAGTTGGAGTCTTAGTGATCTCTCAAGTCCTGTCGCTTGCAGGTGTGGTGGGTGCAGTTGCGGCTCTCAATATTACGCTAAACCAGCAATTATTAGATCAAGCAGAGGCTGAGCTCCCGCTGCTAGGGCTCAATTACCAAGATAAGCTTGATGAGATGGTTCTAGCCTTCCGAAACCAATCTCAAAATCCAGGTGTTACTGAAGCTGTCATTGAGGGAGAAGACTCACCTCTAGTTCAGCAGTTATTAGAGCAAAACCTGACTGATTTGGATATTGAAATTGCTGACTTAATCGATACAAATGGTCAGATCATTAGTAATGCTCAAGACGTTGATTTAGACAGTTGGTCCTATAGTCCAGCTGGCTTTATTAGAGAAGCACTTTCATCGGGACAAACTGTTACAACCACTGAACAAGTCTTATATGCTGAATTAGCTGCTCGGGATCCTGAGTTAGCAACGCAGCTTATGACTACCATGGGTATGGATCCAGACTCGCAGGGCTATTTTCTCGTCCGTTATTCAGTTCTCCCTGTTCTAAATAATGTGGATCAGGTGGTGGGGGCTTTAGTGGGTGGAGATGTTGTTAAGGCTGAGATTACACTTCAGACAAACAATATCTTGCAAGGTGGAGTTTCCGCTATTTTCATGGGTGATGCCCTCTGTACTGTCGTTGCCGGAGATCTTCGCTGTGGAGCGACAGGTTATGAGGATGTTGTCATTACAGAAACCCCTGTTGCAGCAAGTTTTCAAGCTGGAAAAGATGAAGTTGTCAACACCCTTGCCCTCTCTCCTGATGGGTTGGATTTGGTGCAGCGAGCCCTGGTAGCTGAGGTGACACTCAAGCGGCGAACTCAAATTAATGGGGAAAGTTTTGCGGTCGCTACAACACCTATCAGAGACTCACTGGGCCGACCAATTGCTGTGTTGGTGCGGGGGACCTCTCAGGATGAGATTAGCAGTCTACTTCAATTGGCGGGGGCTAGTATTGCCCTCCTCTTTTTAATTTTGGCTGGGGTGAATTTTATTGTTGGTCAAGGTCTAGGCCGGCTGGTGGTTAATCCTATCCGTGATCTAGAACAATTAGCTCGCCAATATTCAGAGGGAAACCTGAAGGTTAGGGCTCCTGTAAATTCTAATGACGAGACAGGACGATTGGCTCAAGTCTTTAACCAGCTTGCAGCTAGTATTCAACAACGCACAGCAGACTTGCAGACTGAGTCGCAACAACGTCAGCAGATGGCAGAGTCCCAGGCAGAGGCCAAGGCTCGACTGCAAACGGATGTGGAAATCATTGCTGCAACGGTAGCGGCGATTGGGGACGGGGCCCTGACATCGCAGGTTGAAGTGAGCTCTCTAGATACAGGTAATCCCGACATTCAGCGTCTAGGTCAAGGGATCAACCACATGGCCCTACAGTTGAGACAAGTGTTACAACAGGTGCAATTGGAAGGGGAACGACAGGCTGAAGCGAAACAACAGTTGCAAACCGAGGTTGATACGATTGCCCAGGGCGTGGCTGCAATTGCACAAGGTAACTTTGATGTCAGGATCCCTCCGCTTGCTATGGATAGTGTGCAGAATCTGGCGGTTGGGATTAATCAGATGGCAGGTCAGTTAAAGGAATTGGTCGAGGCTCAACAAGCCGAAGCGGACCGGCAAGCGGCGCAACGACTCGCATTGTCGAACGAAATTCTGCAGTTGTTTGAAGAGATTAAGGGAGCTGCCCGAGGAAATTTAACGGTAAGAGCAGCGGTGATGGATGGAGAGCTTTCATCACTAGCTGATGCTTTTAACTTCTTAGTGACAACACTTCAAGATGTGGTTGTTCAGATCAAGGCGGTGGTTGAGCAGGTTGATCGAGACATCACTGAGTCATCGGGGGTTACAGAACAACTTTCATCTCAAGCCCTAGATCAAGCGGAACAAATTAGTGTTGCACTCAACCAGATTGCTCAAATCTCCCAAGCCCTGGGGCAAGTAGCGGCCTCAGCCCAGAAGACGGAAAGCATTGCCAACCAAGCGGCTCAAGCAGCAGAGGTGGGTGGCCAGGTGATGGATCGGACCGTGAGCGGTATTGATGATCTCAGAACGACGATGGCAGAGACTGCCAAGATGATTAAGCGATTGGGTGAAAGTTCACAGGAGATTGGCAAGATTGTCAATGTAATTAGTGACATTGCCCTACAGACGAATATGCTCGCGTTGAATGCCACGATTGAAGCGGCTCGGGCTGGTGAGCAGGGTAGAGGATTTGCCGTTGTTGCCGATGAAGTGCGTAAACTAGCAGAGCGTTCGGCCCAGGCCACTGAAGAGATTGAACTTATCGTTGACTCCATTCAGGCAGAGACCCAACAGGTGGTTACAGCCATGGAAACGAGTACTCAGGAAGTAGTCACCACAACGCAGCTTGCTGTTGACGCGAAGACCTCATTGACCCAAATCATTGAAGTTAGTCGTGCGATTGATGAGTTGGTGGCTGAGATTGCTGTAGCGGCCCAGAAGCAAACGACGAATACGTCTAGCTTGCAAGATTGGGTACAAGAGGTCAACCAGGCCGCAGACCAAACAGCTGCACAAGCTGGACGAGTATCTCAGCAACTTGAGCAGTTAACCACTGTTGTGACAACTCTCCAAGAATCTGTAGAAGACTTCAGGACAAGCGATGATATCTAATGTATCTCCGGATCCCTATGTACAGGCTTTGTTCCTCGCAGAAGCCCAAGACTCTCTGCAAATGCTAGAGCAGGCTCTGCTAGTGTTGGAGAAAACACCCCCCAACCGGATCCCAGACCATTTCCAAACGCTGCTACGATTAGCTCACTCTTTCAAAGGATCCGCTTCTATGGTGAACGCGGTGGCCGTGGTGGGACGGATCCATGTGTTAGAAGAGGGGTTAGGACAATTACAGCACCATTGGATAACACTCTCAGCCCAAGAGCAAAAGCATAGTCTGTCGCAACTCTTGCAATGTACAGATGGCCTGCAACAAGCCCTCACAACGATGGATCAGGGTATGTCAGAGTCTATGCCAGACCCGTTGTCACTTGATGCTCTCCCGCTACTAGATCAACCAACGGATCCACAAGTCATTCTTGAAAAAAAGCTGCCCCCTTTGCTCGAGGAATTGGCTTTGATTTGTAGCGGTACTACGCAGCAGACGATTACAACCTCAGCCAGTCAAGTGTTAGAGCTAATTGAACGAATTCGTGTCGTCACAGGTGACTTGCAATCATCTGAATTTGATGAGGCAATTACTAACTTAGAACACGCTACCCGTAACATTACCCAAGCAGGT
Organism: uncultured bacterium; assembly: GCA_964443615.1. GTDB lineage: Bacteria > Cyanobacteriota > Cyanobacteriia > Thermostichales > Thermostichaceae > CAYSWV01. Next base: position 4,950 of record CAYUEE010000146.1, on the reverse strand, counting down.
TACTTAACTACCCACGCAGAGCACCTAGTCACTCAGTTAGACATCTGGTCAAGTTGCTTACTAACTATTGAAACTGCACGCCTTACTTTACTCTACACTCTAATTCCAGAGGATGTGAACGAAGGTAACCTCACTACCCATTCAACATTTAATGTCATCCACCACTCAGGGACCTTTGAGTCATTCGAATCATTCGACGATCTAACTTTTGATCTAGATTCTGATCAACCCATCACAGATCCTGAGAGTGAAGTAGATCCTGCGTTAATTGATGCGGTATGCGATTTAGATTCACTTGATGATCTAACCTTCGATCTTGATCATGCACCCGATCTAACCCTAGCTGTTGGCCTTGATTCTCCAGGCCAGATTGCTCAGGATCCTGGCGAATCCTTAGGGCCAGACACTGTTGAAGAGGGAGAGGATCTTGAACTACTACATATGTTTTTCCAGGAAACGCGAGAGTTTCAGCAGATTTTGCGGGATAACTTGAATGGACTCCTCCAAGGCTCAGACGCACAGAGGACCAATACCTGTTTTCGGGAGCTATATCGAGCAACGCATTCCTTAAAAGGATCCTGTTCCATGTTTGGACGGTTGAAGATGGCAGAGATTGCTCTGGGTCTTGAGAACCAAGTGACTGGCGCACAGTCCTGTTGGACTACTTGGGATCTGCAGAAGCAAACCCAGTGGCTAGACTCTATGCAGATGGTGCCTGACCTTCTAGATGAAGCACTGCTGTTAGATGAGCAAGGTCAGGATCCAGCTCTTATGATTCAAGGGATTGACGAGATTCTAGGCCAGATGCCGGAGCTCTCAGGTGTTGAAACCGCTAAGTCATCCGATGAACCCACTCTATGGCAAACCCTACTTCGTCGTGACCTGCCTCCTTTAATTAAGACCTTTCATCAGCTAAGTCAAGTGGGAGCACATCAGGTCGATATTATTCAACAGCGGATCCCTGATGTTTTAGAACTCCTTCAGACAATTATTTCAATTACTGATATGCTTCAGCTAGAGGACTTTCAAAATATTCTAGCAACCACAGAACAAACTACCAGTGAAGCCCTATTCAATGAGAGTCAATTAAGTACTCTCCCTGATAGTTGGAGCTTGGCTGTTAAGTCAATTGAGATGATTCGCCAGTCCTTAGTGCCGCAGGATCCGATTCAAAGCAACCGGATAGAAGGCTTAATGACAGCAGAGGTTAAAGATGATTTGAGTAGAGGTGATCTGGCTCAAGATGATTTAATTGAAGATGATTTGATTGCAGTCTCTTCAGCTGCAGGTCCCAGCTTCACACGAGTAGATTCCAGACGATTAGAAACTGTAATGAATTCAGTGGGTGAACTCGTGATCCAGCGGACCTATCTAGATCAGCAACGGCAGGATTTAGGACGTTTGATTCGCCAGTCTAAGCAGATTTTGAAGCAGATTCAGGGGGCTAGTCAAGGGTTACGAGAAGCCTATGACCAACTCAGTATTCGTGGTTCTGTAGCGTATCATGATCTAAACTTTGATACTCTTGAATGGGACCGATACACGACATTGCATGAGTCAGCCCATAGCCTTATGGAGACATCGTTTCTACTGCGAGAAAAGTTGGAAGACTTGACCCAAGTTGACCACAGTATTGACCAGATTGGAGCTCGTTTTAATCGTATCTGTGGGGATTTATCTGATCAGGCGATGCGATTACGAGTCGCTCCTTTCAGTCAAGCCATCGATCATCTCCCTCGGGCTATTCATGACCTCTGTCAACGGTATAACAAGTCAGTCGACTTGATCCTGTATGGGCGGAATGTTGAAATTGATGAGTTAATCTTGAATCAGTTACGGGATCCTTTGACCCATTTAGTGCGAAATGCTTTTGACCATGGCATTGAGTCATCAGAGGAGAGAAAAGCTCACGGCAAGGTTGAAACAGGGCAAATTGAAATTGAAGCTCGCCATGATGGTAGCCACATCTTAATTACGGTCCGAGATGATGGGGGTGGTATCAATCCTGAAGCGGTTCGACGAAAAGCAGTGGACCAGGGGTTATACAGTTCTGAGGCCGCCCAAGGCCTGAGTGAAACTGAATTGCATCGTCTATTATTTGTGCCGGAGTTTAGTACTGCGGATAAAGTCACCGAGTTATCGGGTCGCGGGGTGGGACTAGATATCGTTGAACGAGTAATCACTCAACTCCGTGGACGTATTGATATTGAAACTGTTCAAGGTCAAGGAACGACATTTTTGATTCGATTACCCTTAGTTCTTTCGATTATTCCTGCCATTCTTGTGCGGACTGACCGAGATGTTCTAGCGATTCCTCAAGATCAAATCCACCGAATGATCAGGATCCCGCCTGAAGATCTAAGTGGCTCTGGCCAGGAAACCCATGTCCGTTGGCAGGACCAAACGCTGCCGGTGCTGAAGTTACCCGACCTGTTGACTTATCACACCACACCGAAAGGATCCTCCCAACTCAACCCACTCACCATCGAACGGTTCAAGATACCAATAATTATCTTGCAATCTCAACGGCACCGACAGACAGAGACAAACACGGCAGCAGTAGCCGCGATTGTGGTGGACCAGCTCATTGGTCAGCAGGATATTGTGCTGAAAGCGCTCCCGCCTGTATTGCCTAAACCTATAGGGATCAGTGGTGCCGCAACCTTGGGAACAGGCCAGGTTGTTCTCGTCCTCGACACCGATGAATTAGTCGAACAGGCTCAGCGGTTAACTGACTCCCCAACAGCTGTCCCCGTCACCCGATCTCCATCCACACAACCCCGGATCCTAGTGGTTGATGATGCGTACTCAGTTCGTCAAATGCTGGCCAGTACATTGACCCGAGCTGGATTTCAGGTTGATCAAGCCCAAGATGGACGGGTGGCCATTTCACGGTTAACGGTGGATCCTGACTACCAAGCCATCATTACAGATCTAGAGATGCCACGTGTAGATGGGTTTGGTTTGCTCCGGCATTTACAAACCCAGCCGCAGCTGGCCGAGATCCCGACTATTGTCCTAACTTCACGTAGTGCAACTAAACACCGAGACAAAGCGGTTGAGTTGAATGCAAATGCCTATTTGACAAAGCCATTTCAAAAACAAGCCTTAGTGAGCTTGCTGCAATTGCTTCTAGCCGAATCGTAGTGGGTTGCGATCCTTAGGCCTTGGAGCTTTCAGCAGAATCAGGGGAACCCGGCTGCCGGACCAGCTGCTCACGCTCCTGCTTGAGAGTCCGATTACGCTGTTGCAGAGCCACTACCACTTCTTTGGCTTGCTGAATTTGGCGGCGTAAGTCAGCGTCAGACTGAGTGAGCGATTCAATTTGCTCATTGGCCTGTATGACTTGGTGATTTAAATCAGAGTTGGACTGAGTCAGGGTATCCCTGTGTTGATTGAGCTGAGTGATTTGGTCATTAGCCTCTCCCAGCTGGGTTTCAAGGGTTTGCACCTGTTGCTCGAACGCGGCCAAAGTAGTGGTTTTCGCCTCTAACTCTTGATCCTGACGAGTCAATTGATCCTGTAGTTGGCTGAGTTCTTCTCGGTGAGTGATCACAGTCATGTCTGCTGTTTGTTTAGCCTGAGTTGCTTCGTCGAGTTGAACCGATAAAGTGCTAAGTTGCTGATCCTGTTGTGCCACAGTCTGGTGTAACGAGTTCACCTCAGTTTCAAGAGCTGATTTCTCCAGAGTCAATTGATTCATGGTCTGTTGTAGCGTTTCGAGTTCCTGCTGGAGACTCATTTGGGTTTGCTCAAAGGCCTGGAGTTGTGCTGCCAGAGTACTGTTATCCGCTCGGGATTGGGTTAGGTCAGACTCTAAATCTTGAGTAGATGCTTGATAGGTCTGGACCTGAGTGAGTAATTCGGTAACTTGGGAGGTGAGTTGAGCCTGGTTCTCGGTTGCCGTTTGCGACTGGTCTAGTAAGCTGGCATTCTCTTGTTTTAAGGTCTGAACTTGCTGCTCAAAATACCCCAACGTGGCTCGATTCTCACGGATGGTGACTTCTAGTTCTTTGCGTTCTTCTGTAATCGTCTCAACCGATTGCGTTAAGGTGCTCACCTGTTCCTCTAAATCTAGGTTTAATTGCGCTAGTTCTTGGTTCCGAACCTCTCCTAACCGGGCTTGGTTGCGGGCTTCTGCTAGATCCTGATTGAGCTGGCGATTGCTCAGTTCTAATTGACTGTACTCGCGGCGAGCATCATTGAGTTGTTGCTCAATCTCTGCTTGTTGGGTTTCTGACGTCTGTAGCGTCTCGGTTAAGGAAACGGTAGTCTCAGTCGCGGTTTGCAGTTGCTGAGAGAGTGAGTCAACCTGCGTGGTCAAGGTTTGAAGCTGGGCCTCCTGCGCTGAGATCTGGGCCCCCGATTGCTGTCGAGTCCGGATCGCAACCCCAACACTCACGAGTAACAGGATCGTTGCCACACCGTTGTAAAGAGTGCTTATCTCCATGTGCCTACTCCACCGCAGAGGTCAGTTTCACCCAAACTATCCATGCCTAGATCCGTCTGAACAGGATCCTGATTACACACTGTCTTAACGTCCTAGACTACAGCACACTCTCGAGCTCGGCTCTACTTCTCCGGCCCAAATCCCTCCGGATCCGTTTTCTCCGGCACTGGGTCATATCCCCCAGGATGAAACGGATGACATCGACAGATACGCTTGAGTCCTAGCCAGGATCCATGCACTACCCCAAACCGCTCCACTGCCTCTAAGGTGTATTGCGAACAGGTAGGGTAAAACCGGCAAGAGGGGGGCAGCAAGGGGGATAATGCTACCTGATACCCTCTGATACAGGAAATGACAAGCTTTTTCATCGATGGCTTAGGGATAGATCTCACTTCTATTATCATCACCCAAAATCATATTAAGAAATGCAAAGGACTGCTACTCTATCTATGGTCAATCAATCAGGATCTGAGCGATCGATGGCCCTGTCCAAGTCGACT
>CAYUEE010000145.1:1489-9032 GCA_964443615.1 uncultured bacterium | reverse complement strand
TCCCCTCGGATCCTGGCAGGGACAATCCACCCAGTTTCAAAATCATGACTACGTACCCGATATCAAACCAGTCACCTTCAATGTGACCCACCGCCAAGGATCCGCCCTCCCCAACAATCTCTGGGTTAGCGGATCCTTGCAGCTACCCAAACCCCTGCAGCCTGATCGCAGCTTTCACCATGAGTTGGCGTGGATGCCTAGCCAGACTGTCTACTTGAAACTAATCCGGCGCTACGATAATCAGGGATCCTGGCAAAATATTGAAATGATTACGGCGCAACGGCAGGCCTGAAACTGTCTAAACAGTGATTCAACACCGCCCAGTTAATCGACAGGTACTTGGTCTGCCCCGACTTACGTACAGCCACTAGTCCAGCCTCGGATAACGTCTTGGAGTGGTGACAAAATAGCGACAAACTAATGCCCACCTGTTGGGCTACCGCTGAACCACTCAATTCCCCTTCCTGACTGAGGAGATCCACAATTTGCAGACGGGTCGGATCCGACAATGCCGAAAATACCTTGGCCCGCTGGTCGAGATCGCGCGGAGACTGTAAATCAAAGAAGTCAGTAGCGGTCATGGAGGACAAAAATAAACCCGATGTCTTGACTAGTGTAATCTAAACCCCTAGCATAATACTTAAATAGTCGTTTAACTACTGAATGTCCTGGCGGAATCGACCGACTCGACTGAGTCAACGGAGTGTCAGGCATAACGGTGGTATTTGTTGTTCCACTCGTAAGGACAGATTCATGATCGACTTGTACTACTGGCCAACACCCAATGGACACAAGATTACGATTTTCCTGGAAGAGGCGAGTCTGGAGTATCAAATTGTTCCGGTTAATATTGGTGCCGGTGATCAGTTCAAGCCCGACTTTCTGGCCTTTTCCCCCAATAATCGGATGCCCGCCATTATTGATCAGGATCCGTCTGACGGTGGGGACCCGATCACGGTTTTTGAATCCGGCGCAATTCTAGTTTACTTAGCAGAAAAAACAGGGCAATTTGCACCCACTGATGTCCGAGGTCGGAAGATTGTCTACGAGTGGTTATTCTGGCAGGTAGGCGGATTAGGACCGATGGCGGGTCAAAATCATCACTTTGCTCAGTATGCCCCCGACAAGATCCCCTACGCCATTGAACGGTATGTCAACGAGACTAATCGTCTGTACGGGGTAATGAATCGCCGTTTGGCTGATCATGAATACCTTGCCGGTGACTACTCCATTGCTGACATGGCTGCGTATCCATGGGTTGTCCCCTACGAGAAGCAGCAACAGGATCTCAATGACTTCCCTCATCTCAAGCGGTGGTTTGAATCGATTCAGTCCCGCCCTGCCGTGGTGCAAGCCTACGAAAAAGGTAAGCCCTACAGTGGTCAACCGGTTGTGAGTGAGGAGAGCCGTAGGGTCCTGTTTGGTCAGCGGGCTCAGTAACTCTAATAAACGTATGTTCAAGGATCCTTTACTTGATTTTCAAGGATCCTTTACTTGATTTTCAAGGATCCGACCCCCTGTACTGCAATTCCCTATCTGTAATGACTACCTCCACAACCATTCAATTTTATGACCTAGCGGGTGCTGAGGATGATCGCGTCTTCAGTCCCAACTGTTGGCGTGTCCGTCTCTCACTTCTGCATAAGGGGATCCCTTTCGAAACTGTTCCTTGCCGATTCACTGAAAAAGAAACCATTGCCTTCTCGGGCCAGCAGCAACTTCCGATTCTGGTTGACCGCGAACGCACAGTCCCGGACTCTTGGGCCATCGCGAACTACTTAGAAGAAACCTACCCCGAGCGCCCCTCACTATTTGGCGGACCCATCGGTCAAGCGCTCGCGCTATTTATGAAAGAGTGGACAGGATCCGTCGTTCATTCTGGACTGGTGCGCATGATTATCAAAGATATCTACGATCATCTGCACGAGAAGGACAAAGACTATTTCCGCCAGACCCGAGAAGCCGCTTTTGGGGCAACACTAGAAGATCTATGCGCCCATCGGCAGGCCAAGTTACCTGAGTTTCAAGCCAGTTTAGCCCCCCTGCGAGCCACGCTAACGCAACAGCCTTACCTCTCTGGCCAGGATCCGTTGTGGTCTGATTACGTCGTATTTAGTGCGTTTCAATGGGCTCGGATGACAAGTTCATTCCAGGTATTGGATCCTCAGGATCCGGTATACGCCTGGCGGGAACGGATGTTAGACCTCTTTGATGGCGTCGCTCGAAAAGCACCGGGTTATGCCGGGTAAGGTAAGACCTCTAGTGCCGGAACACCCGATGTCAGATCCAGAATCTGGTCACAGACACGGGTCAGGAGGGGGCGATCGTGGCTGATCACAAGCAGACCTAACTGGCGCTGTTGAGCCATTATCAGGACCGCCTGCCAGATTAGAGCCTGAGTGTTAGCATCTAGCATCGCTGTCATCTCATCACAAATGAGGTAACGGGTCTGAGTACCCAGAGCCCTCGCTACTGCAATTCGTTGAAGTTCTCCCCCACTGAGCTCATGGGGCCAACGGTTGAGCCAACTGTGATCAATGTTCAGTAACTGCAGGTGTTCCGGTTCCAATCTTCCAGCTTCACTGAGGATCCGGTGGATGCGCCAGCGAGGATTCATCGCCAATTCTGGATTTTGAAACACCAGTTGTACAGGGTGATAGCCTACAGTGGGCAGCGGGTGACCCTCCACAGTGATTTGTCCTTCAGTTGGCCTCAGATAGCCCGCAAGGAGTTTGGCTAGAGTCGTTTTACCGTATCCACTAGGACCATAAAGTCCCAAACGTTGACCCGGCTCTAGAGATAGCGATTGATGTCTCAGAATCCAGCGTTGATGGGATCCATAGCGATAGCCCAGGTTTTCTCCCTTAAGCATGAAAACACCTCACCCAACCAGCCTGGACCGACGTCAACTCCGGACGATCACGTCGACACATCTCAGTTACGTGTGCGCAGCGATCGGCAAACAGACACCCCTGAGGCAAATTATCAGGATTAGGCTGGGTGCCGGGGACAGGAACGAACTGGTTTCGAGGTAACGAGTGCCATAGAGCTTGGGTGTAGGGATGACGTAGACGATTAGCTTCAAAATCCTGAGGAGCAGCAATTTCGACCGTAGTCCCAGCATAGAAGACCGCCACCCGATCCGCGATTCGCAGAGCCGCTTCAATATCGTGGGTAATTAAAATTACGCCTCGTCCCTCATTCGCAAACTCCCGCAAGTGATCGAGTGTCTCCCTCACGACTTCAGGGTGCAAGCCTGGAGTGGGTTCATCGGCAATAAGCAACTCTGCCCTGCCCACAGCCGCTGTAGACACTAGCACCCGGCGAGCCATCCCTCCAGACAGTTGAAACGGATACAGATGTTGAACAGTAGGTGGTAAAGCGTAGCGCTCCATTACTGAGGTGACCACCTGAGGCACGGTGGATCCAGCTACACCGTTGAGGCGAGCCGCCCGTTTGACCTGGGATCCCACCGACTTCAACGGATTCAAATAACCCACTGACTGGGGGATCAACGCCATCGCTCGGCCCCGGAGACGCTGCTGCAGCTGCGGAGTGAGAGTCTCATCCTTAAACCGAATCTGACCACCAACCTGAGCATTACGGGGCAGGATCCCGAGCACCGCATGAGCCAAAAGACTCTTACCCGAGCCGCTGGATCCGACGACAGCCACCACCTCCCCCGCCTGTACCGAGAGATCGAGCTCCGTAATCGGAGTCACCTGTTTCTGGGTAAGACCTTGATAATAGAGAGTAAAGCTGACACTTAAATTTTCAACCGTTAGCATCCCTACTCCTGGCTTAACTTCGGATCCAAAAGCGCCTGTAGCTGGTTCCCCAAGATATCAAAGGCTTTGACACAGACGAGGAGCGCCAATCCTGGAAAGACCCCCAGCCACCAATACCCCGTCGAGAGATGACGCATAGACTCAGCTAAAATAATGCCAATAGCTGGCGTGTGCGGAGACAGGCCAATCCCAATAAAGGAAAGCCCTGCCTCGTGCAGGATCGCGTGCGGAAATAACAGGATCAAGCCCACCAAAAATTGAGGGATCACATGGGGCACCATATGATGACGGGCAATCCAACTAGAGGAGCGGCCTAGCTTGGAGGACAACTGCACATACTCTGAGCTCCGCACCTGCAGGACCTCTGCCCGGATAATCCGAGCTAGGCTAGTCCAGTGAGTAAAAGCCACCGCAATAATCACACCGTTGAGCCCACCTCCAACGGCAAAGGCAATCAAAATCAATAGCACCAGATGGGGCAAACTCATGAACACATCAATGACCCACGTAATGAGTCCATCCACCCAACCGCCGAGGGTACCCGCCAGTAACCCCAAGACAGTGCCCAACACCCCACTGATCCCAGCCGCGAGCAAACCGACCCGCAAACTTAAACTCAAGCCATGTAGAGTTCGAGTCAGCATATCTCGACCCAACCAGTCAGTGCCAAACCCATGCTCCCAGGCCGGCGAGAGGTTCCGATTAGGCAACGATGTACTCAGCCCAGCGTCCCCCAACCACAGAGGCGAACATAGGATCACCAGCAGCCCCAAACCACAGCCAAACACGATCACAAGGGTGCGCTGCCGTCGGTTAAGGATCCAACCCCTTGAGGCAGAGTGAGGTCCCGGCGAAGATGAGGGGTCAAAAACCGTCATGACTCCCCTCCTAACCGAATGCGAGGATCGATAATCCGGTAACTGAGATCAGCTAACGTATTGCCGGTGAAGACAAATAGTGCACTAAACAGGACAATCCCCACTAATAGAGGCACATCACTCCGTAAAGCCGCTTCCACCGTCGCTCGACCCAGACCCGGATAAGCGAACACCTGTTCTGCCAACACGGATCCGCCGAATAACTCACTCAGAGAGGCAAACTGCAACGTGATCGCGGGCAGAGCAATATTGCGCAGACTATGATGCCAGATAAAGCTCGCACGGGTTTCACCCTGGGCAAACGCAAACAGAGCAAAATCACTACTGAAGATTTCAACAAGCTTCTGCCGAGTATGCAGGGCAATATTCGCAATACCAATCACACTGAGGGTAAGAGCCGGTAACAGCAAATGATGCAGCCACTGCCAGAGTGTCACCTCGTCCGGTAGAATCCCCGGCGGGCTTGCACAACAGATGGGCATCCAACCCAACGACACAGAAAAAACAATTAGCAACAGTAACCCTACCCAGAAGGTCGGACTGGAGGACAGTGTGTAGGCGTACAACCGGATCCCTTGGTCTATCCAGGATCCTGCCGTCATCCCTGCTCCAATACCGAGCAACACCCCTAAAACCCCAGACAAGACCCAGGCCACAAAAAGCAGATTAAAAGAAGCCGCAAAGCGAGTCGCAATCGTTTGAGTCACCGGCTGGTTAAACACCATTGAGATCCCCAAATTCCCCTGTAGTAACTGAGTGAACCACTGCCAGAAGCGAATGAACAGAGGTTGATCGAGTCCCCAACGTGAGGCAATCTGGGCCTTCTGTTCCGGCCCCACCAGCATCATGTCAGCCCCAATATAGGCATCCACCGGATCAATAGGAGACAGATTAACCAACAGAAACGTACAGAGACAGACCGCCAGCAATAGTAGCGCCAGCTTCACTGCCCGGAGGGCCAAGAAGTGTAGGAGGGACGGTAAAATCGGACGCACCATACTCTCCTTAGCTCTCGCAGGTCCAGGTCCAACTTGCAATATTGGCGGTAATGGGCCAGCCATGACCATGGGGTTGTACCTGAGGCATACCGATATCTAAGCAATCATCCACAAAGTAAGTGTGATCCAAGTTGACTAACCACGCCCACACTGCATCCCCTTTAGTCGTAAACCCCTGCTCGCCATTCCACTGGGCGGCCCGCCAATAGGCCATCGCTTCTGTCTCAGTGGGAGCCCCAAACGCTAGGTCTAAGAGCTCATCGATCTCCGTATTCTCGTAGTAACCCGCATTGAAGAAATCGACCCCGGCCAGCGAACTGTGATAAAGGTTATACACCTCAGTCGGATCATGACTGCCCCAGCCAAAAACGACAGCGTTACTGTGCATCAACGTCTCAATTTCATCCCAACTGCGCCCCTCTGCCGTCATCTGAATCCCCAGAGGTTGAATCATATCTGCAGCGGCGAGCGCCAGAGCCTGACGAGTACTGTCGGAGGCTGGATACACCACCGTAAACTCGGCCTTCAGCCCCTCTTTTTCCAACACCCCATCACCATCCGTATCCTGCCAACCTGCTGTCGCCAAGATAGCCTGGGCTTGGTCCAAATCCGCATCTTCAATATCAGCCTGCGGTTCTTCCCAAGGGAGCCCACTCACCGGTCCGAAGGCTGGGGATCCATAGCCCTCCAGGATCCCTTCAACCAGAGCCTGCCGATCTAGGGCATAGTTAATCGCTTGCCGAATCGCAGGATCCGCCGTGACATCATTACCAATGGGGTAGCCAGCCTCAGACTCTTCCTCCGTATTGGGCACAAAGGGAAACATGATCCCCCGGTTATCGACGCTGCCGACGTCATACAGGGTCATGCCCTCAATCGTTTGGATGGCTAAGGCCTGAGGGACACTCACCACCTGAGCCTGCCCTGCTTTCGCAGCTGCAAAGGCTGTATCTTCCTCTGCAAATAGGAATACCAAACGCTGAATCGCAGGCGACCCACCGTAGTAGTCAGGGTTAGCCTCCACGATCAGCTGCTGACCTTCTTGCCATTGCACAAAGGTATAAGGGCCGGATCCAACAGGATTGCGAGCGTACTCCTCACCATGGGCATGCTCGGGGACAATCCCTAACGTAATCAGTCGATTCACGAAAGTACTGCGAGGCGCTTCCAGACGTATCTCCACCTCATAGGGAGCAACGGCGACGGCTTCTTCAAATCCAGACAAATCAACCACTCCTCCCTGGCCAGCTGCTGTATTGAAGGTATAGGCCACGTCTTCTGCCGTCAGAGGCTCTCCATCCGTAAAGGTCACATCTTCTCGAATTTTTACTGTCCAGAGGGTGCCATCTTCAGTCACCTGCCAAGATTCCGCTAAATCATTGACAATGTTCAGATCCGCATCCCGTTTCAGGAGTGTACTTTGAAACAAAGGCGAGCCGTACCTGCCCCACCCTAACGTAGGATCAAATCCCTCATCGGGCTCCCCCTGAATCGCCAGAACAATCTGGTCCTGTGTGCCTGCTTCCTGAGCCCATCCAGGATAACTGACGAAAAGCAGATGACTACCCAGGCAAGCCGCCATCAATGTTACAGCCGTACGATTTTAAACATGCGAGATTCGGTACCCCGATAGGGAAAGGTCAGAATATGAAGAAGATGCTATCTGAGTCCTCCTCAACCGGCAATCCGCCCCGGGGGGATAACAGTCGAACGACACAACCCAACAACAGGATCCGTCATGGGTCTAATCACATGATCTTTAAGTCAATCTCTTCAAATCAATATCCTTCAATAGACTCGGAGTGAGTTTAGGCAAAGGCTGAGTCAGTTGACCTAATCAGTTGACCTAATCAGTTGACCTAATCAGTTGACCTAATCA
>CAYUEE010000145.1:0-1389 GCA_964443615.1 uncultured bacterium | reverse complement strand
TCAGTTGACCTAATCAGTTGACCTAATCAGTTGACCTAATCAGTTGACCTAATCAATGGGCTTAGCCTCAACATCAATGACAGTGTCACCTTGGGGTGTCTGTGAGGTCGTTTCTGGTTTGACATAGGCCGGATCCATCACCGCTGGCTCAAACACCCATATTTGGAGCAGTTCCGTGACCAGTAAACCGACCAAGACTAAGTCATCAATCTCCCCAAATCCGATGAGGAACGAGGGCACTACATCGATAGGACTGAGGAGGTAAGCAATGATACCCAGAATAATCCAGGGGCGGACCTTGGGGTTACGCAGGCCTCGACGGAAACCTTGATAGAGCAGTTGTCCAGGAATTCGCATAAGATAGCCAAGCTAAGCAATATTCAAATCAAAACACTCGTTCAACACCTGCCCCACCAGATACAAGGATCCACACAACACCTTCAACGAAGGATCCGGACCGACCGTGCTTTGCCACAGAGAGGACCACTCTTGCAGGGTTTCGAGAGGGTGCGCCACTTGGAGTTGAGGCTGGATACGACGAGCAATCTCTACCAGTGTGGCAGGTGAACTTCCGCTATGACCAGGCACCGGCAGCGCGTAAAACCGATCCTCTGGATAGAGCAAGGTGGCCAGGATCCCCTCCACATCCTTAGTCGACAGGATCCCGATAAACCAAGTGACGGATCCCCTCGATGTCGCACTGACGAACTCCCTCAACACGGCAGCCGCCGGTAGATTATGAGCCCCATCAATCAACAGAGGATAACCACAATAGTCAACCGATTGCAATCGTCCGGGCCAGATCGTTTCCTTGAATCCCTGCTGAATCGCTGCAATAGGCAGGATCCACCCATGATGACGGAGCTGATCAAGAGCCGCTAAGGCTACGGATCCATTAATACGCTGACTGGGACCTCGAAGGGCGATCGGGTAATCCTCACCGTGCCATCGCAGGATCCCTGATTGGGGTTCATCGGCCAGGGTCACCACTTGCATTGGAGCCTGTTGGGCGGCAGCACAGGTTTGAATCACTTCTAGAACAGAGGGATCCTGAGGGGCACAAATTAAAGGGATCCCAGGTTTACAAATGCCGGCCTTCTCATAAGCAATCGCTGCCAACGTCGGACCTAACCGTTGCCAGTGATCCATTCCAATCGACGTAATCAGAGTCAGAACGGCATTAATGCCAACCGTTGTAGCGTCTAACCGTCCACCGAGCCCCACTTCTAACACCACACAATCCACCTGCTGCTGTTGAAAATAGAGCCAAGCGGCGGCCGTCACGACTTCAAACTGAGTGGGAGACTCGCCTATGTCAGTACAGGTTTCCAGTAAGTCAGCTAATCTCTTGAGGATGCGGCGCCAGTCTGTCTCTGCAATATAGGATCC
>CAYUEE010000144.1:0-9143 GCA_964443615.1 uncultured bacterium | reverse complement strand
TAGTGACCCAGGACTTCACCCTCATTATCTCACGTTTCTATCCTGACTGCTATATCATCCATATCGAGTAATCAGTGATAGGGATTCGGCATAAGGACAGCTGGATCGTGGACCTGACAGTTTACCGCCGACACGATTACCCTAATTCTGGCTACAATTTTAGAGATTTTAGAACACCTCCGAGGTATCATCGTGATCAACTGAACTTGAAGAGGAAAAAGTTATGAGTCGGGTAGTATTACCAAATAACATTGATATAGTAATTGCATCATTCGGAGGGGTTGGAACCACACTCTTGATCAAGTTTCTTGAGGAGTATAAAAATACTAATAAGCATGATGACTCAGATGGATTGAAACACTCTCCATTACCGCCCATTAGCTTCAATCCAAACATAAAGTTTATATATGTCTACGGGAGCCCCCAAATGGCGGTAGCTTCACTCTTTCGTAGGAATTTTCATGAGGCTCAATCCAAGAAGCTCCAAAAATTTCTTGGTAAAGATAAGGCTCTCATCCCAAAAGGAATGACTTTACAAGAGTATGCATCTTTGGGAGAAGACAGATTTCGTTTTGAAAACCATTTCTTTAATTGGTATGATAAATACTTAACAAGTATTCCTACGCTATTTATTCGATATGAAACGATGTTTGATAATGTTAGGCATTTATTGGAATTTGCAGAAATTCCAGAGGGTTGTATTGACAGGTTTCCAATGAAGGAAAAGCGGCATTCCACAAAGGAAAAAGTTCATAGGGAAACAATTAACCTTTTAGATAGCATGTACGGTGATTTCGTCGATAAATTAGAAAAGCTGAACGATATAGAAATTCGACAAGATGGGACCCGCAAAATAATTCCGATAAAATATTTAGATATGGCATACGGAAGAGCTCTAGTCGAACAGGTTCCCTATGAGTTAAAGTGTCTGCTACGCAATTATGCACCTAACACATTTGAGATGTTAAAAAGAATGAAAAGATAGCACTTCTCCGACAAAAGGTTCTACTATCGATCCACAGAGCTTACTGTTTAACCACATTAGGGATGAGCTCAGTCAAGGATCCATTATTTGCCTGCTAGGCTCACAAACACTCTCAAGACGGGGTATACACCTGAATCATATCTTCAACGTTGCGTTGCATAGTCTGACAAATCGCATCCAATGGCAGATCATTAGGATCCATGCCAAACGGGTTTTCAATTTCGATGCCAATCTCTTCAATGCCTAACAAAATAAAGCTAAATACACCCACAATTGGTGCTGTCAACCACACTAGACTGTCGACCATCTGAAATGGCAAAGATAAGGCATAGATTAGTAAGAGTTGCTTTAGATGAATTGTGTAGGCCAACGGGATTGGAGTCTTCAGGATCCGTTCACACGCCCCCAGAGCATCCACCATACTGTCTAACAGCTCAATCATGGCGGTAAGTTGGTAGACGTGCACATGGCCTCGATGGTATTGCTGCTGCAGATAGTCGCCGATCCAAAAGGCGATCTCTAAGGGGATGCTGTTGACCTGGTGCAATTTTTGAAATTGGGATGGGGAGACCAGAAATTGGAGGTCAGGGTCCGGGGATTGCCCGCGTAGGTGCAGTTTCAAGGCAATGGCATAGGCTGGGAGTAGCCGCATGATGGTGATTTTAGTGTGACGATCTTGGGGGGTGCGTTCGTCGATACTGACCCAGATATGACGCACGAGATTCCGCACGTCGTTGACTAGGCTTCCCCACCATTTGCGGCCTTCCCAAAAGCGGTCGTAGGCTGTGTTAGTCCGAAAGACTAGTAATAACCCCAGCACGATATTGGGAACAAAAGCCACTAAAACAGGAATGGAAAGAGGTAGGCCCTGCTGGTACAGAATGGTGATCAACAAAGCAAATAAAGTACACAGGAGGGTGCGCGGCCATACGGCTCGAAGAACGGATCCTCTCAGTTGCAACGCAATTCGGAACCAGTCACTCGTATCAAGAAAAGCCATCACTACACTCAACTACGTCAGCTTATTACTATAGCTACCCACCATTGAAGGTAGTTACTGAACTCAGCTCCTATCCAAAAGCTAGTAGGAATCTAGCCACCAAACTTCAGTTGTGAGACTACAAAAGATCCCTTCACAGTGGTGCAATGGATCCGACTAGCCTCTTATTGATCGCTCCGAGCTACACAAAGGATACCTGGTGCTACCCATTGATCGATCTGAGTGATAGTGACAGAGGTGTTTGGAGAAACGTTAACGGAAGTATCTCACGTTTCAGGTCTGCTCACTGTAGAGCGGAGACTCAGCCCTTTCACTTTCAGAATCTATCATCGCCAACTGACCTGAGCGCACAGCATCGACTGTATTTTTGATGAAACTGGCCACCGGCACTGCGAGCAGGAGTCCCAGAAATCCGCCATACTTGCCCCCCAATAACAGGGCTACTACTAACCAAAAGGGGTTCAGGCCTGTCATCGTGCCCAGTAAGCGAGGAGCGACAACATTGTCATTGATTTGACCAATAGTCACTGCCACTACCAGAACCTTCAAGGCTAGCCCCGGATCTTGAAAACCCAACAAAGCACTAATTAATGTAGTACTGACAGCACTCGCATAGGGAATTAAGGTGGTTAAACCAATCGCTAACCCAAATAACAACCCGTAGGGCACGTCCAGCACGAGAAAGGCAATCGTCAAGGCCCCACTCAGAATCAGCGCCAGGATCCCTTGGCCCGCAAAATAGCTCTGAAATGTGCCTTGCAAGGATCGTTGCAGAGGTTGCCGCCAGTGTTTAGGGATCCAACTGAAGAGACCATCAACAACCTGCCCTCCGAAAATGACAAGCAGTACAGTGAGGATCCCGATCAAAATACTATTGAATAATCCACCTACGGTACTGACCACCAGGCTGACTAGCTTACTACTCAAAGTCTTGAGCTGACTGGATAAGCGGCCTAATGTATCGTCAGCCAAGTTATCCAAATCAAGGGGGAACGGGAGTGTCTCAGCCCAGGCCTCCCACTGTTGAATCTGCACTTTCCCCGACTCGATCCAGGTGGGAATGCTTGATAACAAATCATCAAACTGCTTCGTGATTAGAGGAACGAGCGTGATCCCCAAAAAGGAGAGCCCCGCAACCGATAGAAGAAGAACTAGCCCGATCGCGAGGATTCGAGGAACACCCATCTTAACTAGAAGTCGAATCGGATAATCCAACAAGAAGGCTATCAAGCTTGCTGTGATAATGTAATTAGCCAAAGGCTGGAGGCCATCAATGAAATGATATGTTAGCCAGCCGTTGAGATACATAAGCGGGAAGGCTATCCCCCACAACAGCGGCTTAGGCCACTTATTTGGAGCCTGAATCATAGTGTATGCCTACAGTAGGTCAAGGATTCTACTTATTATGATGGTCCTAAGGTCACAAAGCTCTACCCATGACTAAGCCACCGACACCCCGTCACGAATCTGAACGACTTGCTGCCCTACAGAGCTATCAAATCCTTGATACTCCTGAGGAATCGGCTTTTAATATGTTGGTGCAGGTTGCCGCTGAGGTCTGTGAAACCCCCATTGCCATGATCAGCCTTATCGATGAACGCCGCCAGTGGATGAAGGCAAAAGTGGGTGTTGAAGCTGAATCATTTCCCCGAGACCTAGCGTTTTGTGCCCATGCTATTGCCCAAGATCAGCCCTTCGTTGTCCCCGATGCCCTCGACGATGTCAGGTTCAAAACAAATCCATTTGTTACATCGGATCCTCACCTGCGATTTTATGCTGGGATCCCGCTGAAAACTCAGGAGAATCACAATCTAGGTACGCTTTGTGTCTTCGACTATCGCCCGCGCGAACTAACACCCGAACAGGTAGAGCGACTCCAGTCGTTAGCTCGCAAAGCCGTGACTCAACTGGAATTGCGCCGCAGTCTCAATCGTCTCATCCATAATAAGAAACAATGGACCCGCTCAGTGACCCGGCAGCGGCCCAAGTGGTGGCATGTGGTAAGCTTTGTCGCCAGTTTAGGATTAGTAGTTTCTCTAGGGGTAACCTTTTCTAGCCAGCGGCAAGAGCTGCAAGCAGCACGCCAAGATGTACTTGAGTCTAGACAATCTGTTGAAGTTCTTCAGCAACTCAATATCTTACATGATGCTCTTGATCAGGCTGAGTTTACTGCTATGCTCTATCTTCAAACTCAGGATCCAACTCAACTCACTCGTTTCAGTGAATCTATTACGTCTGTGCAGCAAGCTCTCCAGCAACTGCAACGCTTGAGCGATCCATCTTCACCCTTCTACAGTGAGCTAGACCAACTTGATATCCTGATTCGTCAAGAGTTAGATATGATTGAGTCCACGATGGTTCCAGGACAGGATCCAGCTATTATTGAGAATTTTAAACAGAAGTTGCAGGCGTTTGAAGAGATCTCAGGGTTAGAGCAGACCCGAGTGAGTGTCCTTATTAATTTGAGTGATGCAGCATTTCAACATCTCCAAGCTGTCAATGGATCCATGGCCCGGCATCTGATAGTCAACCTCCTCATCTTAGGATCCGTCGCCTTTGCGGTCAGTCAGGATATCCGGCTCCGAGGGTCGGCGGAAAAGCAACTACGACAAGACCGCGATTTCACCACGGCAGTCCTAGAAACTGCTGGAGCATTGGTGTGTGTCTACGACACGCAAGGGCGGATCCAGCGCTTCAATCGGACCTGTGAGCTAACATCGGGATATATTGCTCAAGAAGTGCAAGGCTGTACACCCTGGGAAGTCGGGTTAATTAATGAAAAGATGAAGTCAACTTTACTGATGTCTTTTCAAGATCTTTCCGGTCCTGTGTTGATTGATAGTTGTCAGTACAACTGGTACACC
The DNA here is from genome assembly GCA_964443615.1 of uncultured bacterium. GTDB lineage: Bacteria > Cyanobacteriota > Cyanobacteriia > Thermostichales > Thermostichaceae > CAYSWV01. The sequence continues at coordinate 4,294 of CAYUEE010000144.1, read as the reverse complement.
AAATTTGGAGAATCTCGTTGCATTTCTTGGAGTAATACAGGCCTATTCAAACCCAATGGATCCTTAGAGTATGTCATCGCCACAGGGATTGATGTCACTGAGCAAAAAGAAGCAGAATTATTGTTACACAAGAGTCAGCAACAAGTTGTCGACCTGCTAGAGAATGCCAATGACCTCATCCAGAGTGTTACACCTAGTGGTCAATTCCTGTACGTGAATCCAGCTTGGCTGCGGACACTTGGCTATCACTCCAATGATATTCCAACATTGACACTCTCTGATATCTGCGCCCCCGAAACCGGCCAAGCCATGATCGATCTGGCCCTATCTCAGGATCCTCATCCTCACATTGATCTAGAACTGCAGACAAAATCGGGGGATTGGATTCGAGTTGAAGGGAGCCTCAATTGTAAATACGACAATGGCACCCCCCAAGCTATCCAAGCCATTTTAAGAGATGTGACTGAACGCGATCAAGCTCATCAACTTCTCCTCCAGCAAACTCGTCGATCTCAGCTTCTTGCCGAAATTAGTTTGAAGGTACGCCAGTCCCTAGATATTGATGTCATCTTACAGACGACTGTCGATGAAATTCGCTCCATTCTTAAAGTCGATCGGGTTTTTGTCTACCATCAATCTTATCCCATTTTCACACAGGATCCTTCGCCAGATGAGGCTAATCAAAACGATCTTCACAAGGGACTTGTGATTACTGAATCTGTCGTGGATCCAAGACTTAGCCTCTTGGGCTATTCCTTTACACGAGATAATCTCATCCCCTGGGTTCCCACCTTGGATAATCCTAGCTTGTATCACATTAAAGACTATGAAAATAATGGGCTAACACCTGAACAATATAACTCTCAGAAGTCTATTCATGTTAAATCAGCCCTAGTTACTCCCCTATTCTTAAAGGATCTAGTTTGGGGGTTTTTAATTGTCCATGCCTGTGTTGACCAGCGAGAATGGCTACCATTTGAATGTAGTCTACTATCACAACTGGCTGACCAGGTGGGTATTGCTATTACACAAGCTGAACTTCTAACACAGGAGCAACGACAAACTGAAAAACTATCTGAGCAAAATCATGCCTTAGAACTGGCCCGCCAAGAAGCTGAACGAGCAGTCCAAACTAAAAGTACTTTTCTTGCGACCATGAGTCACGAAATTCGGACTCCTATGAATGCTGTCTTGGGAATGGCTGAGCTTTTGGCCGCGACTAATCTAAGTGATGAACAGCAGGACTATCTAGAGATTGTGCGGCGCAGTGGTGATGCTCTCCTAGGCTTAATTAATCAAATCCTTGACTTCTCTAAGCTAGAAGCAGGTCAAATGACGTTGGAGATTATTGATTTCGATCTGCGGACCTGTTTGGATGATGTGGTTGACTTGGTCTCTGCATCCGCCCATGGTAAAACGCTAGAACTCAACGTTTTGATTCCACCCTCCACTCCCACTCAACTCCGAGGTGATGTCACACGGTTGCGTCAAGTTCTACTTAACTTGATGAGTAATGCAGTTAAGTTTACTCCTATGGGTGAGGTCTTTATTGAGGTCATTTGCTTATCTGATGATACAGAGCATGTTGTTCTACAGCTCATTGTTCAAGATACAGGTATTGGCATTGCTCCAGAAGCCTTGAGCCGTTTATTTCAGCCCTTCAATCAACTCGATGACTCCACCACCCGAAAGTATGGAGGTACTGGCTTAGGCCTCGCAATTTCAAAGCAATTGGTCACTATGATGAACGGGTCCATTGGAGCCTCAAGCACGCCCAATGAAGGGACTAGATTTCTGCTCACGCTTCCGTTTGCCAAACAAAAGGATCCGACTCCGGTAACCAGGTCTCTTGAAATCCTAGGTGATACTTTATCCCGCACTCGGATCCTAATTTCAGATCAACAGGCCAACACTCGGCGAGCCCTACACTATCTTTTAGAGTCTACCGCTCATCAAGTAATACCTATTGAAGATGTATCAACATTATTGCAGATCACGTACGACATGGTTCAACAGAGCTCTCAACCTCTGCTCATATTTGTTGACTCATTCCTACCTGACCCTGAACAGGAAATCTTGGTCCTACGCCTGCGTCAGGATCCGTTGTTTGCCTCAACACGCCTCATCTTGCTGGGGACTGGACCGAGTCCGGTTGTACATCATCTTCACCGTCAAGGCTACTGTTGTTATTTGCCTAAGCCTGTCACCCGTAGCCGAGTGCATCAATGTCTTCTCTCACTGGCTGATTGTGGGACTCCTGATGTGGTGGCACCGCGCAACGGATCCTTGCCCGGGCGAGGGGCTCAAAACTCCCCCATTAAGCTACTTGTTGTTGAAGATAATATTGTCAATCAGAAGTTGACGATTCGCCAGTTGAAGAGTCTTGGCTATGAGGCTACAGCTGTCAATAACGGCCGAGAAGCCTTGACCCACCTCGAGAACCAGCAGTATCCAATTATTCTCATGGACTGTCAAATGCCAGAGTTAGATGGCTTTGATACAACTCGACTTATCCGAGAACGAGAAGGTGATCAACGTCATACAATCATCATTGCCTTAACTGCCAACGCCATGCCAGAAGATCGGGAGATGTGTTTGGCCGCAGGAATGGATGACTACTTGAGCAAGCCTGTCTCGTCAAAGAAATTAGTGGGCAGTCTGGACCACTGGATGCAGGTACTGACTAATGGGACTCATGAGCCGCCAGTTTTTGAGCAGCAGGCTGCGATAGACTGGTCTGCCAGGGTTAAAGAAGACTCTGTTGAAGATCGTCCTCCCATTAACCGCCAACAATTAAAACAGGTCTCTGGGGGAGACCGTGATTTTGAAGTGGAGTTAATTCAGGTGTTTCTAGACGATGCTCGCTCCCAAATACCAACGGCTCAGCAGCTTCTCGTCGAAAAAGATTGGCCCGCTCTACAGCGATTGGCTCACCGTCTAAAAGGGGCCTCTGCCAATATCGGTGCTGAACCCGCTAGCCTCCTCGCTCGCCAACTAGAAATGCAGGCTCGAGACCAGGCATCCGATGAAAGTATGCAAGCGATGGTGACTTTTTGTCAGAAGCTTGCTGACATTGAGGCGGCCATAGCAAACTGGACTTAGGCGGAGTCAATAACTGAACCGCTCAGCGCCAAAAAAGGGGGTCTCCCCCCTCTGATGAATACGTAAGACTAGCGTTGAGAATTTAGCTCGCAAAGATTTCAATCTCTCCCCGACGACCCAACGGATCCGTTACGACACTGCCGAAGCGATCTTTGATTTGAGCCAAAAAGCGACCTCCATCCACCTGCACTGTTGTGAAGTTAGGTTCATTGATCTCATAGAACCGCAGAGAATTGCGAGTGGATCCTGGCTTACCACCCAGTTCAACAGGTGCCGCGAAAAAGTTCACTAAATCGTAGTACACCAAACTGCCATCAGGGATCCCAAGTAATGCACCAATTTCATCAACAGAGCGAGCCAATGTACTTTGCCCAGTCGGACCTGTACCCACCTCCCAAATGGGATTGCTGGGAATCTGATTATCCGGTGTCGGGTTCACTAAGCTAATCTGGCCCGCGTGCTGGTCACCCGAAATCACGATGACATTACGGATATTGTTTTGCTCAATAAAACTGATGACTTCCTCGCGTTCAAGCGCAAAGCCTTCCCACCGATCCCAAGGTAGGGCATAGTTCTCAGAAAAGATCAACTCACTGACAATGACTTTGAAAACGGCTGTCGAGGATCGTAAGGCATTGAGGAACCAGCCCTTCTGTTGGGCTCCCATGATCGTCCGAGGACGACGTAATGCTGCCGCTGCCTCAGGCCCACCAAACAGACCCAGTTGAAGAATTTCACCCACGCGCAAACGACCCTCCAACGTTTCCTCAATCCGAAGTGCCACTTCTTCAGGGGTGAAACCAGGAGGCAGAGCTGGAATTAGTGGAGCAGTAGCGATGATTCCACCTGGGAGATCGCGATACTGACGGAGATCTAATGTGAATAACTCAAGGTTTGCCCCAGCCCGAGTCGTACGAAATACCCGAGTAAGGGATGGAACCCCTGGATTATCAGAAAACGTGGGTCGAACAGGCGTATATTCCAAAAAGGACTGATAACCGAGTCGCTTGAGTTGATTGACGTTCGTGAAGTCAGGCTGAATATCCAGTCGGCCCCCCCGCCCCGCATAGTCATTATTGACCTCATGGTCATCCCAGTTGCTGATAAAAGGTGCATAGGGGAATAAATCCGTGAACCCAAAGCCGGTATAGCTAGGATCCCGTTGTTGTCGGTAGAGGCCACGGTAGAATTC
>CAYUEE010000143.1:0-9243 GCA_964443615.1 uncultured bacterium | reverse complement strand
TCTAGCTGGCTGGCGCTGAAGCAGGAAATCTTTGGGGTGACCCAGGGAATCTCCCTGCATACCCGATAGGGTTGCTGGGAGAGGATGTCAATTAGTCTCCGGCTGGGGTTCATACATCGACTGTGGGTAGCGCCGTAAATCCCAGATCAAACCCACGGCTTCAAGACCTTTCAAAATGTAGAAGGATATATCGATTTCCCACCACCGTAGACCCTGGCTCGCGGAGGAAGAGTACCAGTGGTGATTGTTGTGCCAACCTTCTCCCAATGTGATGATTGCCAGAATTAGATTATTACGACTCTGATCGTTTGTCTGAAACCGCCGGGATCCCCACACATGCGACAAGGAGTTGATCGTGTAGGTACCGTGGTAAAGAGTCACCGTTGAAATCACAAAGCCCCAAGCCAGTAGCTGTGCTCCGGTTAGAGAGGTCTCGGGAAACGTCAACCCGATCCATCGACCGATGGCGAAGAGGAGGACGCCTAACGTCAGACACGGAATGATTTCATACTTCTCTAGCCAGACTAGTTCCGGATAGCTCAGCCAATCTTTGACGTACTGAGTGCGGATTGGAAAATTTTCCTCTCGCATGAACCAACCGGCATGGCTCATCCAAAACCCATCGTGGTGGGGTGAGTGAGCATCCTCCGGCTGATCTGAGTAACGGTGGTGATGGCGATGATGAGCAGACCACCAAATAGGACCACGCTGCCCTGCCGTACACCCCAAAACGGCCAAGATAAATTGGAACAGGCGCGATGTCTTATAGGCCCGGTGGGAAAAGTAGCGGTGATAGACGCCAGTAATCAAGAACATCCTGGCTACGTATAAACCCACTGCAGTCCACACTGCAATCGGCGAAATCCCAACCCATAGCGGTGTAACGCAACAGATGTGGATAATGAAATAAGGCATGTATAGCTCCCACTGCAGGCGGCTCGTGTTGGGGGTCCAGACAGAATCAGTCATCTCAGATTGATCTCAGTATAAGTTTTCTAGAATATTAGTCTTCTAGAGTGTTTACCACAGCTCAGTTTACTGCGTTGCTGGGCTGGATCCTACTTTTCTTAAGGTCAGATCAGTAGTCGTGCATACTCCGTGAGCCAGACTTGACAATCGGCGGGGAGTGCGGGATTACAGTAGAGAGTTTGTTGATGGGAACTGTAACAATGGCGATTAAGCGTGGTGAATTTGTCCGAGCAGTGCGGGAAAAGCTGGAGGGCAGCCTTGAGGCCCAAGCGAATGATCCGATGATTCCTGAGTATGTATTCACAACCAAGGGTGAAGTGATTGAAGTGAAGGGGGACTATGCCCATGTCAAATTTGGGAGCGTACCGACCCCACCTGTTTGGTTGCGTGTTGACCAGCTCGAAGAATTCACAGGATAGCCGAGTCAGACTGGACCTAAGTCTTGTGATTGAAGTCTTAGATGCGACTATTTTTTTGCACTTGTACGAGTGTGTAGACATGAGCGTGTAGACATAAGCGTGTAGACATAAGCGTGTAGACATGAGCGTGTAGACATGAGGGTATGGAGCTGAAGTGGGTTCTGTGCTCAAACCAGAGTCTTATGCTTGAATGGCGTAGGGTTCACCAACACTTGAACCTATCAATGATTAATCCATGCCAATCAAGTGTCGCTTTTACAATGTTCACTCCCGTTGTTTTACCGAGTCGTGAAGAGCGCTTGCAACGCCGGCGGCAACTACGTCAGCGTCGCCGCATCCAGCTTCTCAAAGGATCCTGGCGATTTATCATCACAGCCACGTTTCTGGGATCCCTGACTGTACTGTTACGACAACCCCACTGGCGGCTCCAAGACCTAAACCAAGTGCAGATTGAAGGGAATCAACTGTTAACAGATGAGCAGATTCTGGCCCGTCTGGAGTTAGAGCTACCAGCAACCCTCTGGGAAATTCAACCCCAGGCAATTGAAGATGCTTTATTAAAATCCAGGTCCTCGCTGCCGGTAACGGAGGATCCTCAAACCAACCAGTCCACGGAGAATCCGAATCCTCCTGACAACCAACGGATCCGTCTAGCTGAGAGTCCCTTTCGGGCAGTATTGGTACAACGACAATTGGTTCCTGCCGGTCTGATCGTTTACGTAGAAGAGCGGATGCCGGTAGCGTTAAGTACAGTAAATGGAATCCAAGGTTTCGTCGATGCAGAAGGTGTTTGGTTAGCATCGACAGAATATCCTGACTTGGCCGTAACTGATTTACCAACATTGCAGGTAGTGGGTTGGGCAGCCCATCCACCCCAGTCGTGGTCTACACTATTGCAGGCAGTGAGTCAGAGTACGCTGAAAGTGAACCGGATTGATTGGCAAGTAGCGAATGCTTTGATCCTAGAAACTGAAGTGGGTAAGGCTTACTTAGGCCCATTGAGTGATCACGTTGATTATCAGGTGCAGGCATTAAACCAAATGCACAATCTTGAAGATCACTGTCAGTGTAGCCCCAGCGATATTGAATACATTGATCTTAGTACGCCGCAATCTCCCACAGTGCGACTGACCTTAGCTGCGGCTGAACAACGATGGGGATCGCCGCTACCACCAACAGAACAGTGATCGTGTTGCCCGGGTATTCAAATCAGTCAGGATCCTTTGAAACTCACAGAGAGGTTTATGAGGCTATTGAAATCACAGATGGATCCTGAAACCTAGATCTAACCGAGAGTGTTATAGTGTTTGTTAACTAACTTGAGAGACACAGGATGAGCAGCTCCGAGCTACCTTTTCAAGAATTGATTCAAGCCCGTTTTCTTCTCAGCATTCTGCTTGGGATTACCGTAACTGGCTTTGTGCTAAGCTGCGCTGTCCATTTCTCTGCCTTGATTCAAACCACAAATCCTTTAGGTGAAGCATCTCTATTTCTACAGGTCCCTGGTATGGTTGTTTTTGCCGTCTGTGTCAGTGCAGGATCGAGCTATGCGTTGACAGGTCAAACATTCCTAGAGGCTTATCCTGAGTGGGGGAGCTGGCTCACTAAATGTTTGATAGTCTACACTATAGCCATTTCGCTCCTTGACAGGTGGTTATCTTCGAAGGAGAAGAAATCTGATACTGAAACAAGCGATCGGACATGGTCAGCAATAATGCTATCGCTATATTCTATATCCGCCGTAATCCTTTATACCTTTCTCAATCAGCTAGACTTAAATTAATTTTGTTTAACACGATTATGTCTGGCAGTGGCTCACAAGGATCCTTACAATAGCCCAGAGGCAATAGCCCAGAGGCAATAGCCCAGAGGCAATAGCCCAAAGGATCCTTACTGTGGCTTAGGACAGAGAGGGAAATAACCTGTGTATAATACCTCTCAATTGTTCATCATGGAGAACATAGAGAAGATACTACGTGATTGAATCTCAGTCCGTAGGTAATAGACAGATAAATCACCATCATAAATTTCATCTCTAACCTGAGCTTATCCTCTACTTAATGACAAAACAAGATCATGAAGCTTACCAACCATAACCAAGTGTGACCCAAGACCATTGCCGACCTTGGGATGACCATTAAAAACACTATCGCCAATCCGAAGAACTGGGCGACCAGCAATACGTGGTAGTGTCTCTCCAGCAAGGTATACATAAGGTTCATAGAGGAAAGGGGGCTCAAGTTTAGAGCTTTTGTTGATATCACCCTCTAGGATTTTCTGGAAAAGATCTAGGATCCGTTGATCAAGTTTCAGATCATTTGAATGCTTTGTAACAAACGAGTGCAAGTCAATTTTCTGAGGTAAAAGTTGACTGACCTGCTGATAATCAGATGCTGAAAGATTAATCAAAATCAAAAGACTATTGAGTTCTGCACGTAATGTGCCAGGCCAAATATAAATTAAGCTATCACTGTTGTTTTCTCTTGCATATGCCACAAGAGTATCATAAAGTTCTAAAGGTACGTTCGTAAGCTTAAACATTGCAGCTTTCAGCTGTGTTTCCGCAAAGGTTGGGTAAAAAGCAGAACCCTTTCGTACGAGTGTTAAGGGTATCATCGGCAGATCATCAAAGTTAGTGATGCCAAAGCCACTGAACCGGGAACCATACTGTTGAAAAGGCGCTAAATTGACTGCAAAGGAACCAGTATCCCATTCATTCTCATAAGTAATATTTCCACCTGTTGCATCAACAATAATATCTATATCAGTATCGCTAATGAAGGATAGGTCATAGTGATCGTCGAAATAAAATTGGGTACCTTGGGCTCTGTTTGAAAGGAAAAGTAGTGTCTCCAGGACATTGAGAGAGACCCCCATAAAATATCCATTACCAAATTCAGAGAGGATTTTGATAACTCTAGGATCGAGAAAATCTTGGTAGATGGCATTCGGGATGTACGTTAACCAGTCACGTGTATATGGCTTCTTAATATGCTTAGCCTGAGTACGGTTTTCAATCATAAGAATATTGACTGCTTCACCAAGTGCAGTCTGGAGCGCATTAGCAAATGCAAGCCCGACACATCCAGCACCCAGAATCAGGATATTGAGTTTAGGACCACATAGAGCCTTTTTAATGGAATCCGATAAATCGAGATCACTGAAGTTATCGGCCAGGAGCTGGTCATTTTGGGTGTATACAAGTTCACAGACATATTGCCATCGGGCTCGGATATCACTAATATTTAAAATTTGTTGCAAGTATTCAGAGGCTGTATAGGGAGCCTTTGATAAAATGAATGACGGGTTATCGTCCTGCTGCTTACTTAGTCGAGTGGCTTGCAATGATGGGTCAATGAACTCCCAATCTAACCCTAGGCAGTACTGCCAGCCAGAGGATGCAAAGTCAATCACTTGCCCACAGATCACACGATATTCTTGCTCGACAGCTGCCACAAATGCTTGTTTATCCTGCAAACGGCGGGAACTCTCTTTACCTGGCGTTATTTCTTGAAGAGTCATAATAGGTCCTCAGTTATCACTGGATTAGCTTGCCCAACTCTATAGCACAAGAGCTAATTGCATCCTCGATCTCTCTTGATTTCTTCAGCATTCCGATCGCTAAGGGTATACGCTGCGGGACAATCGACTACCTGCTAACACAAGTACCATAGCAATAGTTTGGACGCTTAGAAAATAGCATCTCTTATCCCAGTTTGCACAGCTCTGCTTCTAACTTGTCTGAGAACATTTCGGGAAAAGTTATAGTACTAGCACTTTAGGTAGGACGTATACTAGATGTGGATCCTGTTGATGGCAACTGTAGAACTATAACAGGCTATTGGACGGCTCCCCAAAATTACTGATTGGAAGCGTTCGAGGCTTTGACCAGCAACATAAAGCGTTGAGGAATCAGTTGCTAAAGTTTCAGTTGCTAAAGTTGTGGCAGAGGCAACGGGTCTATCCCTATTCCCCACTTACTCCTTCTTTCAGATTTATCGCAAGGGTAATCAATTAAGGCGACATTCCGACCGTCCCTCGTCTGAATTCAATGTGTCTTTGATGATAGGATCCGGTGATCCTGACACTCCGTGGCCTCTGTACTTGGAAGCTCCCAATGGGGACGTTAGTGTTGAGCGTCGCCCGGGTAGTGGTGTGGCCTACTGAGGGAGACTTGATGCATTGGTTATAGCTAGAGATCGGCGGTGCGGATCCTGGTCCTGTATACTCGGTTGAGGGTGAGCTGCGTGCGAGAGACCAGCTGTTGATCGAACTCCCCACCCGTTGTGTTTGTCCCTCCGCCTCCCAATTTCCATGGTTGAACTGACTGCCTCCACTCCATCAATTGTCTCTTCATCACTGACCGAGCAACTCTGGTTCAAAGATGCTGTGATTTACGAGGTATCTGTCCGAGCATTTGCCGATAGTAATGGAGACGGAATCGGGGATTTTCGTGGACTGCTGAGCAAACTGGACTACCTACAAGATCTGGGTGTCACAGCAATTTGGCTCTTACCCTTCTTTCCCTCTCCACTCCGAGATGATGGCTATGACACCTCTAACTACACCGATGTCAACCCGATCTACGGATCTTTAGATGACTTTAAAACCTTTCTAGATGCTGCCCATGACCGAGACCTCCGTGTCATCATTGAACTGATTCTCAACCACACCTCTGACCAACACCCCTGGTTTCAGCGTGCCCGGACAGCCCCAGCAGGATCCGTTGAGCGTGACTTCTATGTGTGGAGTGATACTCGCGAACGGTATCAAGAAGCTCGGATCATTTTTCAAGACTTTGAAGGTTCCAATTGGTCATGGGATCCGGTTGCGAACGCCTACTATTGGCATCGGTTCTACTCCCATCAGCCCGACTTGAACTATGAGAATCCAGCTGTGCAGGATGCTGCCTTTGAAGTTATGGACTTTTGGCTAGATATGGGTGTGGACGGTCTCCGCTTAGATGCTGTCCCTTATTTGTACGAGCGAGACGGCACCAATTGTGAGAACTTGCCAGAAACCCATGACTTTTTAAAAGCACTGCGGCGTCACATTGATGACAAGTATGGTGGCACTCGGATGCTGTTGGCGGAGGCAAATCAGTGGCCAGAGGATGCGGTGGCTTACTTGGGGGATGGGGACGAATGTCACATGGATTTCCACTTTCCCTTGATGCCACGCTTGTTCATGTCGGTGCAAATGGAAGACCGCTTCCCCATTATTGACATCCTTGATCAGACCCCTGAGATTCCGATGACCTGTCAGTGGGCCATTTTCTTACGAAACCATGACGAACTGACGCTGGAGATGGTGACGGATGAAGACCGCGATTACATGTACCGCCGCTATGCCCAGGATCCTCAAGCCCGAGTGAACTTAGGGATCCGTCGCCGCTTAGCTCCTTTGCTGGGTAATAATCGCCGCTTAATTGAATTAATGAATGGGTTGCTATTTTCCTTGCCAGGGACCCCTGTGCTGTACTACGGGATGAAATTGGTATGGGGGACAACATCTACCTTGGTGATCGCAATGGGGTTCGGACACCGATGCAATGGAGTGCCGATCGCAATGCTGGATTTTCGCGGGCTAACCCTCAGAAGTTGTACTTACCCGTTATCATTGAAGCTGACTATCATTATGAATCTCTAAATATTGAATTTCAGCAAGCCAATCCCAACTCCCTGTGGTGGGCAATGCGGCGATTGATTGCCGTGCGAAAACAGCATCGGGCCTTCGGGTGGGGTAGCTTTGAATTCCTCTATCCTGATAACCGCAAGGTCTTGGTCTACATCCGTACCCTTGAAGAGGAACGGATCCTAGTGGTTGCCAACCTAGCCCGCTACATGCAATCTGTTGAACTCGATCTATCAGCGTATGAGGGCCTCATCCCCATCGATGTCTTTGGCCAGACTCCCTTACCCACCATCACGGATCAGCTCTATTTTCTAACCCTAGCGCCTCATACCTTTTACTGGTTATCTCTAGAACGACCGGAGCAAGGATCCGCCTCTTTCGATGAACGCCCCTTGCCTACTTTATCTGCCACCAGCCGCTGGACTGCCATTTTTCAACCGGAGTCTCGCTCAATATTGGAACGGATCCTGTCCCGCTATCTCTACAGTTGCCCTTGGTTCACGGATCGCAACCGTCGCTTACAATCCCTGAAACTTCAAGACGTTGTGCCTGTAACCTACGGTAGCCGCGAAGCTGTGCTGACTCTCCTGATGCTTGAGTTCAATGAAGGGGATCCCTGTTGCTACCTATTGCCCTTGACTTATCTAACCGGGGACCCAGCTGTCGCCGCCCGATTGGAACAGGCCCACTCTGTTATTGCTTACCTCCACATTCGCCAAGCTGAAGCGGATGGGATCCTGTGCGATGCCTTTGCTGATCACGACTTCCTCACCTTCCCCTTGGATACCATTCAACACAGTACCCAGTATCAAGGCTCCGAGAGCACTGTCTTGGGCCGCCCAGTCATAGCAGAATTGTTGCCAGAGGTTGAGAGCGGTGTGCATCCCCGCCTGTTGCGATTAGATCAGAGTAATCACCTCATCACTTATGGTGATCAGTTTAGTTTGAAGTTCTATCGCAAGCTCGAAGATGGGATCCATCCGGACCTCGATATTGGGGGCTATTTGACGCGACAGGATCCTCATAATCATATCTTTCCGATTGTGGTTGGAGCCTTGTCCTATCAACGGGGCTCTTCAACGACGTATACCCTAGGAATCCTGCAGAAGGTGACCTCATTTGAAGGTGATGCATGGCACTACACCGTGGATGAATTGGACCGCTACTTTGAACGGATCCTGGTTCATAGGACATCTGAGCTACCCCTAATCTCCTCATCACCGCTACTGACGAACTTGGAGTTGGAGATACCTGATCTCGCCTATGAGACGATTGGATCCCCTTACTTAGACTCGGCCTATCTGTTAGGTCAACGGACCGCTGAGTTCCATAGTGCTCTATCTCAGCCGTCGGCAGACTCTAACTTCAATCCGGAACCCTTTTCAAGGTTATATCAACGGTCTATCTATCAATCCATGCGCAATCTTGTCGGTCAAGTTCTGCCACTGTTAACTCAGTACCGGACCCAGCTGCCGGATCCTGTGCAACCCCTAGCCTTGCAAGTGGAGCAGCGGCGAGACGATATCTATCAACGGTTCCGCCCTGTGATGGATCGCAAAATGACTGCCCTCAGGATCCGGTGCCACGGGGACTACCACCTGGGTCAAGTGTTGTACACAGGAAAAGACTTTGTCCTCGACTTTGCCTCTGAACCCATTCGGACATTGGGTGAGCGGCGGTTGAAGCGTTGTCCTCTCCGAGATGTCGCCGGTCTATTGCAATCCTTCACCTACGCAGTCAGTCAGAGTCAACGGCGGTTAATCGCAGTCGGTATGGTTCAAGACGACAATCTAGATCGGATCACGACCTGGGGATCCTTCTGGCGCTTCTGGGTTAGTCTCACCTTTTTGAAGAGCTATCTCGAGGTGGCCCAGTCAGCCGCCTTTCTACCCAAGGATCCTGAGGAGTTCCAGATTCTACTAGAAGCCTACCTGCTAGAAGAAGCAATCAATGAACTGGGTTACGAACTCAATCACCGGCTGGATTGGGTCAACATTCCCTTGCAAACGATCCTGGGGATCCTGGAGTCTTAAGCTGAGACTAGGCTGCTACACTGAACTTCATCAGAATTTTCGTAGCCTAGACCACTGTCACGATATGAGTCAGTCGACTAGCTTAAGGACAATCTCAGAGCAGTTGGGAGTAAAACCTTCAGTGAGTCTGAGGTGACAGCCCCGCCCTTTTTTCAAGTCACTTGTGCTTGCTGTAATACTTCAAGAGT
>CAYUEE010000142.1:0-9630 GCA_964443615.1 uncultured bacterium | reverse complement strand
AGGGTTTAAGGATGAGGTTAATCATGTTTCACCAATCCCGCTTTATCAGAGTGAGGATGAAGTTGAAAAACTAGTTCTGTGACTTGGCTGGGGAGATTTCGGTACTGGCGATCGCGGGCTTCCCAAATTTCAGGTTGTGAATGATGGCAAGTTTCGCCTAGCCGAGAATAAAATCACCGGGGTAAATGGAAATTATTTGACGTTTCAATTTAACAGCAGTACCATGCAAGACGTTTTGCCACTTGAAGGCGTTAATGGTCCGGGCGATAGTGGTAGTCTAGCCTTAGTGAATACTGAAAATGGAATGCAGTTAATCGGAGTTAGCTCTAGAGGTCGCTATAAAAGCATTGTTAGAACGAGTTTTGATCGGCAAGGGCGTTATGGTTGGCAGGAGTATTACATTCGAGTTTCAAAAATGTATAACTGGATTCATCAAATGATTTATGAAAGCAGTTAGTCTGCCTTGCCCAACAATGCCCATGCACACCGACCGTCGAAAGTGGAGCAGCATGATGCAGTGGTTATCTGCAGCGGGTGATGGGCAACGTTAGGCCCTGCGTCAATATCAATCTTCATAGGAGATCGGCTTATCCCCAAGCTTGATCCTCATCGAGATTAAGTTTGATGGCCAAGAACTGACATTTGCTAAGGTGTTCTAGTAGGACAGTCGTATGGCATTAGACTTCGACAAGTGTCGAGAAAGTCATGTGGTCCAGGTATGATCATGTTGAGAGTCTATGGAGCCAACAATCCCTCAGTTGCGTTCTTTCTACAGGGTTGTCCGTCAAGCTGTTCTTCTTTCCTCCTACATTGCCTTTGTAGAACTAGCGGAAGATCAGCGACTTTTTATTTATATTGGTAGATATGATAGTTCGCAGAGCACTTTGACTGTTTTCATTACTCCTGAGGGTGAGGTCAATAGCTATGAGTAACCAGTTAAACCTTTCTGAGCTCACAACAAAACAACTAACCGACTTATTGTGGACTTTGAGAGGGACTTCCCAAGCTCAGATTATCTATCGGGAATTAAGTCATCGTCCTCCTCAACTGACGCTCAAACCTGATGATCCTTATTGGGACCACAAGTTTTCTGTTCTGCTCACCCAACATTTCTCACCTAATGAGCAAAACTGAGGTAACTGTGGTTTATGATTTTTATAGTGCCTAACACTTTACTGCACCTGGATCGACATCCCAATCTGCTATGCTTGTACCCAAGGTATCTTGTTGAACGGTGAGTACAACCGTTAGATCCTGCCACTCTTCTAGTTACCCTAGTTTATTGTAGAAGTTATGGGTTGATCTGCTTTGCTAGTTGTCTTTGATTTGATACCGCAGAACCTCTCCCATTTAACACTGCTCGCACCGGATGCAACGAGGGAATCGGCTGCTACTATTGGAAAGGATCCTTTGCACCGGTAAAGCTCACCGTTCGGCTTTGAGATACGATGAGGCGTAACCGATACATCGCTGAAGCAATTGGGACATTCGCGCTGGTGTTTGCCGGGTGCGGGGCGATCGTCGTCAACGATGTATTTCCGGCAAGCATTGGACACGTTGGCATTTCCATTGTGTTCGGACTCGTCGTGATGGCGATGATTTACGCGGTGGGAAACATTTCTGGAGCCCACCTTAACCCGGCAGTGACCCTTGGTTTCCTTTTTGCGGGTCGTCTGGATAAGCGATCTGTCATGCCGTACATTGGCAGTCAGGTCATCGGTGCTCTGGTAGGCGCAGGCCTTCTCCATGTGCTCTTCCCGAGTAGTTCGACCCTTGGCTCCACACTACCCCAGGTTGGGGTTCTCCAAGCGTTTTCTGTCGAGGTGGTTCTCTCCTTCCTCCTGATGTTCGTCATCCTGAACGTGTCGACTGGTCACATGGAGAAGGGAATTATGGCAGGCGTCGCTATCGGTGGAACCATCGCCCTGGAGGCCCTGGTAGGCGGTCCGGTTACAGGGGCATCGATGAATCCCGCACGCTCTCTGGCTCCGGCAATCGTGTCGGGCGAGATCTCGTCGCTTTGGCTCTACCTGGTCGCTCCGGTTCTGGGCACGTTTCTGGCCCACCCGACTTGTCGCTGGATCCAAGGCCCTGACTGCTGCGCGTCGGAACCTGAATCGGAGGAACCCCATGAGTGATCGGATGCGAGTGCTGTTCCTCTGTACCGGCAACTCTTGCCGAAGTCAGATGGCAGAGGGGCTGTGTCGACACCTGAAAGGCGACAGTATTGAGGTCGCCTCGGCAGGAATCGAAACGCAGGGGCTGAATCCTCTTGCGGTGCGCGTCATGAACGAGATCGGGATCGATATTTCAGGTCACCAGAGCAAGACAGTTGCTGATCTCGGCAACCCCGAGTTCGACTATGTCATCACGGTCTGTGGTCACGCCAACGAAACATGCCCGTTCTTTCCAGCGCGGACAAAGGTCATCCATCGCGGTTTTGACGATCCGCCAAGACTGGCAGCCAATGCATCCTGTGAAGGAGAAGCCCTCCCGCACTACCGCCGAGTGAGAGATGAGATCAAGGATTACGTGTTGTCACTTCCGGAAGAATTCAGGGCTGAACCAAGCGTTCCAGGCGACGCTTGACAGCGTGCCTGAACAAACCATTACGATCAACGGGACGAGTACAAACATTCCAGAACTCAATCAGGTTTTGAGTGGCCAAGTAAACGGGAACTTCCCCACGCAACACTGTCTCCAATGCTTTTAAGGATCCCTCATGCATTGGATGTTGAGGTTGGATGCTCCGTAACAGAACATTGGTATCGACCAGGTAACGGTTCAGCCTCGATCTCCATAAATAGACTCACGGCTCGTTGCCTCATCCGATAATACTGGGAGGTTGGATCCATGATGAGCTTCTACCCAGGTATGAAAGGCTTGGAGCCTTGGGGTTAAGGGCTTCTCTTCGTAAGCTTCCTGCAGATGCTGTAACAGTGCTTCGAGATGAGGCCGAATCTGCTCTTGGGAATAATGAGTAACTTGGGACAGAAGCTTGAGAATCGTCTGGAATTCTTCTTTGTGCTCGACTTCCCAGGTCTGCTGAGGTTGGCTTGATGAGGTCATTACAATCATTGTGGCTACACAGTTTCATTTTCTTCCTAACACAGTCTTGCTGGGAGAAACGCTATCACAGTACCGGGTTTCCACGGAGTGATGATCGGCGGGCGTTGAATACGTTGCACTATATTCATGGCAATCCGAAGGCGGCAGGGATCCCTCGCTGGTTTCATGAGTTTAGTAACTACGGGATCCATGACCGGCTCACCGATGATGGACTGACGGAGTGGCACCCGGCGTTTCTGGATCTGGGGGAGACGTTGGATGAATGTGCCGAGAAGTATCGTCAGTTTTGTCAAAGGTATCGGCCTAAGCCTAAGTCGCCTCGGAAGAACCATTGGGGCAAGAAGAAGCTGGCGGGGTTGATAGGCAAGGGGAAGCAGACGAAAAAGAGCCCGGGTCAAATGACGTTGCTGTGGGATGAGTGGGATGTGGAGAATCACCCCGAGATCCAAGCCGTCGCGAAGAAGTTTGTAGAGGCTAATGGCTTTAAAAGGAGTCATCCACCCCGAGGACCCACGGTGCCAGGTAACGGAATCCCCTGATGCTGATGGGTTCGTGGCTGGAAGGGCTGACATCAAAGTTTACAAATGTCTAGATCCCTTGTGGGTTACACTTCGCAAGTCTGGACGCCCACGAGAGAAGAGTAGCTCCCCACCACCCCCAACACCGACGTGGTAGGTGTCCACACACCGGGGATGAGGTATTAAAAGTTACTCTCGAGTAGCTGATATACTTTCCGTTCACTCGCCAGCCAACCTCATCAGCAAATTTTTCCCAGGTCTTCTCATGGTACTGTCCATCGAGAGGGTTACCGCTGTTGACA
The DNA here is from genome assembly GCA_964443615.1 of uncultured bacterium. Lineage (GTDB taxonomy): Bacteria > Cyanobacteriota > Cyanobacteriia > Thermostichales > Thermostichaceae > CAYSWV01. The sequence goes on along the minus strand of CAYUEE010000142.1, from coordinate 5,741 downwards.
TAAATCTTTTTCTGGACACTGAACCCAAAGTGCCCACCGCTGTACTTGACCCAAAGATGATCCAGGATCCGTAAATCCTCACAAGGGAACTTCTCTATATCCTCGGGCAAGAGATATTGCCTCCTGGTTTGTTTTGCCACCTCTAGCATCACTGTGTGTGTCTCTTCATCGGCTTCTCTCCAACGACCATTGGCAAGGTAATTAAGCAAGGATCCATACCTCCCAGGGAAGGCCACCCGCAGGATCCGAATACAGTTCCCCGGTGTCTCAGGATCCTCTGTGTAGGGGATGAGGTCAGGGCTGGATCCGTGGGGATGTTTTTGTAATTGCTTAGCGGTGGGCAGGCGATAGTCATACACTCCTTTTTCCGGTTGTAGATTGGCCTTGCTGCCTAACCAAGCACAGAACCAGAGGGCATCTTGCCAAGGGATCCCTGTGACGGGTTGGGTAGGATCCTGGGGGATTTCAACAACTTGGGCGGTGGAGTGGAATTGTCCGGTGCTTTGGTCTTCAAGGAATAGTTGATACTCTCCCCAAGTGATGAAGTTAGGATCCAGGGCTGTACCACGTCCAATTGAGGTTAGGTTACGGATCCGTTGTTCTAAGTGAATCTCGGATGTCCATGAGTCTGAATTTCGGGCTAAGGCTTCTTCCAGTTGTTGACGGATTTTAGGATCCAATCCCTGTGCTTGTTCTTGGCACTTCCACGCTAGTTTTAAGGCTTCTTGGGTAGGATTTTCCAGTAGCTTTTTAATCACTCCAGTAGCATCTCCCAGGGCAACATAGAAGCTCACGACCTCGCGCCAGTTTGTATTCCCCAATTGGTCATAGAGCTGTTTCCCTCCTCTAGTTCCAAGTCCTCGTAAGCGTTTAGCGGCTAAATATTCTTGAAATGTCTTATGGGAAAATTCATAGAGATCGGGAGTCTTCTCGACTAGCAGCCCAACAATATTCTTCATTTCTTCTATGACTTTGTTAGGAGATACAGTCTTTGATGGGTTAAATCGGTCTAACTTCTTTTTGAGCCATTTGGATCCATCTTTTATTGTGAACTGAGTGGATCCGTCTTTCATCAGATTTAAGGCCAGGATCTCTAGTAGTTCTATATTTTGATCAGGAGCCAGAGATAACGGGATTTTCCGAACATGGGGCCGTGTGCTTAGCAATAACTGGCAAATATCCCGATAAAGTTCTACCCGTCGATAGGATAATTGTGTTTGAACCTGATGAGTTAAAGTAATCATTGTGATCAATAATGGATTTCGAGCTAATTCATTCAAAGATTGATTAGTAAACACCTGATGGGATAAATCTGTAGCCCGTTCTTTAGCTTCGGCCCGACTTTGGATTTGAGCCTGCTCCATACTCAAGGGTGGAACAAGGGGGAACCAGTTATGTCGCCAGCAATAATCCTGATACCACTGTTCAATAAACGTTTGCTTCTGATCCGGGTTAAAGTCTAGGATTTCTAGCTGAATATCAGTTTCAATCGGATGAACAGGATCCTTTTGAGGAATCTTGAACGCCCAACGACGCGAGGTCAGAATAAACTGCACCTGTCCGTAAGCCTGCATCTGCCAATACGCCCACCGCCGCACCTGATCATGCCGCTCTTTAGGGACTTCATCTAACCCATCCAGCAATACTAAACAGTTCCCTTGCTGCAAACGCTCCTCGAACCATGCCGCTGACACTTTCACCGATTCAAACTTGGGTTGTTGAGCAAGATACTCAGCGATCAATCTGGACAAATCCCGTTGATCTGACTCCCGAATGAAGTGATGGATCTCTCGTAACCTCAGTAACACCGGCAGCAGCGGCTTCATTATGGATCTGTGGTCACAAGCATAGGTATAAGCAAGATGTCGTAATAGGGTCGTCTTCCCGTGTCCTGGAGCCGCAATGATGGCAATACGACGCCGATAATCGGATAACTGCTCCCATTTCGGCAAAAAATCCCAAATCTCTCTAAACCCCCGGAGTCTATCCCGTCCATTAGTAATCCGTAGAGGGACAAAAACCTCCTTCAGCGCTAACCCAGGCAGATTCTGCCAACCTTCAACTTCTAAGTTTGCACAATAGCCTTGTAGAGCATCAATATAGTCCTGTTCAGGATCCTTTGTCGGCAATAACGGTTGAACTTTTGCGGAAGGCAAGGATCCAATGACGGCCCGGATCCCTCGACAGATCTGGGTGATAGCTAGGTCTAGCTCTTTGTCATCAATCCGAGCCAAGGGGATATCAGGAGCGGAGACAGCTTGGTACTTGGACAAAGGAGACTCTTCAACTAAACAATCCCTGACATAAACCCACAGGATCTTGAGTCCTTCTTCATTAGCGCGCTTGAGTAATATCGGCAACTCTTGATCCTGAATGAAATCAGACGCTAAAAAATCCCTACTCACCAGAAATAAAGCCGCCTGAGCCGTCTTGAGTTGGGTATCAATCTCCTGCCGCCAGATATCCCCAGCATTAATTTTGCTATCATCCCACAACACAAACTCTCGGTCCCGTAGAAGAGGTTTGAGGGTTGTCTCAATCAGCTCCAACCACTCCCTATCTTTACGGCTATAGCTGACAAACAGAGTCGTGCGCTGCGGATCCATTGCTACTGGCAGAGAAGTACATTCCGGATCCTAACCGATTGAGCTGTCTCCATCGACACTCTTGTCCATTTGAAGCCCAACGGTTTGACTTAGATCCGGAACATTAGGCTCAAGTGTTCTCAAGAACTCCTCTGGTGTAACGATGGGAAGATTACGGAAGGGGTGCAACACTAACAAATCTCGATCACCACTGATGAGGGTCTGAGCCTGACCACTCAAGGCCAAGGCCAACACATGATTGTCTTTAGGATCCCGGCACTCTTGAACTTTTGCAGAGATCTCCACCAGAACAGCTCGCTCTACGAAAGTTTCCAGGAACTCTTCCCGTTGCTCTCTGGTTACATACCGATTCAATTTCTCGCGGCCTAGTACTTCATTTAACTCCTCTAACAGCTCCAGCGATACCAAGACCTGCCCGTTAGCCAAAGCATATCGCAGGACTTGAGCCGGTTTGCTAGTTTCAAATAGCAGCGCACTAATGATGACATTGACATCAAAAACATAGCGCACGTTAGTTCTCATCCAGAATGGAGTCCAAAATATCTGGGGTCAATCCTCGCGCTTGGGCCTTGCGACTGATATCACTCATGACCTCTTCTAAAGATCTTCGAGCGCGAGTGGCCTCACCCAGTTTGAGGCTAAGGACTGCTTCTAACTTTCGACGCTCTTCTTCAGAGACTGACTCAAAAATCCGAGCCACATCAGCATTAACGCGAATTGTGATAGCTCTAGTTTCCATATCAACCCCCTACAAGCCTAATCTGACTATAGTTCATTGCACTCCACCCACTCAGCCCTACTGTTCAATCGTTCAACCGCAACGATGTCATTTTTGCCCAGAGGAATTACCAGCCGGATCCTTCAACTCTCGGGAAAAGCGACTCAGGAGACACTCAGGATCCTTCCATTCCCCCTATTTGCGACTTCGTTCACCCTATTTACGACAAGATTTAGGATATTTATCACAACGATTTCGCTTTTGACCACTTCATTCACTTTATTGACCCCATAATTTAGTCTATTGACCACATGGATGTCAGTTTGAACGACTCCGTTTAGGATCCTTGGGATATCATTCGCCCTATTTGCTAGAGGAGTATCGGTTTGGACATAACTCGGTTTCATCTAGATGGGGGGATCCTTAGCTTAGAGTAGATCACTAAGGTCTATCCTGATTAAGCCATGATGACAACGACTGAATACAAACATATTTATCTTGATGACAACGGTGTAGCCCTAATCGCGGGGACCACGATGAAGATCACGGATCTGGTGATGTCCCATCAGGTGCATGGGTGGAGTCCGGAAGAGTTACATTTTCAATTTCCGGACATTGCTCTGAGCAAAATTTACTCGGCCTTGGCCTACTACTGGGATCATCAAGCGGCTGTAGACTCTGATATTCAGCAGCAGTTGCAGTCCGGTGACCATCAGTCCTCATCCCAGATCCAGGTGTGGGAAAAGCAGAAAGCGTTTATCGAAAGTTTGAACCGTCGTACAGTCTCTGGTCGGGATTGGATCCGAGAGGATCTCTATGACCGGCACTAGTACTAAGGTTTTAATTGACACCAATATCCTTGTTTATGCCTATGACAGGGTTGATCCTCACAAACGCCAAACGGCAATTGATACTCTAGATGGGCTGATCCGTAATGGCCAAGCGGTCTTGAGCACACAGATCCTGGGGGAATTTTATAGCGTCACGACGCGCCCGCGAAACCTGTTACTGTTACAAGCAGAAGCTATTCAGGAGATTGAAAACTATTTAGTGGTTTGTGAAATCCTCTCTATCACTCCTGTTGTGATTCAAGAAGCCTTACGAGGGATCCGTCTCCATCAATTCAGCTATTGGGACGCTCAGATTTGGGCGTGTGCAAAGGTCAACGCTATCCCAGAAATCTATAGTGAAGACTTCGCCACAGGATCCTCAGTTGAAGGTGTCAAATTCACGAACCCATTAATTTCAACTTAGGCATCAATTCTCTAACGTCTACGACTCCACACTCAGTAAAAGCGACTCAGGAGACACTTAGGATCCTTCCATTCCCCCTATCTACGAATTAATTGACCGTATTGACGACAAGATTTAGGATATTTATCACAACGATTTCGTTTTTGACCACTTCATTCGCTTTATTGACCCCATGATTTAGTCTATTGACCACATGCATGTCAGTTTGAGCGACTCCGTTTAGGATCCTTGGGATATCATTCACCCTATTTGCTAGAAAGTTGTCGGTTGGGGCTACTAGGATCCTGTTTTCAGGGGGAGTGATGGTTTACAAAACATCCGGGTTGTACAGGATCAGGTAACTGCCTCCGGACTCAACTCCAGCCAACTAACGTCCCTTCATTTTGGTATTCTCCTTAAGGGTTTATCAATTGTCGAAGAGAGTCTTCTAGTGAAACAAGATCCTCTTGAATCGTTTGCCAGATGATGGACAAATTCACTTGAAAATACTCGTGAATCACAATATTTCGCATTCCACGTACATCGTTCCAGGGAATTTCAGGATGTGAAGATTCCCACTCAGATGGAATACTACGGACTGCTTCACCAATAATTGCAAGGTTATACAAAACTGCCTTGATTGTCTTTCGATCGTTTTGAAACTCATCAAATGTGATTTCGTTTGTGAATTCTCGGATCTCAGCGATCGCCGCTAGCACGTCTCTTACTCTATTTTGCCAATTCCTAGAAGACACGAACCATCTCCCGGAAAACGGATTCTTGGAGGTAAGGTTTGAGGGAGTCAGGCGTACCCAGATCAACCGAACTCGCTAAAATCTCCTCCAGATAACGTTTCAAGCGGACAAAGGTGAACAATCCGACCGGACGATCAAACTCTACTAGTAAATCGACATCGCTGTCTGTTCGCGCTTCATCCCTTGCCACTGAACCAAAGAGCATCAGAGACTTTACGCCAAAATCCTTCAGCGTGTTCTGATGATTTGCCAGCAATGTAAGGGCTTCCTGTTTTCGCACTACCCAACCTGTAATGAAAAGAAAAATCTATCAAGAATTGTAGCTCACCGATCAACTGCCAATTATGTCTCAACCGATGGGTTCGTGGCGGTCGGGGCTGACATCAAAGTTTACAAATGTCTAGATCCCTTGTGGGTTACACTTCGCAA
>CAYUEE010000141.1:0-10567 GCA_964443615.1 uncultured bacterium | reverse complement strand
GTGGGTGCCTCGATGGGTGGGTCAGTGGGTGCCTCGATGGGTGGGTCAGTGGGTGGGTCAGTGGGTGTGCCAGTTGGCCTATTAAGCCGTTAATCCTCTGCAGGATCCATCAATCGACTTAGTGGTTATTCAACCAGGACTGTCAATTAACGAGGAAAAAAGTTAGATCCCCCTCTGTTACTAGCTCATCCCCAACCTGAGAGCGGCACCGGAATTTGGCATACTTCTGTGCCCGGACCGTGAGCAACTTGGCCCCCATGATGAGCCGATCGCCCGGAACCACTTGCCGCCGAAACTTGATGCCATCGATCCCAGCAAACATGCCGAGCTTGTCCTTAAAGGTCTCCGTTTGTCCTAAGGAGAAGGAACAGACTTGGGCCATCGCTTCCAAAATTAGAACCCCTGGCATAATCGGGCGATGGGGGAAGTGGCCCTGAAAGTGGGGTTCGTTGAACGAGACATTTTTGAGGCCAATCGCCTGCTGACCCGGTTCGAGATAGACGATGCGATCGACCAAAAGAAAGGGATAGCGATGGGGGAGTGTCTCAAGAATTTGGGTCAACTCACATACGGGGGGGCTATCGGCAAAGTGAGTCAGGACCTCTAAAATATCCTCGACCTCTCCAGGACTATCGGATTTGGGGGGATTCGAGACGACGGTATCAGTCATAAACACTCGCACAGGCACAGGTTATCTAGCAAAATTACTTAAGAGTTCCTCAGCCGAGCACCATTAAGACATCACAGGATCCTTGCGATCAGACTGCTCAGTTACCGTCGTAATCTCCAGAGCCTTAGCCTTGAACAACTGCCGAGCCAGCTGGTGGTGCAAGGCATGTCCAGCTTTGTAGGCCAGAATGTGACCTTGGAGCTGGATCCCGATCAAACTGAGATCTCCTAGTAAATCTATCAACTTATGGCGCACTGGTTCATTCTCAAACCGCAACGGCCGGTGCCAGGCCACAGGTGTACAGACAATCGCGTTCTCTAAACTACCACCTTTAATCAATCCATGCTCACGGGCCAGGGCAATATCCTGTTCCCGCGTAAAGGTCCGGGCCGCGGCAATTTCATCAATGAAGGATCCAACGTTGACCGACCAACTCAGCCACTGGTCCTGGATCGGTGAGTTGGGGAAATCAATACCATAGGTTAACCGCAGCCCCGTCGGCGCTGGTGTGGCACTGACAAAGGCATCCTGATGGTGAACCGTTACAGGAGAGAGGATTCTGCCGATTTGTCGCGGGGACGTTTGTGCCTGCGTGCCAGCTTGCAGGATCCGTTCCACAAAGGGTAAAGCGGATCCATCCATGATCGGGAGTTCGGGGCCGGTAACTTCAATACGGCAATTGTCCACGCCCAATCCACTGAGCGCAGCGAGAAGATGTTCCACCGTTTGGATACTGGCGGATCCGTGGTGTAGCAGGGTAGAGAGGTGCGCTGGGCCAAGATGAGTCAAGGCCATGGGAATGGGAGACGACTCGGGTAAATCGGTGCGGACTAGGATCCGGCCTGTATTGGGAGGAGCAGGGCAAAGGGTGCACTGGATCGACTCGCCTGTATGGAGACCAACACCCTTAATAACGCCAGGGTAGAGAAGAGTCCGCTGATAAACCGGAGAACACGCTGACATAAATCCCCCACTCTCGACATAAAGCCGACTTAGCCTACCATGCGGCGATAATCTTCCAACGCTGATTCCACAGTCTACTGGGGGCGTCTGACTGGGTTAGAACTCGGCACAGACCTGAGAATATCGTTGGCAGGATTAGGTGGAATACGCTCAAGATTAGGTGGAATACGCTCAAGATTAGGTGGAATACGGCCAGGATTAGGTGGAATATCCGGATATTCCCAATAGCTGAGTCGATGGCTAGGTCTGAACTTATTTCAGGATGGGTGTAGTCTCGCTTGTCATCAGGGAACGTTAGGACCAAGTTGTTTCTTCCCACAGGGCGTTCTCTCGACAGGGCTCACCGACCGTTTTCGACTAACCCAAGAAATGGATTTGCGTCGACCACCGCAGGGTTAAATAATGACAGACAGGATCCAGGCCTACACACGTCAGATAGGGTTGCCAAGGAGCATCAAGCGCTTATGAACGTCACAGTCGTCGGAACGGGATACGTAGGATTGGTGACCGGGGCTTGTCTGGCTGAAATTGGCCATTATGTGACCTGCGTTGATAATAATCAGGCCAAGGTGCAGTCGCTACAAGAGGGGCATATTCCTATCTATGAGCCGGGATTGGAACCCATTGTGCGGCGGTGTGCAGAGCAGGGTCGGTTGGTGTTCACGACAGATTTAGACCAAGGGGTCGAAACGGGAGATATCTTGTTTATCGCAGTGGGGACCCCCTCTACTCCCTCTGGTGATGCCGATCTGCGGTATGTCGAAGCGGTGGCCAAAGGGATCGGTCAGCACCTAGACAGCCGCTACCGAGTGATTGTCAATAAGTCTACGGTACCGATTGGCTCGGGTGACTGGGTCCGTATGATTGTTCTAGACGGATCCAAAGAAACCCATCCTACGGCGACCGCCAACTTTGATGTGGTTAGTAACCCCGAATTTCTGCGGGAAGGATCTGCCATCTGGGATACCTTTAACCCTGATCGGATTGTGGTGGGATCCAATAGCACAAAGGCGATTGACATTATGCGTGAACTCTACGCTCCCATCATCAATCGCACGGTGGAGGGTCAAGTGGCGATAGCGGATCCGGCGACACCTATCCCCTTCGTCATCACGGATCTGCCCTCAGCAGAGATGATCAAGTATGCAGCAAATGCTCTGTTGGCCACCAAGATCAGCTTCATCAATGAAGTCGCCAATATCTGTGAGCGGGTGGGGGCTGATGTGACGCAAGTGGCACTGGGAATTGGGTTGGACTCCCGTATTGGCCACAAGTTTCTGCATGCAGGGATTGGGTGGGGTGGCAGCTGTTTTCCCAAAGATATCTCGGCGCTGATTCGCACAGCAGCAGACTATGGGTATCAGGCTCGGATCCTGGAAGCAGCAACAGATGTCAATTGGGATCAGCGGCACCGGGTGGTGGAAAAGTTACAGCAGGAGCTCAAGGTTCTCAAGGGGAAAACCATTGGACTATTGGGTCTCACCTTCAAACCGAATACAGATGATATGCGTGATGCTCCTTCCCTCACCTTAATTCAATCCCTCTCTAAACTCGGGGCTAAGGTAAAAGCCTATGATCCGATTGTGTCTTCTTCCGGCTTGCGAGAAGGCTTGACAGATGTTTTAGTTGAAACGGATGTTGATCGACTCGTTGAAGGGTGTGATGCGCTGGTGTTGGTGACTGAGTGGGCTGAATTCAAGTCTCTAGATTACAAAACACTGGGTACTTTGATGAATCGACCAGTGATAATTGATGCACGCAATGCACTGGAACCGCAGGAGTTGGAAGCACATGGCTTTTTATACGTGGGGGTAGGTCGATGAGGATCCTAGTGACAGGCGGGGCGGGATTAATTGGATCCCATTTGATGCATCGGTTGATTGCTGAAGGTCACACGGTTACCTGTTTGGATAACTTATTTACAGGCCGGGAGTCCAATTTTCAAGATCTGCTGGACCATCCCAACTTTTCCTTTGTTCACCACGATGTTACCAGTCCTATCCACCTGAGCAATCTGGACCAGATCTATCACCTTGCCTGTCCAGCCTCTCCGGTCCATTACCAATTCGACCCCATTATGACGATGAAAATCAGTGTAATGGGCACGTTGAATATGCTGGACCTGGCCCTAGCAAATCAGGCCCGGATCCTATTTGCGTCTACCTCTGAGGTGTATGGGGATCCTTTAGTCCATCCACAAACAGAGACCTATCTGGGCAATGTGAACTGTACAGGAGTGCGGGCCTGCTATGACGAGGGTAAACGGGCCGCCGAAACGTTAATGTTCGATTATCACCGGCAGCATCAAGCTCACATCGCAGTTGCTCGAATCTTCAATACCTATGGCCCCTGGATGCGAGAAGATGATGGTCGCGTGGTCAGCAACTTCATTATTCAAAGTTTAAAAAATGAACCGCTCACCCTTTATGGAGACGGATCCCAAACTCGCAGTTTCTGCTACGTGGCTGACATGGTGGATGGCTTAGTCCGCTTGATGGACAGCACGGAAATGGGCCCCATTAACCTGGGCAATCCCAATGAGTTCACCATTTTGGAATTAGCTCAACACGTGAAGCACCTAACGGGAAGCTCATCTGAGTTGATCTATTTACCGTTGCCGTCTGATGATCCTAAGTTACGTCGTCCTGATATCCATCGGGCTCAATCGTTGTTGGGGTGGATGCCTCGGATCTTGCTAGAAGAAGGGCTGCGTCTGACAATCGAAGACTTCAGTCATCGTCTAGGACAGTCAGTCGTGAACCAGGTCGCTTGAATAGGGCCAACTAGAGTCTAGTTCAATAGAAGCTGCTTTATCGATTTGCTCCCAGTGCGTGTTTGTCAATACTCCCTGCTGTGTCGCGATCCTTTGAGCCTCTCATTTGAGCTTCTCATTTGAGCCTCTCATTGGCCTGTCTCACTGCGACTGATCGGTAGAAGCATCCTGGGTGCATTTAGAAAACTAAGCTAAGGATCCTCGGAATATGCTACTGATGAGGGTGTTGCACTTAAGGATCTCGCCTATGACATCTCCCCACAGCGTATTCTCAAAGACCTCTGAACTGAACTTAGGATCCATTGCCAAACTGGGTTTTATTGTACTGATCATGGGTTTGGGTGTTTGGTTCCTGAATGCCGGCCCAGCTCATGCGGCCAACTCAGCGGGGAATCGGGCTGACCAGCAAATTATTCTGCAGGCGGCTCCCGAGAAGGTATTTGAATCGGCACCTGAAGCGTTCAAACAATGGTCTCGGGGTGAATTCGTATCTTCAGATACATCGTCCCTAACAGTGACCGGTTTGTCGAAGACTAACTTTTTTAAGTTTGTGGATGATATTACAGTCAGTGTTCAACCAGTGCCGGATCAAGACAATCAAACCCAGCTCACAGTGACGTCTGTAGGGCGTATGGGTGAATATGACTTCGGTGGCAACCAGCGCAACATTGATGAGTATGTCGCTGCGCTAAAATCGGTGCTGTCGCTCTCTTGACCTACGCTCAGACTATGGGATCCTGGTCAGGGAGTTAGCCTGAACCCCTAGCCAGAGTTGCGGCTAGAAACCTAGGTATCCTCCTCTTACATCCCCTAAGCTAAATAGGTCAACGGAGCTGGATACCCCCGTCCATGCTGCTAGCAATTGTGGAGAGATTATGCCTTTTGTGAATCGACTAGGCCCCTCGCACTCCCGCCCCCCTGGCCAGGATCCGGTCCCCACATTGAAGCCCTCGGTGAGTAAAGGTGTTCTAAGTAACATCGCAGGTGTATCCATCCTACTGGCGGGGCCGATTGCTGTCCCGTTAGCCCTACCCACACTGTTAGTGACGAGTTCTCCTGCCTTGGCCCAAATTGCTAGTGCTTTGCTGAGTCCTGTTCTGTCGGGACTAATTCGATCCTCTGTTGATAATGTCGATAACCTACAGGTTCAAGTTCAGGGATCCGACCAAGACATTTTAAGTGGGACGATTCCTGCGGCGGATGTGGCGGGCACCAACATTCAATACGAAGGGTTCCAGATTAGCCAATTGCAGTTGAGCGGCCAAAATATTCGCCTCAATGCCAATGAACTGATGCAAGGCAGCCCGCTACGCTTGCTCGAACCGCTGCGGATTCAGGTGGTGATGCAGTTAACTGAAGCCGATCTTAACCAAACCTTGAAGGCGCCTCTCATTCAAGAGCAACTGGCTAGTGCCAAAGTTACGCTGCCGGCAGGTGGAGAGTCAATTCCCTTCCTAATTCGAGAGCCCAGTGTGGAACTGTTGCCTGACCAAGTAGAAATTCAAGCGACTCTGATTACCCCTGATAACCAAGCCGTGCCGTTCACCATGCGTACAGGTCTACAATCTCAGAATCAAAATCAACTTGTGCTGGTGGATCCAGTGTGGGTGAGCGGTGAGCAGTCATTGCCCATTCCTGGACTTGATCAGCTCGCCATTCAACTAGATCAGGATGTTGAAGTGGAGCAGCTCCAAATTCTCGACAATCAGATTGTCTATGCCGGGATCCTTACCATTCGTCCGGAAGAACTCTCCTCCACAGCTCAGTGATAACCAAAATTCAGTGATAACCACAATAGAGGTTAGCCGAGTCGACGAGTTGACTGGTACCCTGAAAGCGGTATCTAAGTTGGTTGCCAACTATCCCCCTGTGAGGTAAGGATCCGTGAGCAAGTGTCATCGGATAAGTGTCGTCCTGTTGGCTGGGCTGTGCGCCGGCATCATCAGTTGTGGCAGCGAGAACCCTGTATCCACTAATCCGATCAACGACGGTATCTCAGGTACCCGCATCGCCACGCCTAGAGGTCAGACCTTTTCTGAGCTTGACTCTGGCAAGGATCCAGTGTCCAAGAGTGTGGTTGCTAGCTTTACCTTTTCTCCCGATGATCTGAGTGCCGCCGCTGAGGGAGGCGTTGAACTGTTACCCGACACCATGACCCCCTGTCTAGATTGTGCTGGCCTCGCGATTGATGAGAGGGCATTAGCAGCTCTGGCGGCGGCGGAAGACATGAAGGAGTTTGGATCCTTTTTGCCTGATGACTTGGCCATTACGTTCAATGGACGGATCCCTGACACTAATCCCGTCGGGGAAGTAGAGCTCTCGGTTCGGTTTCAACTGAGCACGCTGACTCAACTGATCAATCCCGGTGGTGGAGTTCGGTTTGAAGTGGTCAATGCCGTTTTACAAGATGCCGAAACGGATCCGCAGCAAATGGTTGAAGCCGAAGAGATTTCGGATCCCATTGACTTCAACTCCAAAGAAATCACCCAAGGACAGTCCAACACCAAACCGGTTCGCCTAACCTTTGGAACCGCCGAGTTTGACTCCCGCGTATTGAAGCTAGATGTCAGGTTAACATCCCCCATTCCCGGTCAAGAGTCCCAACGGGGCAAGGTTCGAGTTCCAGGAGATGAGCAGCTTTACCACGGTGTCACCTTTGATCCACAAGTGGCTAGCTTCAATCCTGATCAACTCAAAACCTACACCACTCAAGTGGGTAAACCCGCCGCCTGGGTTGCCCTTACACAGCGCTGGGATCAAGACCGCAGTTTCCCCACTGCTACCGCCACTCAAATTCAACAATCCGGATCCGTCCCCTACTTGCGCCTTGTGCTACCGGATCCGTTGCCACCCGAGGCCCCCGAAGAGCAAGTCTCCCCATTACAGCCGATCCTAGAGGGCGAAACGGATGAGGATTGGCAAACGTGGGCCAGAGCTATTCAAAACTATGGCTTTCCGGTGATGGTGGCGATTGGCTACTTGGATCCTTTAAGCGCGGCCGTAGAGACGCCGGAGGCCACTGCGGAACGAGAAGCAGTGTATCAATACATTATTCAGCAGGTGCGACAGCAAGATATTCCGAATCTCCTGTGGGTGTACCATCCCAATATCAATGGCATTAACAGTGCAGACGGATATCCCGGTGATGAATTTATCGATTGGATTGGGTTTGATTTGTACGCGGAACTGTCCGATGATGCGAATGCCCCATTGAATTCTGACGATATTGAAGCTGAAGATTCGGTATGGCAGCCGTTTCAAGCCAAGATGGATCAGGTCTACCCCAAGGTAGCCGCAGTCAGTTCCAGTAAACCGGTTGTCCTTGCGGCTCTGGGTTTCCCCTCTCCCCCTGAGCCCAGATCAGGATCCGTTTGGGTCCGAGCTGCTGTCCGTGAATTGGCCCAAAGACGATGGCCTCGTGTCGTCGGGTTTACCTGGGATGAGAGCACCACCACATTAGGCACGGCACCAGAATTAGCCCCAGCCTTTCAAGACTCGATTGGTGTCACTGATGTCATTTTGGGCCAGGTGCTCACCGGCACGGCCGATACTCTGGCGAGTGAACCGATAACACCCGATGCTTCCGTGATTACTAACGACGGATCCTTATCTCTCCCCCAACAGTTCGAGGGATTGGATCCTGAGGCTATTCCAGATATCTCTATCCCAACTCCTGCGACTCCTAATTAAGGGGTGCTAGTTACTGCTCAGACTCAGGGGCTAACTCGGGCTCTAGAAGTAAACACCCCTGAATAGAAGGATCCTCTCCCGCCTTCCATACCCAGTAGCTGGTCATTCCCCCCGGATCCTGAGCCCACGGATCTAGATCCTCTCCCCACCAGCCGTAGGGATCCATAACGACAAAACGCCCTTGAGCGCGATCATAACGGTGAACTTCAAAATGTAAATGGGGTCCTGTGGAACACCCTGTGTTACCTGATAACCCAATTGGGCTCCCCGCCTGCACCCAATGCCCCTCCTGAACCGTGACGGTGGAGAGATGAGCATAGACGGTTTCAAACCACAATTCCCCCACTTGATGCCGCAGTTTCACACTCAGACCCTGGGTCTCTTGGTTAAGTAAGGGACAGTGGGCATTTGCTTCTGGTCGGGCTAGATGAACTCGTCCCGGAGCAGCCGCTAGGATCACGGTCCCTTCCGGCATCGACCAGTCGTAGCCACGATGATTGTCGGTTTTCCCACACACTTGGTTCAATCCCGCCTGGACCCGCTCCCCGCTCACTGATTCAAATATCCCCGGATCCTGATCATGATCGAACCCATTGGTGAGGGGATACTCCCCAGCAAACGGACGTTCAAATAGGGGGAGACGGATGAACGGTCGACCATTGCGGTTGAGAACAGCCACAGGTCCTGCTGTTGGGGCCGCAGGGGAAAAGGATCCGTTCAAGGCTTGGTGAGCTGGATACTGTTCTGGGGGAGGATAGGTTTGTTGAGCGCGTTGAGCCTGTTGAATGTGGGCGCGATAGTCTTGCCAGTCAGAGGCTCGACTGGGGTAGAGCTCCGATAGGATCCTGATAATCTGTTGAGCCTGGCCCCATTGTTGGGATTGCATTGATTGGTCCAACTGGTTGAAGAGATCCTGTTCTAGCTGGCCCCACATCGGCTGCATCATGTGATAGCAGAAAGCTAATGTCAGGAAACCCACTAACAAGCAGGATCTAAGGGAGTTCAACTGACGTAGGTTTCGACGCATGTGTTAATCCCCAACCCAACTTTTCTCGCAGGACTCGGAAGAATTCAGGTCGATGCACTCTCACTAAATGGGTCGTGTAGGTGGCTCGTTCAACTCGAATTTCATCTCCATTTACGATGTAACAGCCAGCATTTCCATCCACAACCAGCACTAAAGGATTGTCTAGAACCGGATAAATCTTGACAACTTGAGTGTCTTCAAATACTAGTGCTCGTGAGGCCAACGAATGCGGACAAATCGGGATTAACTGCAAGACCGGGACTCCCGGGGTCACCACTGGCCCTCCGGCTGACAGAGCATAGGCCGTGGATCCTGTTGGAGTCGCTAAGATGACACCGTCTGCGGCCACATCGAGGGTAGAATGTTCACCGATTTGAATTTCAAAATGACACATACTGGTCAAGGGTTCCCGATGGATCACTAGCTCATTGAGAGCCAACACCTCCCATCGCATATCCCCATCTCGAAGGACAGTCACCTTCATCATGCTTCTAGGATCGAGGGTGTAGCGCCCGTCCACAACTTCACTGACGGCCTCAAACAGACGGGTGAGATAGGTTTCGGTTAAAAATCCGAGATGGCCAGTGTTAATCGATAGAAGTGGGATCCCTTGGGGGGCAACCTGCCGGGCCGCTGCTAGGACGGTGCCATCCCCGCCTAAGACAATGGCGAAGGTCATGGATCCGTCGAACCCAGCCGGGGCTAATCCATCAATGGGGGTATGGCAAACGGGACTCTCCGGTTTCGCAAATCCTAGAAGTCCCCCCCAGGTGGGCGAGGCAAGTGCATCCCACTCCCGTTCCTCAAACCATTCCAGGAGCTGATCTTTGGCCCGGCAGGCGGCTGGCTTAATGTCATTAAACAGGATCCCAACTTTTGGCCGACTTATCATGACAGGCGAGACCCACGGCAAGAACAGGGTGGTCTGAGAAACCTCACTGATCTTAATGCTTAAAGGGTCAGCTTGGTAGGCTCCACTACTTACTTAAGACTAGATTCTTGAGACCTGAGAGTATTGAGGCTTAACGGTTGATAAGGATCCTTAGCCCCAGTCAGGTGCCGGGCGAGAGAGTCGACCGCAGAGGTGCGAGCCGAGAGGCTCAAGAGGTTTGGCGGCTGGCGACAATCACATCTTGTAACGCGATAAAAATTCGGCGCCACTGTCCCGCATTCGTTAATCCGGCTTGACTTCGCTCCCAGGCCAGTTCGGAGAGAACCTCTAGCACTTGGTCGGATCCGTAGGCCTCGAGTAAACGCGACAAGCCATATTCCAGATTGGGGGCGGGTTTAGTCATGGGTGCTCCTGTGGAACCGGTTCAGTGACTAGCATAGCGACGGATCCGAAGCGCGCGTCAACGGTGATGTGATGGATTAATTAAGCCAGTCATTCAGTTATCCAGCCGTTGTCTAGGGTGAGAGAGGGCTACGGGGGGCTGGATGGATG
>CAYUEE010000140.1:3979-10630 GCA_964443615.1 uncultured bacterium | reverse complement strand
AAGTTCAAGTGATCGAGGATGTCGCTCAGTGCACACTTGTAGCCTCTTCTTCTGTCGATAAAGAGTTGCGTGATGAGTTGGGCTCTACGTCTACTCAAGAAGCCGCTGCTGCTGTGGGCCGATCTGTGGCCAGTCGTGCTCTAGAGGCTGGTATTACTCAGGTTGTCTTTGATCGAGGCGGCAAACTCTATCTAGGACGAGTGAAGGCATTAGCTGATGCAGCTCGGGAAGCTGGGCTTGAGTTCTAACCTGCCGCAAGTCTAAATCTACATCTGAAGGTACTGAGGTCATACAATGTCTGAGCAACGGGAACGCCGCCGCAAGAAGAATAAAGAGGTGCGTGAGTCCACTGAATGGCAGGAGCGAGTTATTCAAATCCGACGAGTCACTAAGGTGGTCAAGGGAGGTAAGCAACTCAGCTTCAGAGCTGTCGTTATTGTGGGTAACGAGCAAGGTCAAGTTGGAGTCGGTGTCGGTAAGGCAAAAGACGTGATCGGGGCTGTGCGCAAAGGTGTGGCAGACGGTAAGAAGAACCTGGTTGAAGTGCCATTGACCACAGGGTTGTCTGTTCCTCACCCCATGCGGGGGACTGGCGGAGGCGCAGCAGTACTGGTGATGCCGGCAGCTCCTGGTACTGGTGTCATCGCAGGGGGAGCGGTTCGAACTGTGTTGGAATTGGCTGGAGTGCGGAACAGTTTGGCTAAGCAGCTAGGATCTAGCAATCCCCTGAACAATGCTCGGGCTACCGTGAACGCACTAGGACTGATGCGGAGTTTTGACGCAGTGGCTGAGGAGCGAGGGATCCCAGTCCAACAGCTGCATGCCCGGTAGGATAGCTCAATGCTCAGGCCTACCAATCACAGAGAAGAAGACAGGACTGATGGGACAGGACTGATGGGACAGGGGCAGTAGAGATGACTAGTGAAGTGGAGAGAATCGCATGCGCTTGGCTGATGTAAAGGCAAACCCTGGATCGAAACGGAAGCGCCGCCGCCTGGGACGAGGAATCTCAGCGGGTCAGGGTGCATCCTGTGGCAAGGGGATGCGCGGTCAAAAAGCCCGCTCAGGGCGGAGTACTCGACCCGGCTTTGAGGGGGGGCAAATGCCCCTCTATCGTCGCGTACCCAAGTTGAAGCATTTCCCTCTGGTGAATCGGCAGATATTTACATTGGTTAATGTCCGCTCTCTAAATCGCTTACCTGAGGGTTTTGAGGTGACATTAGATTCACTAATGCACCAGGGCATCGTCACCACAAATGATGGTCCTCTCAAGATATTAGGAGATGGCGATCTAGGAGTTAGGCTAACGGTGAAGGCGAGTGCTTTTACCAAAACAGCCAAGGCCAAGATCGAGGCTGTAGGTGGTGAAGCTATTGTTGTGGATACAAAGCCAGTCCCTAATGATGACGACGGATTAGCGGAACCTGACACTTCTACTAGTCATGATTCGGATGAAGCAACAGCAGAGTCCGACAGCTAGACCTCTACACCCTGGGCGATCAGGCGTTAAACTTTATTTAATCATCCAAGGTGAGGCATGAATAGAGAGTGTCTAAATCTTGATAGCCTAGGGTAATGTGCTGTGAAACGAGGACAAATTTATGGTTAGCACGCGAGGGGCCAACCCGTCTGCGAGTGAGACCTTTATGCAGATGGCGCAGGCATCAGGCTTGCGCGGGCGACTCTTTCTGACATTGGCCCTACTGCTGTTGTATCGGTCTGGTATTTATATTCCAATTCCTGCTATCGATCGTGCAGAATTAGCTATTGCCTTGCAAAACAGCCCGGCACTTGGTTTTCTGGATATCTTTTCCGGTGGAGGCTTCTCAGCTCTGGGAGTGTTTACGCTGGGGATCCTTCCCTTTATCAATGCCTCGATCATCATGCAGCTTTTGGTCTCAGCGCTACCTTCTCTAGAAAAACTGCAGAAAGAAGAGGGGGAGCAGGGGCGCCGACAGGTTAATCAATACATCCGCTATTTGACTCTGTTTTTCGCCACGCTTCAGGGTATTAGCTTGTCATGGTGGGCCTATTCCCAGGGTGTTGCTGAAACCTCCAATCCATTGACTTTTGTTTTCACAACAACATTAGCCTTAGCCGCTGGTTCCGCACTGGTAATGTGGCTGGGTGAATTGATTACGGAGCGAGGTGTTGGTAATGGCCCCTCCCTATTAATCTTTGTCAACATTGTGGCTTCGTTGCCAAGAGCTCTGGGTCAAACTGTGAGTCTGGCTCAGGCGGACAGCAGTCGGATTGGCGGCATCATCCTCTTAGGTTTAGTGTTTCTAGTCATGATTGTGGGTATTGTCTTTGTTCAGGAAGGTCAACGACGGATCCCTATCGTGTCGGCAAAGCGGCAAGTGGGTAACCGGCTGTATCGGGAGCAGAAGAGCTACTTGCCCCTGAAGCTAAATCAAGGTGGGGTGATGCCAATCATCTTTGCCACTTCGGTTCTGATTTTACCTGCATTCATTTCTTCTCAATTTCCGACAGACAACCCTGTCATGATTCGGATTGCTACACTGTTAGCCCCCGGATCCTGGTTTTACATTCTGTTTTACTTGACCTTAATCTTGTTTTTCAGTTACTTCTACGCCTCTATCATCATCAACCCAGAGGATATGGCAAAGAATCTCAAGAAGATGGGCTCCAGCATTCCCGGGATCCGTCCTGGCAAAGCGACTGCAGAGTACATCTCACAGGTTTTGAATCGTTTGACATTCTTGGGAGCCCTATTTCTGGGGTCGGTGGCTGTGATTCCAACGGTTGTGGAGCGAGCGACAGGGATTACAACATTCCAAGGATTAGGGGCCACTTCACTATTGATCCTAGTTGGTGTGGCTATCGATACCTCCAAGCAAATCCAGACCTATGTGGTCTCGCAACGTTACGAAGGGATGGTGAAGCAGTAGTGCCACGTTTAATATTCTTAGGTCCTCCAGGGGCTGGAAAGGGAACACAAGCAGAGAGATTGGCTGATCAGTTTCAGATCGCCAAAATCTCCACTGGGGATCTACTACGGGCAGAGGTCAAAGCAGAAACTCAGCTGGGGCTTGAGGCTAAGTCTTATATGGATGCTGGGGATCTGGTACCTGACAATGTGCTTGTTGGTATTGTGCGAAGCAAGCTTGAATCCATTGATCCTGGCTGGATCCTGGACGGCTTTCCGCGCACGCTTCCTCAGGCTGAGGCGCTGGAAACGTTGTTAACAGATTTATGCCAAGACTACGAATGTGTCATCAACTTGGATGTTCCCGATGATGTCATCGTAGAGCGCTTGAAGGAGCGAGGTCGCACCGATGATCGTGAAGACTTGATCCGGCACCGTCTTGAGGTGTATCGTCAGCAAACGCAGCCATTGATTGAGTACTATGAACAACGCCAACGTTTAAGTCGTGTTAATGGCGACCGTGATATTTCTGTTGTACACGAGGAGCTCAAGTCCTTGGTCAGCATTGCTGGCTCCAATGGACATGTGTCTGTGTAGAGACAATAGTGTTACCCAGCTTAGTTGAGGGTACTTATGACCGAGGTCGATAAGCAACGGTTTTTTATCTGTGGCTCGGCTTTGCGGGGTCAACCAGATCATGGCAACTTGGGTGATGCTGAATTTATCCGAGAGGCTAAGACAATTCCCAATTACCGGCTTCATGCTGTGGGTGAGGACTGGCATCCTGGTATCTATCCGGTCAATGACGGCGGGATTTCTGTTCCTGGTGAAGTGTACGAGCTGACTCAGGCTCAGTTTGACCATCTGCTTGCTACTGAACCTGAGAATCTTTACCTGGGAACGGTTGTGCTCGAGGATGCTGAGTTAGTTCAAGCGATGCTCTACCCCCAAGAGCTAGTCGAGCAATTTCAATGGCCAGATGTGTCTAGTTTTGGTGGCTGGGCTGCCTATAAGGCTTCAAAACAGGATCCAGCCTAAACCCACTTATTCAAGCCTTATCTTTATCTGAATCTGATTTATCTGAAATTGGCTCATGACTGTAGACGTTTTCAAGATTCCGCAATTATCACCGGACGATGTATCTGGTCTAGACACTCTGATTCAGCAGGGTAAGCTAGATCCACAGTCGATCGTAGCGATTTTGGGTAAAACAGAGGGAAATGGTTGCGTCAATGACTTTACCCGAGGGTTTGCAACGCAGTCATTGAAATTCTATTTACATCGGCATCTGTCTGCTGAAGACGTTAATGCAATTGTATACGTCATGTCAGGTGGAACTGAGGGGGTTCTGAGTCCCCATATCACCGTCTTTTGCCGCACTGAACCTTCTCAGCAGCCGATAGGATTTGGTTTAGCTCTTGGAATCAATCATACTCGACCGTTTGCTCCAGAGGAAATTGGTTCATTGGCAATGGTGAGTGTAGTGGCAAAAGCTGTCGAGGAATCAGTGCAGAGCGCAAGGATCCGTCCACAGGATGTCCATTTTGTTCAAATCAAGTGTCCACTTGTCACTGCTCGGGATCAAGAGCAGCACCAAATGAGTAGCTATCAATCGATGGCACTGTCACGGGGAGCCTCAGCTTTAGGGGTTGCTGTTGCCCTTGGGGAGGTCAACTTAGAGAGTATTCAACATGAATCGATTGGGTCTGCTCATCATTTATACTCAAGTGTAGCTTCAACATCAGCAGGTGTTGAATTACAGAACTGCGAGATTTTGACACTGGGAAACTCACATCAGTCGGCGAGTAACTATGTTATTGGCCATTCCGTCATGAAGCATGCACTAGATGCTGAAGCCGTATACCATGCAATTGAGAGTACAGGGCAATCCCTGGCGAATGTGGTAAATGTGTTCGCAAAAGCTGAGGCTAATCCCTCAGGATTCATTCTAGGGCGACGCCACACGATGCTTGACGATTCTGACATTAGTCACACGCGTATGGCTCGGGCTGTGGTAGGGTCGGTTATTGCTTCTATTGTCAAGGATCCAATGATTTATGTTTCTGGTGGAAGTGAACATCAGGGGCCTCCAGGAGGTGGACCTGTGGCTGTGATTGCACGTCAAGATTCGATCTAAAGATTGAGTAGAACTAGGGATTTCAAGTAAAATAATCAGCATATTCCAAGTTCATTAATTGACAACTCGCGTTGGCTTAGGATTCTAAGCAGCTGGGAGCTACTTCATTTATCAAGGTGAGGGAGTTCAAGCAATTACTAAATGGATTGATTTACAAGTCTTGGCTGGGAGACGAGAGTTTGATTTCACGCTGGAGGTAGGGTGCGATCTCCTGAATTGCCAGGATCCGTTTCACCACCCCCAAGGCTATCGCTTCCTGATATGAGGCATACCAAACACAACACTGGTTGATTCATCTTGAGCAATAGTTAACCCACCAGCTTGCGCAATCGTTTTTAAACCAGCGGCACCATCACGCCCCATATCAGTTAATAAAATACCATTCACTGAGAACTCTCTGCCCCGTACACGGCGTACACATCATACGCTAGAGCCATTAGCTCAATGCATCCAAGACCTCATCATCAATTTCAAAGTTAGCATAGACATTTTGAACGTCATCTAACGCATCGAGCTTATCCATCAGTTTCAGAACTTGCTTAGCTACATCAGGCTCATTAACTGTCACTGTTGTTGTCGGGATCCATCGCATGGAAGCATCTCTAACCTCATACCCTGCCTGGCGGAGATAGGTCGTCACTTTCTCTAAATCGGTGAAATCTGCGTAAACTTCAGCAGAGTCTCCCAGTTGGCTTAAATCCTCTCCACCGGCATCAGCGACTGTCAGCAACAGCTCGTCTTCTTCCCGTTGCAGGTTCATGAGTTCAATCACTCCTTTTTGTTCAAACATCCAACTCACGCAGCCTGTCTCACCTAAATTTCCACCAGTTTTGTTAAAGGCATCACGAACTTCAGCAGCGGTACGATTCCGATTATCCGTCAAAATTTCCATGATTACGGCAACCCCATTGGGCCCGTAGCCCTCGTAGCGGATCGATTCCAGTTGATCACCTGCATCGAGCTGGCCGGATCCTTTCTTAATCGCTCGGTCAATATTATCATTAGGCATTCCGGCTGATTTGGCCTTCTCAATCGCCGTTTTCAGGGTAAAGTTAGCTTCAGGATCCGCTCCCCCATTGCGAGCTGCCACCATGATGGCCCGAGAGTAGCGAGTATAGACGGCATTTTTCGCCGAGTCTACCTTGGCCTTTTTCAGCCGGATTACTTCCCATTTACTGTGTGACATACGCCTAAAGTCTACGGATCCTTCACATCACATCAGAGCTATTGTAATCCTAGAGGAACGCCTTAGAGGGGGATCCTGGAATAATCATGGCAGAAGTGGACGGTCACAGTGAGGTGAAACAAATGATCGGTGAGGATCCTCTGAGCTCAACGGATCTGATGGCTACTTCTTGGGTAATATCTTGAACTAAACACACTGCTAAGCAGTCCAACCTTTTCAAAGATCATTACATATGTTTATCAATATGACTCAAAGCGGCAGATGAAGGCGGTGTGAGTATTCATATTAATTATCAAAGTAATCACTATCATTGAAGTAATCACTAAAGAGAGAAACCCCGAATCCGTTAGGATCGCTTTTGAAGATCTTGCATTCACTTTGGGTTGCATTCACTTTGGGTTGCATTCACTTTGGGTTGCATTCACTTTGGGTTGCATT
>CAYUEE010000140.1:0-3879 GCA_964443615.1 uncultured bacterium | reverse complement strand
CTTAGGGCAGTTGAACAGAATCGGACAGTGGTGATAAGGGGTAAGCTGCGGTTACTGTGAGTCGGATCTGTTCTAATCGAGGGCCTTCTACCTGCATTACTTGAAACTCCAAGGCCTGATAGCCTAGCTTCTCTCCCACTTTTGGGATCTTCTGCATCTGATAGATCATGAACCCCCCGATGGTTTGATAGTCATCATGTTGTGGGAGATCGAGCTCTAACCGCTCCCGAATTTCTTCAATATTCGTCTGGGCTTGGATAAGATAGGTGGTATCATCAATCTGCTGAATGCTCGGTTCCTCTCCATTTTCCGCTTCAGGATCCGATAAATTGCCTACAATCTCTTCCACTAGATCCTTGATCGTGACTAACCCTGCGGTTCCCCCAAACTCATCAACAATGACCACCATGGTTTGATGGCGTTTCTGCATATCAGGTAAAAGTTCTGCAATCAGCTTCCCTTCATGTTCAAAATAAGCAGACCGAATAAAGGCTTCAATCCCATCATCTAGATCAATCTCAGCTTTAGCCAATCCCGACACTAAATCCTTGACCGTGATGATCCCTTTGATGTCGTCTAACGACTCTTCAAAAACCGGATAACGTGAATGACCCGACTCCGCCACTTCAATTAAGACATCCCGCACTGATGCTGTAAAGGGAACCGCTTTCACACTGGTACGGGGAATCATCACCTCACTGGCCACAGTTTCGCCAAATTCAAACACATTGGCCAGCAGTTCCCGTTCTTCCTCCTCAATGCCACCGCTCTCAACTGATGAGGCAATTAACATCTGTAACTCTTCGGCTGTCATGGCACTGTAGAGAGTGGTTTGGTCGGGAATGGGGATATTGAAGAGTCGCAGGATCCATCGGGACGAGAAGCGGGGCACTTCCACAAAAGGAATCAGTAATCGACTGACCACGTCATTAAGTCGGGCGAGCCGGAGCGTGATCATCTCGGCATAGATAATGGCTAGCGTTTTAGGTAATAACTCCCCCCAGACCAGCTGTAAGTAAATCAGTAGCGTGAGGGACAGGATCCAGGCCACTGAGTTGATCACTGGTGTTTGGGCGATGACATCAGGACCCGTCCCCAGTGAGGTCCCTTCGACCCAGGTGGGTAGGATCCATTGCATCAGCGCCACTAGTCCAGCGCGGACAACCTGAGCAACCCGAGTCGCCCCAATCCATCCCAGCAGAATGCTCGCGATAGTGATGCCAAGTTGAGTGGTAGATAAGGCTCGATCTAACTGTTCCTGGGCTTTTTTGACTAATTCAGCCTGAGCATTCCCTTCGTTAGCCAGCTGGACCATGCGGGAGCGCCGGGCCGACACGAGCGAAAACTCGACCGCAACAAAAAAAGCATTGACAAGGAGGAGGCCCAACACCCATAGGACACTAATCCAGGCATCGCTCCAGGTAAGCGTTTGAGAGATCGCTAGCACGGCTAGCCATTGTGGAGGATCATCCATCAGGGGTCGTCGCGATAGAGAGTGGTATCAACAAATGGAGCACCCCAAGCATGGAATCTTGAGAGAGTACAGCGGCATCTTAAGAAACCATTTACAATCAATCACGAGCATCAGTCAATAGAATGACCCTCTGATGGCATGCCAATCAGCTAATCAACCGATACAAGTTGACAGCATACTATCGAGGCAGACCGACTGAGTATGGAATCAGGCATGAGGCAGCAGGAGGATCCATGGCGACCGACTCATCTAACACTCCCCGATCAACTGGATCGATGAATGGATCAACGAATGGATCAACAAGTAGATCAACGAATCGAACTGGCCTGTTTCTCGGCGGGCTGGTTATTGGTGCCGCAATTGGTACGGCGTTGGGACTATTATCAGCCCCTCGCAGTGGTCGGGAAACCCGCCGGATCCTGAAACAATCCGCTACCGGTGCAGTAGAAGGGATGTCTGTCACGGTTCAAACCCAAACGGCTCGTTTGCTGGATAGGGCCGAACAGAGTTTAGATGAAACCTTGCTCAAACTGCAGAAAGCGATTGTGGTGGGCAAAGAAGCCATGTTGCTCAAGCGTCAAGAACTGAACGTGCAACGCCACCGTGAGACTCTCAACGGATCCGGACTAATCGATGACCGTCTAGAGGAGCTGGATCACCAGGAGGTCACAGCGACTCAGCTCGAGGAGCTAGAGCAGGATATTGCAACTCAGTTGGAGGAGTAGAGTGGGCTTGCTCGACCGCTTCCCTTTGCTTGGCCCCCTCGATGATAGGAGTGATGATAGGAGTAATGTATGACGGATCCTGTGTTCTGGCTAGGACTTTCAGTTGGTTTGGTTGCAGCTGCCATTTTTGCTCTGGTTGTGACCTTACTGCCGGCTATTATTCAATTGAGCCGAGCCGCCGCCAGCATTGAACGATTTTTCGACACCCTATTACGTGAACTGCCCCCTACTCTTGAAGCCCTGCGCCTAACCAGTCTAGACGTGAGTGATATTGCTGATAGCGTCGATGATGGGGTTAAAGGGGCGAGCCAGGTGGTAAAGCGAGTGAATCAATCTGTAGAGGGGGTTCAAGTTCAAGCTCAACAGGCTCAGGTTAACGCTCGCAGTGTTTGGGCTGGGATTGGGGCCGCTTGGCGCTCATGGAATAATGACACCTCACTCTCATCGGCCAAACAATTACCCGCCTCATCTGGCAATCTTGTGAAACCACCGGCTTCTCCGCCACGTCGGTCCCCTCGCCCAGGATCCATTTCTCGTCGGGATGTGAGGCAAAATTGAAGCTGGGGATTTTTGCTATTCTGCTTGCATCGACAACCTAAGATAGATGGAGAATAGATGACATGACTCGATCTGCATCATTCGAACCCATAAACCATAGCTGGGTAGCCTTACATCCCACGCCTAAAGGAGTGATTCAATTCATTGGAGGAGCGTTCTTTGGAACCTTTTTCACAGAATTTTTCTATCAATACCTCCTTCATAGCCTTTATAACCAAGAGTACACGGTTGTGATTCTGCCGTATAACTTTACCTTCAATCACTACCGAGAAGCAGGATGTTTACTGAGAGAAGAGTATCAAATCTTGCCCCAAATTGTGCGATTGGCTCTGCTCAGAGGTTACGATCACACGCCTTATTTGGATAGACGCAATCTGGTGTGGATGGGGCATAGTTTAGGTTGTAAGTACATCGCGTTGCTAGAAGGGTTCAGTGCTTTACCCGAGGATCCTCAAGAACGTCAGGGTTTCATTGAGACTGTTGTTGAAGACAAACGAGTTGCCCAACGGGTTAGTCGTGATATTGATGAACTTATTGCCGACCTGCGGCGGGAAAAAGCACAAGCAATTCGCCTGATCCGTAGCTACACCGGATCCACCTCGTTATCGGACACTATGCTGGCAGATGACCTCGGATCCTTGTTCATTAAGGATCAACCGTCTATCCTCCTTGCCCCTGACAACAGTGGAACGGATAGTGCAATCCGGCCTCTGGCATTGGCTAAACTCATCGATACACTGGGCCTTGGGGTGACACCGACACCCGCAGAAACGTTTCGACTGATTAGAAAGGGGAACCTCTTTAACTATGCTGGCCTTGTCTGTTTTGAGTTGGATGATATTGCGGCGGCGACCTGCCGATGGTTTAGAGAAGACTTTGGTCATCCAGCCCCTGAATTTGTCCGGGATCTACCCGGTGGTCACTTAGCCCCACTGGGCATTCAACTGGGCCACACAGTCTTTAATCCCTTTGATCGGCCCTGGGTTGAATCTGGACTCTCTCGTAATGAGATGTTAGAAACTCCCCTGCAAGAGCTTTTAGGGAGTGTGGTCATCTCTGAGAGCCCATCGCTAGTTGAAATGGATTTGGTCACTGTCTAGTTAAGGCTCTAGTCAATGACTC
>CAYUEE010000139.1:0-11291 GCA_964443615.1 uncultured bacterium | reverse complement strand
TCCTTCACATGGCGAGACGTAGTCAGCCCAGAAGCGGAATTCATCAATGATGCGGCGACCATTGAAATCAACATCGGGAGGGTCAAAAACGGGTGGGGTGGGATGGCTAGCCAAAATGTGGATCACTCGATCACCAACAGTGATAGGCACATCCCAGTGGCTCTTGGAGGACAATCGGAAGACATCCAATTCCTCTGCTGAGTACCAATCAGCGGCCTCAGGTGTCTCAGGATCATCTGGTAACAGGGCGTTGGGCATGTCCTTCCATAAGAAGGTTTGGAAGGTACGGACATTGGCCTCCTCAATCGGGAATTTGGAGAAGATCACCATACCGAATTGACCGGGGAAGAAACCGAAGCCGAAGGCATCATTGGGGCCACCCACGGAGTCGTCATTATTTAAGTCAAAACCGGAAGGGATCCCAGTGTTAGAGGGGGCTGCATAGACGAAGGGGTAGTCAACTGGCGTCGCACCGTTTTGGCTAACTTCAAGATAGTTATCTCGGAAGAAATCGTAGGCATCTCCAGATGAGTCGAAGTCAAACTCATTTATCAATAGGATGTCAGGATCCACCCGTTGAATGATTTCAGCAATGACTTGAGGCTGGGCACTGCCTGGAGTAGAGAGCTCGGTGGTAATATCCCCTTGGTTGGAGCGGTTAAGCGATGCATTGAATTGAGCAATCCGCACCTCTGGTTCGGGACAGTCCGCTGAGCGAGCCAGTTGATTGATGGCACGAGACGGATCCTGACCCACTTCATGCACGATAACGCAGACATCTGCAAAAGCTGGATCCTCGCTAGTAATGCGATCAAAGGTGAGGAACAGTTGGGTGGAAGAGAAGTCTGAAACGTAGGTGGTAAAGCCTTCAAAGATGGTGCCGAAGTTCAAGAAAACGGCGGATCCATTCACAACCAATGTACTGGCTGAGAAGCTTTCGCCCAGCACAGAAATTTGAATTGTCCCAGCGGCACGCTCCTCTACCGCCGGGCTGACTAGGATCCCACCGGGTAACTCTGCACCAGGGATGGCCACAATGTCCTCTGCGGCCAGAGGGATCCCAGGGGCCAGGCTATTGGCCACAGCTGTAATTTGGGCAGCCGTCCGTTGACCAGGAGGGAGGAAGGATGCGGAATAAACGACCAGAGCATCAACCAAGTCAGGGCCTGGCACTGTCCCCCCTGAGGCAAAGTCTGTATTAGCGCTATCGGGGATGGGATCGAAGTCAGCAGCTGTGTAGGGTGTGGGGCGAGTTGCGAACAGCTCATTGGCTCGTGTCGCAATGTTGTCCGGCGTCCGGAGCGCAACGGGCAAATCCGCAACAGCTCGGATAATCACGAAGTCATCAAACGTAACACTGGTGGGATCACCGAAAAAGATCAGAGTAGTGGCCTCAGGCTCGGTATAAAGGATGCTCATCTCAACGGTTGCCTGAGACACCCCATCGATCTCAACCTCGGTCACGGTATCTAATGTAGTGAGAGACTCTTCAAAGCCAGCCACGTAGGAGCGAGTATCTGCCACACCAGGAAGAACACTCGGAAGAGCATAGAACGGGACACCAGCCACCAAGATCGTCTCGGGCAACGCTTCGGATGAGGTCACCGTCACACGCGCTGTCCCAGCTGTCACCTCACTAACCGGCTCCGCCAGGGAGAAAACACCGTTCTGCCCAGATTGGACTGTAGTGGGAGCTGAGGATCCTTGAGACAACGCCGTCACGGATCCGGAGTCCGAACCACAACTGCCGAGGAGCACAAGCAGAGCCATGAGCACGGATCCGGGTAAGCTGAGGGATCCTTTAAACAAAGTTGAGTAGTTCATTTGATGAAGCCTCTGAACAACACTGCCTCTGAACAAGGTCACCCCATACAGGTCAGCGACGGCAACCCTTCTGAGCACCCTAGATGGGCATTGACTGGACGCTGGCAGTCGCACTGGAGCTGTTAAAGCCCCATAGCCTCAAAATCACCCTTAGCGTATGGGAATTCCGAAAGCTCAGCGTTATTAAATCACTAAGAGTAGATTATCCCCATAAGGGACATCCTATTTCTCCTGATCTGGGATAGTCAGGATGTGTTGTTGGGGTTAAGTGGATCCTGGCGACTCAGAGTCCAGCGATAAGCTTAATACACACGCTCGACCAAAAGAGTTAGGTCCCTACTCCTATTCTTGACTAAAAACACTCTTAGCCGAAAAGTCTGCTTCCTCTGCCGTGAGATTTGGCTGGCGTTGACTAAAGTTAGTGTAACGAGATGGGGCCTATGGATCCTGTTACTCTGCTTAATTAGTTCTTGAAGGGTTTAGGGCTGTGAGCGGGTATCCATCTGTTGCTTATCTTACGCTTGTGATGGGTTGGGGGTATGCTTCTGTTCAGATCAAAGTAATGTTTAGACTTTTGAAACTCTACACAGATACCATTCAATCTATTAAAGTGAAGTCAAAATGAGTAAGGAACGGATGTCATGGTGAATCAATCGATAGACTCACTGCCTGAAGAACAATTCAATCAAGAATGGGCAAAAGTCCTAAAAACCTTAAAATACTACTGGGGATACGACTCTTTTCGGTCTCCCCAAGATGATGTGGTGAGAAGCTTGATTCGAAAGCGAGATGCATTAATTGTATTACCGACAGGACATGGTAAATCAGTTTGCTTTCAGCTGCCAGCGCTTCTAAATCGTGGTGTAACATTAGTTATCTGTCCACTAACTGCTTTGATGGAGGACCAAGTTAAAGAGTTAGAAGAGAAAGGGTTATCGGCTGCAGCCCTACACAGTGAACTGCGAACCTCCACCCAGCAGTATATTTTAAGACGATTAGAAGATAACCGATTGCGGCTACTCTATCTTTCACCTGAAACGTTATTAGGACCTAAAATCTGGCCTCGATTACAGGATCCTAATCTTCTCATTAACGGCTTGATGATCGATGAGGCCCATACACTAGTCCACTGGGGAGAGTCCTTTCGGCCTGACTTCAGACGATTGGGGACAGTTCGGGAAGCCTTGGGCAAGCGTTTTCCGGTTGCGGCGTTTACTGCTACTGCAGATCCTTACACTGAAGCAGTATTAGGTCGGGTGTTGAACTTACAGGATCCATCCATCACTCGTGTCAATCCATTGCGATCTAATTTGCATTTATCTATTCAAACCAGTTGGACAGTGGACGGTCGGCGGCGGACCATTGCCAATTACATTCAGCATAACCAAGGATCCTCAGGGCTTGTGTACGTCCGCACTCGTAAGGATGCCTTGCAATTATCTGAGTGGTTTCAACAACAGGGTCTCCGGGCGAAACCTTACCACGGTGGACTAGCGCCTGATCAGCGGCGAGTTCTAGAAGCTCAATGGAAAGCGGGATCTCAGCCGTTCTTGGTGTGTACGAATGCATTTGGTATGGGAATCAATAAGCGGGATGTGCGATGGGTGGCTCACTATCAACCGCCGATGAGTGTCATCGATTACGTTCAAGAAGTAGGGCGAGGGGGGCGAGATGGTCAGGTGTCAACGGCCCTGATGATGGTTTCAAGTTGGCTTGATTCTATGGATGATCAGCAGCAACAGTTTTTTCTCAATCAGAAACAGAAGCAACAGGAAGAGGCGGTCCAATTACTCGGGAAACTGCCGGAGTCAGGATCGGTTAAGTCTGTCGTGATGTCCCACGGGAAGCCAGCAAAATTAGCGCTATCTCTGCTACATCAATCGGGATGCTTGACCTGGACGGATCCGTTTCACTTTCTGTTAACGCAGCGGCCTAAACGATTACCAAGCTTGATCCCGGATGATGTGGAACCGTTGTATGGGGATCCGTTGTGGGCGATGGAGCAATTGATTCATACACGAGAGTGTCGCTGGCAACGGCTATTAGTAGGTTTCGGATACCCACCAGGGGATCCGTGCGGGGTATGTGACAACTGTCGGAGATCTCGGCGGAAACGGTAGATAAGAACATTAACCAAGATGCAGTGCGGAACATGGCATGAAACCCATATGTATAGAGCCCATATGTATAGAGCTTATATGTGCAGAACTGATCTGT
Organism: uncultured bacterium; assembly: GCA_964443615.1. GTDB lineage: Bacteria > Cyanobacteriota > Cyanobacteriia > Thermostichales > Thermostichaceae > CAYSWV01. The sequence goes on along the minus strand of CAYUEE010000139.1, from coordinate 7,250 downwards.
ACGGATCAAAATGTGATGGACTCAGCCTCACGAGAGACCCAAGCCCAGTCAAAATCTCAGTCTTCATCCCACGCTAATTTTTGTCCCACAATTTTTATCCCACCCTGAGAGGATATTTAGATTGTTACCCAGCTGGCCCGTTATCCTGGAAGTAGTTTAGGGTGGCGCAGCATGGCCTGGAATCTCTACACGGTTCAGAAACTCGGAACGTACAGCTTGGTGGCGATTGCCTTTCTGTCGTTGGTGCTAGGAGGATCTCTTTCCCCAGTGGTGGTCGGGTTATGCCTGATTGTCGGGGGGATCAGTTGGTTTGCTGAGGAACCGTGGATTAACCCGAGCAGCTATGCCGATTTATGGCGACCCTTGACCTTGAGTTTATTAGTCGTCCTGACTTTGGCTGTGATTTTGGGCTATCTCGGTCCTCTGCAGGGTGGGATGGGGCTGGTGTTGTACCTGATGGGGGCTAAGCTTTTTCAACGAGAACGGGCGGCGGACTATTTGCAAGCGCTGGTGTTGACATTTTTGATCATGGCACTGGCCACTATTTATAATGAGGATATTAGCTTTGGATTTTTGTTCTTAGTTTATGTTGTTATTGGGCTAATTTGCTTTACGCTGTATCACCTCAGGATCCAAATTGAAACGTATACAGAGGCAGCTAAACCTGCAGAACGGATCCCGCCTCGATTAGTGGGAAATTTGGCTGGATTGGGGACGTTAGCGATTGTAACTTCGCTGGTTTTCTTCTTCGCCTTTCCACGGTTAGGTTTTGGTTTTTTATCTCAACAGAATCAATCAGCCGTTCAGGTCACTGGATTTTCGGATGAAGTGAACTTAGGGACATTCGGGACCTTAAAATCGGATCCTACTGTTATCATGCGAGTTGAATTTCCCCAGGGAGTTCCCGCAAGGACGAATACACTGTATTGGAAAGGGTTTAGTTTTGATCGCTATGACGGTGTTGCGTGGTCTCGAACTCTCAATGAGCGAGCAATCCTTAACCCCAACCATAATAATGTCTATGTTGTTCCAGAATTTGCACTAGATACTCGAACTCTCGCTTTACTTGAGTCAGATAACCCACCTCGATTGCAGCAGTCTATCTATATTGAGCCTTTGAACTCTACTGCCCTATTCTCTGTTTCTCCTCTTTTAGCACTGCAATTTTCAGGTCAAAATCAAGAGGCTGTTCCGTCACGCTTTCGTAAACGACTTCACTTTAAAGAAACGGGAGATATCAGTCATACCTCCTTACCTCAAGCGAGCTATCAATACAATGCCACAAGCTTAGTCTGGCAGTGGAATCCGGGTGAATTGCAGCAAGTTAGTCATGACATGATTTTAGGTAGCTTATCACCTACACAGCAAGAGGCTTATTTACAAGTCCCTGACAATCTAAGTGTAGAAGTGAGAGAGTTAGCCACAAGTGTCACAGAAGGGCTCAACTCAGACTATGAGAAGACGACTGCGATCCGTGACTACCTATTGACTAATTTTGCCTACTCCCTAGAATTACCAAATCCTGGTAACCAACCTCCGATTGATGCCTTTTTATTTGATTTTCAGCGCGGTCATTGTGAGTACTTTTCGACAGCGATGGCGATGATGTTGCGGGCAGTCGGGATCCCTGTGCGGTCTGTGAATGGCTTTTTGGGGGGACGGTGGAATGAGGGGAGCCAGTACTTAGCAGTGCGGAATGCAGATGCTCATTCGTGGTTAGAGGTACCGTTTGGCGAGTATGGGTGGGTGACATTTGATCCGACGCCAGCAGCGGCTAATGTCAGTCAGGTGTCCAGTTGGTTGGATCCCTATCGCAGTTTCTATGATAACCTCCGGTTTCAGTGGTTGAAGTATGTTATTCAGTACGACCTTCAAACCCAGATGCAATTGCTACAGAAAGCCACTGCCTCTCTTGCACAGCTACAGAGCGATCGATCCTGGAATGAACAGTTCAAAGCGTGGATCCCTAACCTACGTGACCTACTAGAGCAGAATTGGATCCCCAGTGTGATTGTGTTGCTATCTAGCTTCTCAGGTGGAGTGTTGGGGCATCGGCGTCGGTTGCAACGGATCCGTTGGCAGGATGGGGGTATCTTGGCAGGGCTCTCGGGATTGAGTGGCGGCAGCATGATCGGGTTATGGCAACCCGCAGCGGGATCCGTGTTGATTCTGGTCGCGGTGGTATCCCCAAGTCTGGTGTTTGCGTGGATTCGATGGGGATCCGTGCGGTGGTCAATGGGAGCTCGAATGCAGCTGCAGGAGATTTCAAGGTTCTACCAATCGCTGCAGGAGGCACTCGGTGAGGTGGGAATTACGATTGAGCCGTATCAAGGGCCAGTAGCGTTAATTGTAGCGGTCCAATCCTCTGATTTAGCGGAGGCCGATGAGGTGGCAACCTGGATTAAACGGTATATGGATAGCCGATTTGGGGGGCGGGCGATTGCCGCTGCCGACCTGAAACAGATGCGGGAAACCCTGAGCCGGTATCGAGTCCAATGGCGACAGTTGAAGAGTCAAGGATCCGTCGGCTCTCAACCAGCACAGTCCCTTAGCTAGTACAGTCACTTCTATCGAACAGGGATCCCAGCGTTCCCCTGTGATCTACGATGGATTTGAGCTTGACCGTTACCTTATATTGCATTGCCTCATGACTCCGTCTCCATCACCTGCACCTCTCCCCCCCGGATCCTTTGGTCTACCCTTCATCGGTGAGACGCTCAACTTTTTTCAAGATCCGGACTATGCTCAGAAAAAACATGCACAATTGGGGCCGATCTTCAAAACGCGCTTATTGGGTAATCCTACTGTGTTCATCAAAGGGGCCGAAGCGAATCAATTTGTGTTGAGTAATGATAATACCTACTTTCAAGTGAGTTGGCCACCTAGCACTACAGCGCTGTTAGGTCCCTTATCTCTGGCCTTACAAACTGGAGCAGAGCATCAGGCCCGGCGGAAACTGTTAGCTCAAGTATTTATGCCCAAGGCGCTATCCGGTTACATTGCACCCATCCAAACCGTTATTCAAGACTACTCACAACGATGGGCAGCCCAATCAGACCTCGTGTGGTTTCCTGAACTTCAGAGCTTCACGTTAACGGTAGCGTGTAAACTGTTTGTGGGTCTAGAGCAAGGATCCCAAGGTAAACTGGGGCAGTTATTTCAAACCTGGATCAACGGTTTATTTTCGCTGCCGATTCCCCTTCCTTGGACTCAGTTTGGACAGGCTCAGCAGGCTCGAACTCTGCTCTTGCAACGATTAGAAGCGATTATTCAACAACGACAACAGGCAACAGAACCAGGGACCGATGCGTTAGGGTTACTTGTCCAAGCCCGAGATGAGGAGGGTCAGGGGTTCAGCCTTGCGGAATTGAAAGATCAAATCTTACTGTTGCTCTTTGCTGGTCATGAAACATCAACCTCGGCAACAGCTTCCTTTTGCCTGCTCATGGCTCAACATCGTCAAGTCTGGGATAGATTACGAGAGGAACAACAGGGGTTTCCGCCAGAAGCTGAACTGACGTTGGATCACCTGAAACAAATGACCTATCTAGATCAAGTGTTTCACGAAGTGTTGCGGCTCATTCCTCCCGTAGGGGGCGGGTTCCGGACAGTGTTGCAAGACTGCGAACTAGGAGGCTACCGGGTGCCGAAAGGCTGGACGGTGTTATACGGTATTAATCAAACCCATCTCGACACAGCAGAATATCCAGATCCCAAGGCCTTCAATCCCGAGCGCCCTGCCAGTGCCTCAAAGTTCAACTACATTCCCTTTGGCGGTGGGATCCGTGAATGCATCGGCAAGGAATTTGCCAAGCTGGAGCTAAAGTTACTGGCAATCCATCTCTTGCGTCATTACCGCTGGGAGCTGCTACCGGATCAGGATCTCAGCTTAGTGACGATTCCTTCTCCTCGCCCTAAGGATGGATTACGAGTGCGGTTTCAGGCAACTGCCTAGCCAGTTATGGGATGGATCCTGGCCAGGAGGTCCTAGTCAAACCTGATGCTGCAGGTGAGACGGATCCGTCAGTCCTGTCATTTTGACTAGATGCGCAAACCGTTCTGCCCTTCAATTCAAAAGCTTTTTTAAGTCAGTCAGGAATCCGCTCAAATACTTGCAGGAACTCTATTGAAAATGAAGATGATTTCACATAGTCTAAGTATGGACATCATGTCTTACATAATACCCAGGCCCAAAAGGGTAATCGCCATGAGCACCGCCACTGAGAACAAGACCAGGATCACGATCGCTAACGCCTTAGCCACAGCAATTTCAAACAATGTGGTGACAGCCCAGGTTAAGGCTCCGACAACCCCCAGTAAAATCCCAACGGTGGGGGCTAATGATCTCCGTCTGGGTCGTAAGGCTGAAGGATCCTGATAATTGGTGTAATCGGCTGGGTCGTTGTCCTTGTTCGGATCCTCGTAATGACCCTCATTTGGATTTGGCATCGTCACGGCTCCACCCACGAATGAATATTTCTTCAATCTATGTCCCAGATTAACGCAACTCACTTGGATCCTGTAGGGGCTTGCATTGGGCTACGAACCCTGATACCAATACGATACTAGTCCTCGTCAGGCTAGGATCCTGCTTCTCGACTCACGGTCTGGCTTCCTATGACACACTTTCTCACGCCTGCTGAACGCCTTCGTAAATTGCCGCCCTACGTATTTGCCCGACTGGATGAGTTGAAGGTTCGAGCGCGTGAACAGGGGTTAGATCTAATTGACTTAGGTATGGGTAACCCGGATGGTCCAACGCCCGGTCCCGTGGTAGCAGCGGCGCAAAATGCGATTCAGCACTCCGCCAACCACGGCTATCCTCCCTTTGAAGGCACAAACGACTTTCGGCAAGCCATCACAGATTGGTATTACCGACGCTACAACGTGGCTCTCGACCCTCAAGGTGAAGCACTCCCCTTACTGGGCTCTAAAGAAGGTCTAACGCACCTGGCCCTGGCTTATGTGAATCCTGGTGAGCTGGTTCTAGTTCCCAGCCCCGCCTATCCCGCCCATTTCAGAGGTCCCATGATTGCCGGAGGGCAGGTGTATCCGATGTTGATGCGACCCGAGCGGGATTGGGTGATTGATCTGGCTGAAATCCCCCCGGAAGTAGCTCGTTCTGCCCGGGTGCTCTACTTCAATTATCCCAATAATCCGACGGCAGCGGTGGCTCCCCGATCCTTCTTTGAAGAAATCGTTGAGTTTGCCCGTGAGCACGAAATTATCTTGGTTCATGACTTGTGCTACGCCGAATTAGCCTTTGACGGGTATCAGCCCACAAGTTTATTAGAGATCCCGGGCGCCAAAGACTTCAGTGTCGAGTTCCACACCATGTCTAAAACCTACAACATGGCAGGCTGGCGAGTGGGCTTTGTGGTAGGGAACAAACAAATCATTCAAAGTCTCCGCACGCTGAAAACGAATCTAGACTACGGGATCTTCGCCGCCATTCAAACAGCCGCTCAAACTGCTTTACAACTCCCCGACACCCACCTGCATGAGGTTCAAGAACGCTACCGGATCCGTCGTGACTTTCTGGTTGAAGGGTTAGGGGCCTTGGGCTGGACCGTTAAACCCTCCCAAGCCACCATGTATCTTTGGGTGTCTACCCCCCGCTTAGCCGATGGTCAAGCAGAAGGATCCACTGAATTTGCCCTCCGAGTACTGGAATCCACTGGCGTTGTTGTCACCCCTGGTAGCGCGTTTGGAGATGGAGGAGAAGGCTACATTCGCATTAGTATGATCGCTGAGTGTGATCGATTAGGTGAAGCTTTGGCTCGGTGGGAGAGGGCAGGGATCCGCTATCACCACTAAACTCAATTTAGCCCGGTTCGGCAGGCTGAACCCCATCCTGAGCCATCGCATCAGTTAGGGCGAGAATCTCTTGAAGACGGTGCGGATCCGAGAGATACAAGTAGCCAATTAATGTTTCAAACCCACTGGCTTGCCGGTATTCCGTTGGGGTCAGATTACGAGGAGGTTTGCCGGATCCATTTTGTCCCCGTCTGACCAGATCAAGTTCGGCCGGTGTGAGATGAGGTTGAAGGGCCAGGAGCGTTTGGGCTTGAGAAGATCCGCGGACCCGTTGTACCACCTGCTTGTGATACTGTTCAATTCGCTGTGGGGGATACAGGTAGAGCTGCCGGACATGAAGTTCATAGATGGCATCTCCGAGATAGGCCAGGGCATTGGGCGACAACCGGCGCAGCTGGTCCATTGATAGCGCAATCGGATCCAATCGTTCCACTCCACATCACAACGGCCACTGTAGCAACTCCATCCCGCCAGTCAACCCAACCCAGTCAACCCAACCCAGTCAACCCAATCCAGTCAACCTAGGATCCTAATTCTGAGAGGTTGATTGGATCCTTCCCTGTCTCTATTCAGGTCCAACCCTTAACCTAGAGAAGCCAATTGCTCATTCTCAAACTTGCAACGACAAGATCGAGGAGGTTGATATGTCATCTTTACCCAGTCTATTCATCTCCCACGGAGCCCCGGATCTCCCTCTACTCAGGTCACCTGCAACTGCCTTTCTACAACAGTTAGGATCCCAATTTCCCACACCAAAGGCCATTCTCTGCATCTCTGCTCACTGGACAACCTCGGAGCCAAGAGTGAATACAACCGCTCAGCCCGAGACCATCTATGACTTCTACGGCTTTCCGTCAGAACTGTATCAATTGACCTATCCCGCTCCCGGATCCCCAGATATCGCTCAAACCGTGGCTGAACTCCTTCAGCACGCTGGCTTTTGGGTAGGCACGGATCCGAATCGTGGCTTAGATCACGGGGCTTGGAATCCGCTTTATTTGCTCTACCCTGAGGCTCGGATCCCTGTTGTGCAATTATCTGTTCAACCACACCTAGAGCCTCTACATCATTTCAAAATGGGCCAAGCACTCCAGCCATTACGGGAGCAAGGGATCCTGATTTTGGCAAGTGGGGGAGCAACTCATAATCTGAGTGCCTTCCATCCTGGCCTAGAAGCTCCAGTACCGAATTGGGTCGAAGGCTTTAATGATTGGTTGATTGCTGCTATTCAGGAGGGTCGCACAGATGATCTATTAAACTATCGCCGCCAGGCTCCTCATGCCGTGGATAATCATCCTAGCGAAGAGCATTTTTTACCGATATTTGTGGCTTTGGGGGCTGGGGATCCTGACAATTGGTCTATATTGCACCAGAGTTACTCATATAGTGTGTTGAGCATGGCTTCCTTCGCCTTTAGTTCAGTTAAAATTAGT
>CAYUEE010000138.1:0-11660 GCA_964443615.1 uncultured bacterium | reverse complement strand
TGGATGGTTTGAGCTATTTTCAATTAATGATTCTTATTGCGCTGACCAATTACGGCTCAATTTCGACTTCACAATGGCCTTTCAACCTATCGTTAATCTCCAAACTCAGACTGTTTTTGCCTACGAAGCCCTTGTGCGGGGCATCAACGGTGAACCTGCTGCCAGCATTTTGGCACAAGTCAACGATCATAATCGGTACCGATTCGATCAAGCGTGTCGGGCTAAAGCTATTGAGCTAGCTGCCAGTTTAGGTCTGTCGACTTATCTTTCCATTAATTTTCTGCCCAATGCGATCTACTCACCCGAAACCTGCATTCGGGCCACTCTTCAAGCTGCCAAGACTTTTGGCTTTCCTAAGGAGCGCCTAATCTTTGAAGTTACGGAGGGCGAAAAGATTGAGGACCACCAGCACCTGTCCAACATCATTACTGAATACAAGCGCTTAGGTTTCAAAACGGCCATTGATGACTTCGGTGACGGCTACGCAGGCTTGAAGTTACTCGGCCTGTTTCAGCCAGACATCGTTAAGCTCGACCGTCAGATTCTCTGCGACATCGACCAGGATCCGGTCAAAAGGTCAATTGTGCGAGGGATCCTACAGGTGTGTCATGACCTCAATATTCAGGTTATCGGCGAGGGAATTGAGACCCCTGCCGAGAAGAGAACTCTTCAAACCTTAGGGGTTCACCTAATGCAAGGCTTTCTCTTTGCTCGACCGTTGTTCCAGGGGTTACCTACTATTAGTGAGGGATCCTGGACGGCATAGAGTTACGAGTCCTGGCTGGTCAACTACTATTGGGACTACTGCCCAGCGTAGGAAAGCAACCTGGGTCGTAGACCTCATCGAAGACTGGCGGGAGAGGGTCTAGCCGAGCAGCCAATCAGAATAACGCTCAAGCTGACTGTGCCCATTAGCTCTAGGTCCTGAGCGTGAGTCCATGCTCAGCAAACTGAGCTTCTGAGCAACTCAGCTAGTGACATCATCAGAGGGCCCAAACCCCCAGCTGCTCATTTCGAGCCCGTTCTTGGAGGCCAGAGAAGTAGTTGTCATACTTGATGTTGTGGCTGTAGGGAATGACAACGGCCAGACCATTGCGAACAAGGGCAGCATTCATGAGCCGACCCTCTTGCCAAACATACGCTTCGATAAACCCAGTGGCATCTTCATTCCGCAGGAATTTGTCGCCTTCCAGCTTTACCCGTTCGAACAGGATCATCTCCCGCAGCAATTCCACAGCTTGACCGAAAAAGGGTTGCTCAGTCGGGTCAAGAGCCTGGATCCCAGCCAGCTTGATATAGCGCAGCGTTAGCTCACCCTCAATCTGCACCACGACGATATCACCAGCCACTACATCCACCACAGTGGCATAGGGATAGCGATCAAACCGGAAGTTATCAAAGTAAAAACTGGTATCGGGAATAATGCGAGCCTCTCCAAATGCAAAGCTGGCCGTTGTCTCGCTGTCCAAGTAGGCAGATCCGAGTACCAGGGCCCCCAATGCACAGGAGGCGAATACACACCGCTTCAGCACAATCTTCCTCCTCACTAGGCTAGGGTGGATTGTAGCCGCAACTGGTGGCAACCGGCAGATTTTATTGGATCTGATCTAGCAACCCTCCCACCACTCTGATCCGGAGGGATCCGAATCAGGAGGGATCCGAATCAGGATGAGTCTGACCGGGATGGATCCGATCAGGATGGAACTCTAGTTAGGATCCTGACGTCTCCGGAGCTAGAAGGTAGTTGCGGCCCCTCAGAGTTCCGTTTAGAGCGTCTAGAGATCGATCCATTCAGAGACCGGTCCATTTTGAGATCTACTCCGAGATCGATGCCTAGCTCAGGTTACTCAATCCAAGACTAGGCAGACCTACTGCTTACGGCTTCACTCTATATTCACAGACAGTTTCCAGGCTTTAACTATCAGAGGCTTGGATAAGAGAGGAAGCCTGTTTCTCGCATATTGCTAGTGCTGGAGTCTCGTCTCATGCAGGCTTCTGAATTCGGAGTCTCAGGTTATGTTGTCAATTTTGAAGAGAGTTAAAATAGGATGACTAAAGCAACAGCGTTTTTCAAAGAGATTGTATCACCGATCGTGGTGGCTGGGGCTCTGCTCACGGGATCCTTCGCGTCTCCTGTGTCGGCTCAGCAGGTTACGAACCCTAACCCAGCCGTATCTGCGGAGGAAGTGGAACCCACATCACCGATCTCAGCTTCCTTCAAACCGATTAACGGTCAGGCAGTGGTACCCAACACAGTTAAGGTGTTTGTAGATGATGAAGATGTAACCGCAGGCTCAGTGATCACAGGTGATTTCTTCAGCTACCGCCCAACGGATCCGTTGTCTCCGGGTGAGCACACTGTGCTGGTTGAATTCGAGAACGATCGGGGTGTCTTGCGACGGGTAACTTGGAGTTTTGAAGTTGGAACCCCTATCACAGCTACGATCGAGTCTGTCGTTCACAATGCAGGTAGCCGACCATTGGCTGCAGGCGAGATTCTGCTGACAACGGTAACTGGCACCCCTGCAAGCGACGTGACAGTTTTCCTAATCCAGGACGGTAGACAGGTTCAGACGCTGGTAACCGATGAAGTGTCCTCGGGAACTTATGTTGCCAACGTCTTAGTAGAAGCGAAGGACAGCACAGAGGAAGGCATCGTGGTTGCTCGTCTTGAGAACAGCGGGCAAGTCCGGTTTGCCACCGCTGAGCAGCCCGCTCAACTGATTCAGGGCGCTGAAACTGAGACCCAAACACTTACCTCTGTGGAAATCGCTGGAGATGGTGATACATCAGGTGGATCCTTAACTCCTCGCCTAACCAGTCATGAAAATGGTGATAGAATCACTGGCCGCTCGTTTACTCTCTCCGGTGAGACTCTCCCCAATGCTACCGTTCAAGTCCTAGTGGATGCCGAACGCTCTGTGGGCGGCTTTGTGAGTGCAAAAGCAACTATTGTTGATCAGGCGGTCCAGGCGGATGCAAATGGTAGGTTTAGCCTTGCTGTGACCCCTCTAGCGCCAACCTCTGGCACTGTGTACAACATTACGATGCAGGCCACGTCTGGTGACCAGAGCAGTCAACGGGTTACTCTACAGCTGACACAGCAATAGCCGATGACTAAGTTCTAGTCTCTGCTGTCTGCCTGTAGACAAGCTATGAGCTAATCAACCAAGCACTGTCCGGCTAACAAGGGCGGTGCTTTTTTGTTTCGTCTTTCTCTAGATTTCCTTGAATGACGGGGAAACAGAGAACTGAGTCGCTCGAATGGATAGTCGAGTGGTCACAATCGATAGCGACTGAGCTCAGATAGTGAATTGAGGGGTTAATACAGTAAATTGTTTGGTCAAAACCCAAAACTGAGTGGTCGGGAACGAAATCTGAGTGGTCAAAACCCAAAACCAAGTGGTCGATAGGGTGAGTTGAGGGGTCAGAGACGAAATTTAAGTGGTACTTATAGTGAATAGTAGTGTTAGAGCTGTAACCGGATCCATTCCCACCCTCACCCGAGTGACTGCCAACTCAAAGCGACGGATCCTAACTAGCAATCTTGAGTTGAACATTGCTTTTGTTGGGGTTGAAAGTGACATGCGGGCGTGCTGAAGTGAGAGGAGTAAGGTTCAGATGGGGATCCTTTCAACACGTATCCGTTACACTAGCAGTCTAGATCCATCCCTAGGACCCATGACTTCCACCGTAGACACCCACGCCAATCTCACTATTCTAGAAGACTGGGCCAGTATTGAACCCCCCATGGAATCCGATGAGCATCGTGACCAACTCGACCTTTTAATTGCCTGCCTCCGCTGGTGGTGGCGCAACCGCTCTGATGTCTACATCTCCGGCAACACCACGATCTTCTATGACCCTAACCAAAAGATCACCGGATCCTCTAAAGGTCCTGACTTCTATGTGGTCCAAGGAGTGGATCCTAGGCCCCGTCGGAGCTGGATGGTCTGGAAGGAAAACTTTAAATATCCCGACCTGATTATTGAATTACTCTCCGACAGCACCTCCGGCAAGGATCGAAACTCGAAAAAGGAAGTCTACCAGACCTGCTTTCAAACTCCCGAATACTACCTCTTTCATCCCCAGACTCTGAAATTTGAAGGTTATCGTCTAGAAGGTGGAGTCTACCAAACGATTCCTACGACAGAGAAGGGGTGGCGCTGGAGTGAGCAGCTGCAGTTATATCTAGGGATCCATCAGCAGCAACTGAGATACTTCACCCCTGAGAGAGAGTTGATCCTAACGGATCGGGAACGGGCGGAGTACGAACAGCAACAGCGTCAACGAGAGCAACAACACGCCGAACAGCGAATTCAACAAGAGCAACAGTTACGGCAACAGGCGGAACAACGGTTGCATCAGACTGCTCTCAACCTGCTCCAAGCTGGACTCTCCCCAGACCAAGTCTCTGCTTTCACAGGCCTCACCGTAGAGCAAATTCAACAGTTGCTATCCCCTGATTAAGTACTCTAGGATCCTGATGGCTATAGCTAGTGAACACCTGCGTCCGCACCGCCATCCCCACCTCAGGATCTAGGACTAAAGGATCCAGGACTAATCCCGTGACTGGATCAAGCTACTCAGCGTCCAGAGACAAACGCTATGATAACGAGTTAGCACAATTGTCTTCAAACCTCAGGATCCCATGCAACTAGCACGTCGGCTGCAATCCTTTCAATCGAATGTGTTTAACCAGATGGATCGCGCCAAACATGAGGCTCGCCAGCTCGACCACACTATCCTTGATTTGTCGATAGGATCCTCTGATTTAGCCCCGCCCCCCGCTGCGATCGCGGCCATGCAGGAGAGTTTAGCGACACCAGCAACCTATGGTTATACCCTGTATCATCAGACCTATCCCTTTCGAGTTGCTTGCGCCCAGCGCTATGAACGCCAGTTTGGACTTCCCCTAGACCCCGACACCGAAGTTCTCCCGCTAATTGGATCCCAAGAAGGAACGGCTTTAATTACACTGGCCACTTTGAATCCTGGAGATGGAGCATTCCTAACGGATCCGTGTTATCCCTCTCATTTCGACGGCGTTCACTTAGCTGAAGGATCCATTTTCCCCATGCGACTCAACCCTGAGCGTAGTTTTCTACCCGATTTTAACCAGATTCCCACACAACAGCGAGACCGGGCAAGATTGATGGTGTTGTGTTATCCCAACAATCCCACCGCAGGCACAGCGACTTTAGACTTTTGGCATGAGGCGGTCGCCTTTTGCGAGCAGTATGATATTATTCTGGCCCACGATTTCCCCTATGCAGACTGGGTATTTGAAGGGGATCCGGCCCCATCCGTTTTGCAAGTTGACCGCAATAAGTCTCGTTCTGTCGAGTTCTTCAGTTTATCCAAGTCGTTTCACATGGGTGGCTTCCGCGTAGGCTACGCTGTTGGTAATGCAGAGATTTTGAAAGCACTGGCGACAATCCGTTCTGCCATTAACTTCAACCAGTATTCCGGCATCCTGCAGGGGGCAACGGCTGCCTTAGAGTCTCCTGACAGTTTTACACAAGAGTGGCTAGCCATCTATCGACATCGTCGAGATCTCTGTGTAGCAGCACTGAAGCAGTCGGGTTGGGCTATTCGGCCACCGCGAGCCTCTATGTACCTATGGATCCCTTTACCGAGTAGCTACATCGGATCCTCTGCTCAGTTTTGCATCGACTTAGTGAAGGCTACTGGTGTGGCACTCGCTCCCGGATCCGGGTTTGGGCCTGGGGGGGAAGGCTATGTTCGGTTGGCGCTAGTGCTCGAAGTGGAGCAATTGCAGCAGGCGCTTGATAAGATGATTGCTTTCTCGACCCACTGACACCAAATTGAGCAAGTTGATATGATCACAGGATCCAAATCATGACCTGGCATTATGAAACGGCCATTAGCCAAGTTGAAATGATTATTGAAAAGATTGAACGTGGCGATCTTGACCTCGACCAGATAGTAGCTGAATTTTCACGAGCTGCAGAAATCTTACAAGCCTGTGATGCCTTCCTCCATAGCAAACGAGCTCAGGTTGAGCTGACAATTGAAACTCTCTCTGACCCTACACGTGTGTCACCAGCTCCAACTCTGCTTGAGGATGGACCCGAGGCAGACGACGAAGGTCTCCGATTTTAATGGAGAGTCCGGTGCAGCTGTTCTCTAACGCTATCCGCCGATCAGTCGTCAATGACACCCGACTCACATGGCAGACCTCTGGTCATCGAGCACTCCAGCCAGAATCCAATCTGGGCTAGTTTAACTCAAGCCCCAGGGTTTGAATTGAACAGTGTTTTGAACATCAAGCTCTTTGATATCGAAGGCCAGGTAATTGCACAATCACCCCGTCTAGCTCCATCATTAACAGTTCACTCGATAAAACGCTGATATCCAGTTGAGTGACATCTGAGAGGGTATCCAAGGTCAAAGGATCCTGTTCTAATGCCTGCCATATGGCTAACTGAGGGCCACTTAGGGTGACAGAGGGATCCGTTGCACTAGAGGGGATACCTGTTGCAGGAGCTGAATCTGATTGCAGGAGAGGATCCTGACCAACAAGGTTCAACTCAGCTAGTAACTCTTCAACATCCAAAATCAAACCGGCCCCTGTCCGGATGAGCCGTAGACATCCCCGGGCGGCCTCGACGTCAATATTGCCAGGGAGGGCGAAAACATCCCGATTGTAATCATTCGCCAGATATGCTGTGATCAATGCCCCTGACCGTTCTGGAGCTTCGATCACAAGGGTGGCCTGACATAGGCCTGCAATGATGCGATTCCGGCGGGGGAAGTTTTCTTTGGCAGGTTGCGTACCAGGAACAAATTCACTCACGAGCAAGCCCTGAGTCCGAATGTCCTGGTATAAGGTCCGATGCTGCGTAGGATACACCCGATCCACACCGGTTCCGAGGACTGCAACCGTTATTCCACCTGCCTTGAGACAGGCCTGATGAGCTACCCCATCAATTCCTTTAGCCATCCCGGAAACGACAACTGCCCCTGCTTGAGCTAAGGCTGTTGCAATCGTCTCTGTCCACCGTCGACCATAGGCTGTTGGGGCTCGGGTCCCGACAATAGCGATAGCCGGCGCCCACTGTAGCATCTCCCCTATGACGTACAACACCGGCGGCGGATCCGGAATCTCCCATAACAGCGCTGGATAGTCAGGATCCCCAGGGGTTAACAACCGGATGCCGGACTGCGTCGCCTGCTGCCAGACCCTCTGAGGATCCAAAGTCGGACGAGTGGCCTGGATGGTGAGAGCTAACTGGAGACCAATCCCTTCCACTTGCATTAACGACTGCTCATCCGCCCCCCAAGCCGCCGCCAAGGATCCGAATTGTTGGTAGAGTCGTTTGATGCGATGAGGTCCGAGGCCGGGAATCTGCTGCCAGGCGAGCCAATAGGGGGAGTCCTGATGAGGATGAGTCATAGGGATCCTGTCTTGTAAGAGGTACTGGATTGATACCAGCAAGGTCAATACTTAGCAGTTTAGATTGCCTCTAAATGACAAACCGTTACGATCCCTCCAGATAGATTTAAGAAAATTTCCGCTCTCTAGTAAAGGCTTCTGCTGAAGTTGGGGAAAATATCACTGGATCCTTTGATAGATCAGCCTTGAAAGCTATAAGGCTTCCTCAATTAGGGTGTCAGGGAAAGTTAACATAAGTCAGGTTATCTCTGCCCTCACCACACGGATCAAGTGACCGATCGATCAATGCGAACGTAACTTGGAACACTGTCATCCGTATACGCCTGGTTGTCTAGATCACTAGTGGATCAAGCGTTGACGGAGCGTCAGGGGTGGTGTTTGATGGATTCCATATTCGACCTCTCCCCCCTAGTTGTAGTTGATCGCCCATGTTTCCCCAACTTCAAGCTCCGCCTGTGCCCATGTCTCCAAGCCTTGTTGTCAAGGGAGTCGTGCAGCTCTATACCAACCCTGGCCGAGGATCCTTTACCCCTGTTATGGCTCAAGCCCTCCGGGCCGCCGGGCAAGGGATGCCAGTATTAGTGATTCAATTTCTCAAGGGTGGTATCAGTCAGGGTCCCGAGCGTCCTGTGATTTTAGGTCGCCATCTCAAGTGGGTCCGGTGCGGCATTCCGCGGGTGGTGGATACTCCCCACTTGGAACCGGAAGAACGGTTAGCCCTTGACCATCTCTGGCACTTTACCCAGTCTGCAATTGAGAGTAATGACTATGGTCTAGTCGTCTTAGACGAGTTAGCCTTAGCGATGAAATTAGGTTTAATTGCGGAATCTGAGGTCCTTGATTTACTAGATAATCGTCCTGTTTCACTAGATGTGATGATTACAGGGCCTGAGATGCCAGACTCACTGCTGGATCGGGCAGACCTGATCACACAGTTACGCCATCACCATCGCACACCGGCTAGCTTGGCTAATGCTGGAGGACCTGGGGTTCTATAGGATCCGTCTCAGAGTTACGCTCGACTGGACCCATACTCCCTGGACTGATTGAGGTGGGATGGCGCAGAAAAAAGCAAGCCTGCTCAATCACCTCAGGGCTTAGGGCAATCTGTTGAAAGGCAACCAGACCATCTGCGATAAAGGAATCTCTGACCTGTGCGCCTGCTCCAGTATTGAAGGAAGTCTCATAGAGAACCTCACGGATCCCAGCGGAAATAATCAACTTTAAACAAGATAGACAGGGCTCCAGGGTGACATAAATTCTGGATCCGGCGGTCGAGATACCGTGCTTGGCGGCGTGAGCGATGGCATTGGCTTCAGCATGAACAGCCCGCGAAGGGAGAGCCTTGGTCTCGATACAGCTGCGCAACCCCTCGTAGCAGAAGCCCTGAGCAATACAGTGAGGGGATCCAGAGGGCGGTCCATTGTAGCCCGTCGCAACGACTTGACGATCTTTGACGATGACAGCACCGACTGGGAAGCCTAAGCAGGTTGAGCGGGTGGCAGCTAATTTCGCCATCATCAAAAAATACTCATCCCAACTCGGGCGGGGGCGAGGGGTTAGATGAGACGAGGGGCTCAAGGCGCTAACCTCCCTTTACCCCATCGATTCTTTACATACCACTCAGCAATATGCGGACACCAGGCTTCAAAATGAGGCAGCATCAGTTCACAGAGCCATCGGATTTCAGCTTGGGCATTCTCTTTCGCCCGTAGATCCAAAAAGTGCATCAAGCTCCGACAGTTGAATGACACCACAAAATGTTGCCGGATCCCGTAGCCAACAATATTGCGCGCATCTTCATAGGGAACCCCACAGTCATTCACCAACCGATGATAAGCAATGGCCTGTGACCGATACTGCTGCAAAATGATGGTCAGCGCTTCAGCTGCAATGGCAACATGTCCTGTGCGTCCCTTGGCATGGCCTTGTAGAACAGACTGAGGGACATAGAACAATTGGTTAAGCCTGTCATCTGCTGTTGGTACGTCTTCGCACAAAGCTTTTCCTAGATCCGCTATTTGTGTTCCTGTATACCTAAAAGACTGAACATCGAAGGAGACACCCACCCGGTGAGTCCGAGCCTGTTGCATAACCGTATGAGGGAAATAACCTACACCAAAGGTAATCTGTGGATGTTCCAGCGGACCGTAGTGCCCACGATTGGAGTCCAGTAGTCGTTTAACAACAATATCGCCGTACTGAGAGGGTACTGGATCCGACTCTTGCACAAAGTCAGGGCTGTAGTCTTGGTGCATGGCCTGGTAGATCACACGTTCAGGATCCGGAGTTTGAGTCAGCACTTCCACTTGAAACCAAGGATCCTGTTCAACCACAGTGGGTAGGGTAGAGGTCTCATCAGCGCTCATCACCTTCTCCTTGCAACACACCTCGCATCTGGCGATCCTTTAACTTGGCAATGTTCAACGTCATAATGTCGGTGAGATCCCAGCTGTACTGTAGACACACCCCCTGACAGGCAGCGGCGAGCTGGTAGCCCAGTGGTTGCACCCGAGTATGGCGATCTACGTAGAGACCATCTCGAAACTCCTTGCTCACTAAACCCGCAAGATGGCTAGCAGATTGCTGCAGGTGATCAATGGGATCGGCAGGTATCGACTCAGGCTGCTCAAACCAGTTAGCCAGAGAGATCCCTAACTCGGTTGCTGTAGCGGCCAACGCCCAAAGCACATCCCCTAGCTCTTTCTGCAGGGCTTTTGGGTCGGGTCCTCCCACCTGCCCCAGGTCCATCTGCCGGCTGCGTAGTTCAGCCACCTCACCCACCAGTAGTAGGACAGGGTAGGTCAGAACCCCCTGGCCCGCGTCTGGATAAATGGCAGTTGTCCACGCCTGTTGCTGATAGGTATTAACGTCCATCATCTCATCAGCTAGATGTCCCACGGATAGTATCACAGACTATTACCCTACATTCCAAGGCTCAGAGTTTTACAGCACCATCAGGATTTCAGAGGTTAATACCCTCAAGCTAAACTCCTATGGTTCACCGTAACTTAGATGAAAGTACTGCGACGAATCTTGATAGATATTAGCCATAGTTCTCAACTCTGAGTGGAGACCAGGAGTACTCCGCTGAGTACAATTCAAACTTCACAGTAATGACGCTGGCCAATCATGTTTGTGTTGGAACGTGTCAGATTGAAGATGTGAACAGGATAAACCGATCTTCCTCACCACTGAGCTGTGATCTACCTCAATCCCTTGCCTTTCCGGATCCGTCACACTAAGGACACCTAGAGAAATTACGTAGAACTATTGGAAGGATCCCAGCCATGAGTCTGAAATTAGGTCTAGTCACGCTTGTCATCGCGACCCTAGGATTCAGTATTCACAATTACGATACTTTAACCGTTTCAAAAGTTTATTTAGAAGATGCCTGGCGTCAAGTAGACCTCCCTAGTCGTCTCTGCCATAATTGGCATGTGGGTTGTTCCTCAGTTCTATTCCAACCGGCTGCCGCCGCTGCCCCAGCTGATGTTGATTCCTCTAAGCCCTCCCGCTCCTGTCAGTGGACCGAAACCCAGATTATTTGCACCCTGAAGGACGGATCCCTGGCCATCGCTCAACGCCCAAGCCAATGAGGATCCGGCTTCGGTTGCACGCGTGAGGCGTTCCCCGCCCCGAACGACGCCGACCAGGCGCGCGAGCGGGCCATCAGCCACGCTGCCTATCGCCTGATCGCTCACCGCTTCGCGGCCTCGCCCGGCGCCGTCGAGACGCTCGCCAATGCCGGCGCGCTGATGGGGCAGCTCGGGCTGTCGACGGGAGATGCATCGCTCGTTTACCAGGACGGCTCGGCGGCAGCGCTCGGCAACTACATCGCCGACTGCTACATCCGCTTCGGCCTGCAGGACGGCTCGAACGAGGCGCAGGATTACGCGAACCAGAGCTACGCGCCGGTCAACCCGCCGATCTTCCCGCGCGATGCCGGCAACCCGGCCATCGTCGACATGGATCGCTGGCAGCCGATCTCGGTGCCGCAGTTCATCGACCAGTCGGGCAACGTCATCGCCGATCAGCCCGAGTTCCTGAGCCCTGAATGGGGACAGGTGGTGCCGTTTGCGCTCGAGGCCTCACAGCGCACGACCTACCAACGCGACGGCTTCGACTACCACGTCTATTTCGATCCCGGTCCGCCGCCGCTCTACGGCGGTGCCTCGGCGGCCGACTACAAGTGGGGCTTCTCGCTCGTTGCGATCTGGGGGGCGCACCTTGATCCGGC
>CAYUEE010000137.1:0-11700 GCA_964443615.1 uncultured bacterium | reverse complement strand
GGAACAACACTAGGATGCGTTACTCGGTCTCTCCATCAGATTGGTTAGATCCAAGCCAGATTATGTCATCCCGCGATCGGATCCAAAGCATAGTTCTCAACCCACCGCAGAAACAGTTCCACCCCAATCCCCAAAGCCGTCTCATCGAAATCGAAGCGGGGATGATGGTGCGGAAAGGCTAGCCCCAGATCGACATTGGCGGATCCTAAAAAGAAGTAGCACCCCGGTACCGCCTTGAGGAAATAAGACATATCTTCTCCCCCCATCGTGACCTCAGGAACCACTGGGGCCGAGGATCCTAAAACATCCCGAGCCACTCGATTCACCAGGGCAGCCACCTGAGGATCATTATCAACCGCAGGATATCCTGGCTTATAGCGGAATTCAAACGTGGCGCCATGGGCCTGGCAGATCCCAGCAACAACCTGCTCCATGCGCCGAGGGATAAGCTCAGATACCTCAGGATCAAAGGTTCGGACAGTACCGATGATTTCAGCCTGTTGCGCAATAACATTAAAAGCTGTCCCCGCATGGAAGCGCCCGACGGTAACCACCGCTGATTTTAGGGGATCAACATTGCGAGAGATGATAGTTTGAAGCGCCGTTATTACCTCTGCCCCCACCACAATGGCATCAACCGTCTGCTGAGGAATGGCACCATGACCACCTCGCCCGATGATATTAATTTCAAATCGATCCGACTGGGCCATGGAATACCCGCCCTTCACCCCCACCATCCCGATAGGTAATGTATTCCACAAATGCAACCCGACAATCGCTTCAACATCCGGATCCTTCAACACCCCTGCCGCAATCATCGGTTGAGCCCCACCAGGTCCCTCTTCCGCCGGTTGAAACACCACCTTCACACGCCCCTTCAACTGCTGCTGATTCTGCTGCAACATCCGAACTGTCCCCAACGCAATCGCCGTATGACCATCGTGACCACAGGCGTGCATCGTAGACTCCCGACAGGATCGATAGGGCACCTCATTCTGCTCCTGAATGGGCAACGCATCCATATCCGCCCGAATCGCCACCGTGGGCCCCGGCAAGGATCCTTCAATCAACGCCACCACCCCGGTTTCGGCAATGCCCGCTTGAAAGGGAACGCCCCAGTCAGATAGCAGGGATTGGATGAAGGCACTGGTTTGGTGCTCCCTGAAGCTGAGCTCTGGAAATTGATGGATCTGTCGTCGCCAGGTCACTAGATGAGGTTGGAGCGCTTGGACTTCAGGACGGAGTTGCGGGGCTTTCATACGGATCCTTAGGCAAGAGAGCTGAGGCTAGTCACACTCTAAGTCATGGCAATGGTCACCTGAGCTGATGGCCAGGAGGCGATCAACCGGGGCTCAGCACGTAAAACTAGACCCTGACTAGACCCTGAAGTGGAAAACATAGGCCTTAAGTCTTTAGAGGTGTAAAGCATCGGTCTCAATTTTTTAAGAGTATGCTAACAATCTGCTGTAGATCCCAGCGGACCTAGGGTTCACCCTGAACAACACTCCAAGGTTAAGACTCTCCGATAGCTCTGGTTTAAGGTTTCTCCTATGATGCAGGGCGGTGAATATGTATAAATTACTAAGGTCGGGGGTATGACACGACGGATCACCTTTGCACAACTGTCTGACATTCACTTGATGCCGCCGGATGGGTGTCGGTGCTGGTGGATGTCGGAGTCGCCTGATGAGCAGTTGGCCCAGGCCATTGAGCAGGTTAATGCCATTCCTGATCTAGATTTTGTGGTCATCACGGGGGATCTGGTAGACGAGGCGGACCCAGCCAGTTTTGAGCGCTTCCGGATCCTGGCCCAAACCATCAACGTGCCCTACTACATCAGCGTGGGCAACCACGATATTGACATCCACCGCCACGAGGGTCGATTCAACCGAGCTGATTTCACCCACTGGTGTCAGACTCAGTTTGACTTTGATCTCGCCCCCACTGGATTTGTGGACTACAGTGTGTCTCCCCTGCCCGGGATCCGTCTCATCGCCATTGACGCCAGCCTGGGTACCCACCCGGATCCACAAGGTACAGTCCGCCCCATTCAACGGAACTGGTTGGAGCAGGAACTTAACACTCATGCCCACGAGCTGGCAATTGTTCTAATCCATCAACCCCCTGTTGCCACATCTCCCCTCTTTTGGGAGTACCGGATCCTACCCGAAGAAGCCGGTCCCCTCCGCCGGATCCTGTCCCATTCGGGCTCAGTGGCTGCCGTGTTGAGCGGACATTTACACGTGCCCAAGATGTACACCCGCCAGGAGATCCCTTACCTTGTGGCTCCTCCTGTAATCGGTCCTGTATCGGCGTTCCGAGTCTTCGAGATTGAAACGGATCCAGCCTCTGAGTATGGGGTCCTGCGGTATCGCTGGCAATTTGTGGAACACGCCCCGAATGAAGCTCGTCCTCTATGGCACGCGGTGGTCATGGGACATTTTTGGGATCGACGGGGTGAAACGGCCATTCGGATCCCCGCTCAATGGCATCAACGCACTCTGGCCTCCGTGTAGAGCTATCCTCGACCCCAGCCCTCTGAACCTATGTCCAAACTCTGGCTCCCGATCCTGATTCTGCTAGCGTTAGGATCAGGACTCCTCAGCGGCGTAATCTATGCCACTGCTCGCTCTGACGCTCACCCTGATGCTCACTCTGACAGCCTCCCCGTCGCTGCTCCGGCTCCAGTGCCAGAGTCACATCCGCTAGAGCTCACCTCAGCAACGGATCCTTTACTTCAAGCTCAAGTCCCTCTCTCCATTGCCCCAGCGACCACCCCGGATCCGGCCAGTCAAGCCCTCGTGGAGACCTACCTCAATACGCTAGAGCAAAGGGGGTTTAGCCGCACTAACCAGGGTGTGTGGATCCAAACCAACGATCAGCTGCTGGCCAGCCATCAAGGGACTGTTCCCATCCCTGCCGCCTCGGTGACTAAGGTTGCCACAACCCTGGCGGCCTTGCAAACATTCGGCCCCGATCATCGCTTTCAAACCCGCATCAGCACCACTGGATCCATTCAAGCTGGCGTATTACAAGGTGACCTTTTGATTCAAGGGGATGGGGATCCGTTTTTCGTCTGGGAAGATGCCATTGCGATCGGAAACTTGCTCAATCAAGCCGGGATCCGTCAAGTCACGGGCAATATCCTCATTTCCGGCCCCTTCTACATGAATTTTCAAACGGATCCTATCACCGCTGGCATCCTCTTCCAAACCGGCATTAACTCATCACGATGGCCCTCAGAAGCCCTCACCCAATATCAAACGCTGCCCGCAGGAACCCCTCAGCCTCAAGTGACCGTCACCGGATCCGTTCAACTCATCACTCCAGTGCCAGAGAGTACCCTCATCGTCAATCACCGATCCTTTCCCGTCGCTGAGCTGCTGAAGAAAATGAATCGTTTCAGCAACAACATCATGGCGGACATGTTAGCTAACCGAGTCGGAGGCGCGGCAACAGTTGCTCAGATTGCAGCAGAATCGACCGGTCTCCCCGCTACTGAAGTTCAACTCATTAACGGATCCGGTTTGGGCATCGACAATCGGATTTCTCCCCGAGCAGCTGTAGCGATGCTATTGGCGATCCAAGATTTACTCCCTGATCAAATGACAGTTGGCAATCTATTTGAAGTTATTGGTGAAGACACAGGGGTTTTGGTGAGGCGTGTATTACCCTCCGCTCTTATTGCCAAATCAGGGACTTTGAACCAAGTGAGTAGTCTTGCTGGATCCTTGTCAACCCAACAGGATCCGGTCATCTGGTTTGCGGTTATGAACACAGGGTATGACGTAGAGGGGTTCCGACGACAACAGGGGACACTGCTGCAACAGGTGGTGAATCAACGGGGGATAGCACCGCTGTCACCGCAGATTGCGCCTAATCGGATCCGAGATCAACTGAAGTCCGAGAGTCAACTGGTTGGTCCCTAGTACCCTTCTCCGTTACCGACTAGATCGCATCAAGGATTCAGCTCTGCCAAGCAACAACACGCGACTCAACACCTAGCGCAACATCCTGCTGTGGATAATTCTCGTTAGCCCGCATCCGAACACCCAGGTAGATTTTTGTAACGAAGCCACTCATAATAGGGAGCAGAACATTACGTTGCGGTCACTATTGCCATGGCTAGTCAGGACTTTGATACTCAACACGACGCAGCTACCGAGCCTCCTGTCATCGAGCTGGCCGAGGACATTACAGATGCTGAGCTGGATGATCCGACCCAGATGCAGCGCTATGAGTGCCGCTCCTGTGGGTATACCTACGAACCGCTAAAAGGGGACCAACAAGGATCCGTTGAGGCTGGGATTCCGTTTGAGGAGTTGCCCTCGTCCTGGCGATGTCCCGTGTGTGGCGCTGCCCCTAGTCAGTTTGAAGCCGTCGGAGCTAAAGGTAAGCCATCGGGATTTAGCGAGAACTTGGGGTATGGCCTCGGGGTTAACGTGATGACACCTGGCCAGAAAAACATCCTCATCTTTGCGGGGTTGGCGTTGGGCTTTCTGTTTCTGATGAGCTTCTATTTCATTGAATAATAGGCTGTGGCTAATAATTATCAGCTAGTTGCCCCTTCCTGTGAGTTCTGTCCTGTGTCGTCGTGTTAAGGATCCTAATCATGATTCGGTTTATTCTCATCGCCCTGGTGTCTGTGTTGCTCATGGCAGCCCGGATGCCCGTGATGCGAGCTGTTCCCTGGCAAGTGGTGGAGATGCCCACCCAGAACACCCTCTTAGCTATCGACTTTTTAGATACTGATCCGAATCATGGCTGGGTTGTGGGGGATAAGGGGACACTGCTCGAAACGCGCGACGGTGGCATCAACTGGCAATTGAAAGAGATTGAACTCGCTAACCCAGATTATTACCTAACTTCCGTTAGTTTCTACGATAACGAAGGGTGGATTGTCGGAGAACCAGGCGTCATGCTCCACAGTGACAACGGCGGCGACACCTGGTCTCAAATTGTGTTGAGTGACAAGTTACCTGGTCAACCAATGCGAGTCACGGCTCTAGGTCCCGCATCGTCAGAGATGGTAACTACTTTAGGGGCCATTTATCGCACCCAAGACGTCGGCCTCAGTTGGCGCGCTCAGGTCGATAATGCCATCGGTGCACTGAAAAATGTTTCACGAGATCCCGCGACAGGATCCTATCTGGGCGTCTCCTCACGGGGCAGCTTCTACTTCTTGTATCAACCTGAAGCTGGCAGCTGGCAGCCCTTCAACCGTGATACCTCCCGCCGTGTCCAGAACATGGGCTTTGGTCCCAATGGCACCGCTTGGAAACTGAATCAAGGGGCCGAAATTACCCTTACAGAGGATGTCACCACAGGAGAATGGAGTAAGCCACTACGTCCCGGTCGGGCGACCAGTTTTGGATATCTCGGGGCCGCATTCCAGGATGAACAGAACTTCTGGGTTGTCGGAGGGAGTGCCACGCTCATTCACAGTCCAGACGGCGGCAAAACCTGGGAGAAAGCACGCAAAGTCAGCAATATCCCTGCCAATTTCTACTCCATCACCTTTCCGGAGCCCAAACGAGGCTTCATC
Organism: uncultured bacterium; assembly: GCA_964443615.1. Taxonomy (GTDB): domain Bacteria; phylum Cyanobacteriota; class Cyanobacteriia; order Thermostichales; family Thermostichaceae; genus CAYSWV01. Next base: position 6,155 of record CAYUEE010000137.1, on the reverse strand, counting down.
CTGGGCCAGCGAGGAACTTTGTTGCGCTACACCGGCCAAGCCTAGGATCCTGTGCCCATGCGCTCATCCCACCGTAATCTGACTGGTAATCTGATTCTCTGTCTGACTGTGGCTGTGCTGGCAACGAGTCTTAGTCTGGGCGTGCTGGCAGGGGGCTGGTGGTATCAACCCTCGGACAGAGTTCAGTGGGCCACTCAACCTACTCTTGTCAGGGCTAGTGGTTCCATGACGGATCCTGGTAGGACGCCTGAAAGCGGCACACCTGAAAGCGGCACACCTGAAAGCAGCACACCTGAAAGCAGCACGCGTGAAGGGTATGGACCCGCGTTGGAGCTTGATGCCTTTGAGAGTGAGTTGACGGTTGAGGGCCAATCCTCTGAGGATCCTGGCTCAGAGCAGCTGCCTGGTTCTGCAAAGACGTTTCTACTCACCTTTGTCACCGTATTTGTGGCGGAAATGGGCGATAAAACCCAGTTAGCAACGATGCTTATGAGTGCCCAGTCTCAATCGCCGTGGGGGATCTTCTTAGGATCCGCCAGTGCCCTTGTGGCTGCTAGTGTGATTAGTGTGGTCATTGGAGGGGGGCTAGGTCAACTCATTCCGCCTGAAACTCTCCAGCTCATAGCAGGGATTGGGTTCATCGGTATTGGCCTCTATGTTCTATGGGAAGAATTAGTAGGTGAACCGGATCCTGAGGATGTGAGTTAGATATGGAGCCCTCCGCAAAGACAATCCCAACCACAGCGCTGCAAGCCGGACTTCTCAGTTTTGGATCGATTTTGGTCGCAGAAATGGGGGATAAAACCCAACTCGCGACGATGTTGCTAAGTGCCCGCTCTGCCAATCCCTTCCTAACCTTTGTTGCGGCTGCTCTGGCTCTGGTTGCAACTAGCTTAATTGGGGTCTGGGCCGGGATGTGGGTGGCCAAAGTACTACCACCTCGCATCATCAAACTCACAGCAGGCATCGGATTTGTGGGTATTGGTGCTGTGATCCTGTGGCGATCCTGGACCGGGATTTAGGCGCTTTACAGTGGGGCCCTGGACTGTTCGGTCTGATCCAGGGGTCCGATCTGTTGTGTCAATAAATTATTGGGTCGATCAAGCTATTGGGTCGATCAAGGCTTGAAAGCCAACCTCGGATCCGTGTTAGCTCCATCGAGATTGAATCTTCAAACGGATCCTAACTCTCGGGATCCGGGTGAAATGAGCATGTCTTGATAGTGACTGAAACTCCAGGTAATTTAAGGGGGATTTACGTAGAAGGCGCATTGCCTGTCTAGAGTCTGGATATCCTAAAAACTATGTTGATTACACCGTCGTCAGGAGTTTGTCTCTCATGTCTCGTCGATTAACATCTACCTCAATAGCATTAACGTGTGTGTCGACTCTGCTCAGTTTAGTGGCGGCCTGTTCTTCCCCCACACTGACGGCCCTGGAGGTTGAAACAACGGATCCAACTGTGTCGCTTTCCACTGGGGGTGCCGTGGCTGGCAATCGGGTACGGGGCACGTTGTTCTCGGGTGGATTGTCCCGCAGCTACGAGATCTATACGCCCTCTGGATTTGGCACAACGCCTCTGCCGGTTCTGTTCGTTTTTCACGATGAAGACAGTGACGGCAATGACATCGCTGATATCACAGGCTTTGATGCCGTAGCTGAGCAAGAAGGGTTTATCGCGGTGTATCCCAACGCAACAGGAGACCGTTGGAATGACGAGACTAGCCGACCTGGAATTGACACCGCTGCCAATGATGTGGCCTTTGTGCAGGAGCTTCTAGCCCAAGTGAGCCAAATTCGGGCTGTTAACTCAGACCGGATCTTTGCCACAGGCTTTGGGTCTGGCGGTATCTTTGTCCAGTTGCTCGCCTGTGAGCTGCCGAGTGTATTTGCTGGGTACGGCGCTGTTGCAGGCAACCTGCCTACGTCTCTTAGTCAGACGTGTAATGTGCGGGATCCGGGGCCTGTCATTCTGATTTCTGGTACCGACGATCGTATTCAACCCTACTCGGGCGGAAACACAGAGGGTGTCAATTACCGGAGTATGGCCCAGACTGCTCTGTTCTGGTCCAGCGCTAACCGTTGTATCCCCTTCGCGCAGCTCAGACTCCGGCCCAACGTCGACACGACGGATGGCACTCGCGTCGTTGCAAGACGATACGTGTACTGCGCAGTTAATCAAGTTGAGTTCCTCACCGTTCGAGGTGGAGGTCACACCTGGCCTGGAGGCCCCGATCAACCGTTCCGTTTCGGCACCGTAAGCCAAGATTTTCATGCGAGCGAGACCATCTGGTCTTTTTTTGAAGGCGAACCTCGCTAACCTGTTCATTGCTTCACCTGTTCATCACGGATCCGAGTGTTAGGCCTCTGGATCCGTGGTGATGGCGTACTCAACCCAAAATACTCTCGGCAACAGCTGAATAAGTATGATCCTTTCCACTGCAACGTCCAGGCACCGAGGACATCTAAGGACATCTAGGATGTGACGGGATTTAACAAACGGCGTACCATAGAGCGGACAGTCAGTACAGGTCCAGGAATGATTGAAGCCAAAGTGGGGTTAGCCGGTAGCGGATTGACTGAGCAGTGTATTCAACGCTTTCTCCATCTCTTTGACCAAACCCATCAAAGCGACCGGATCCTGATCATTGTCCGTAACCAGCGCCAAGTCTTGGATGTTAAGCACCGGATCCTAGCCCACCACGCCTCTTGGATCGGCCCGCTCCATATCTACACCTTCATCACCTTCGTTAAACAGACCCTCACTCACTACTGGGCTCTCATCCGTCAGCACGAACCCACTCTGCCCCTTACCCTAGAACCCTCCATCCTGCTTAAAGACCTCACCCAATACCTCCTCCTCAAAACCTGTGAACTCTGTCCCCAGCACGCCAATATCTTCAAAGACTCGGGTCTGCGCCCTTACCAAATCTGGGATCAAATCAGTAGTGCGGCCTACATCGCCGGATCCTCAGGGATCCCTCCTGGTGAAATCAGCCTGCGGTTAATTGAAGCGTGGCCTGACCTTGAGGATGAAAACCGCACCCGCCAATTGGGAGCCCTCAGCTGTTGTATCAAACGCCTGCGCGATCAGTCCTTGCACATCGGATCCTTAGAATTCGGTACCCTGCTAGAACTCTTTCAACGTGAGATCCTGCCGCTAGCAGACTTTTGGGGATCCTTTGATCACCTCATTGTGGATCAGATTGAAGACAGTAGTGCTGTGGCCCTCGATTTCTACAAACAAGCCACCGAGCATCTGCAATCTGTCTTTGTAACGTATACCATCGGCGGTGGGGCCTCTCAAACTAGTGTTCCGAACCTCGTCGGCCAGTTTGTCACCACTGAAATGCCCACCACCATCCTCCGTACCCACTTCAAAAGCTCCTCCACCTGGGCCTACCTCGGGATCCGGATCGCTGAAACCTTGGATCCAGACTTCAACCATCCCTTCGATCTGCCCATCCCTGATGATCTGCCCGAGATCAAATCCCTAGAAGGTGACACCCAGCTAGAGTGTATTGAACACATGATCGCTGACATTAAAGACCGATTGGCCCAAGGTGTGGATCCCTCACAAATTGCCATCATTGCCCCCAAACTGGAAGCCCCCCTTGTTCTCTCCCTACAAAACTGGCTCAAGCACCGGATCCTGATTCTCACCGCGTTCCCTGCCCTGATCAAATATCCTCTAATCCGTGCCCTGCTCACTCTCGCCGAACTCGCTCACCCCGACTGGATGCTATTCCCCTTAAGTTCCGACCTCACCACCCTGTTCACCACATTTCTCACCCTAGACCCCATCCGTGCCGATCTCCTGGCCCAAGATGTATTGGATCCGTTGAATCGCTGCTTGCGACCCTACTCAGCCGTGCGGTCCCCTGAGCGAGTCGGATTTGCCAACCTGCAGGCCTATCAACGATTACTCGACTGGTTAGAGACCTACCACACACAATCCCCACTCTCTATTCATGCTTTCCTCCGTAAGGTCCTCATTGACCTCCTGCCCACGTCCGCCCTCACTCCCGTTGACCAACGACTCGTACAAACCCTCATTGAAACCGCCCGCCGCTTCTGTCAAGATCTCCCCGATAGCCCCTCCCGCGACTTACTCATGATGCTCCGCTCTGGTATCACACTCAGCCCCAGCGCTCCCCCTCAGGATGACTCCGGATCCTTAGTCGTTGCGACCCCCATTGACTACATCAACCGAGGACTCGGTGCTGACTATCACTACTGGTTTGACCTCACCAGTTCAGCCTGGTCTCGTAGCCGTTGGCGCGCCCTCTACAACCCTCATGTTCTGACACCAGAGTGGAATCGCGATCTATTCGGAGAAGACCAGGAACATCGCTATCAATCTCAGATCCTGGCCAACACTGTGTTGAACTTAGCCTGTCGAATTCGGGAAAACCTGGTTCTTGTATCTTCCAGCTTCAATAGTCGAGGTGAAAACAATATGGGAACTTTGCACACTCGGATCCTGAAAGCCTGTCAACTCTGACGGTCCAAGCCGAGCCCCCAATCCATGATGGAGATTCTCGAACCGGATCCAGACCGAGACAAACTCATTGACGAACTCATTGACGGACTCGTTAAGCGGATCGGAAGCTGGAGACACGGCAAGGACAGAGTTCCCATCTAAGTCAAGGCATCCTATAATAATTCTTAACTATAGAAGGGAACTCCAATGGGCATGGCATTGAGTTTGATCAAAAGGGTGACATGGGTGGGGCTAACAGCAGGTCTAGCAGTAGGTTATTGCACATCTGCATCCGCTCAGGCCCAGGACAGTTCAAGTCAGGTTGATCCTTACACACTGTGTGAAAGGTCCCCTCTCAACTCTGTTTGTCAACCCTATCATCTTGATCCAGTTGCTTTGGAAGATCGACCGGGTGAAGACGCTTTTGGTTGTCTGCTAACAATTGAGGACACTGAACTAAAGGGTCTATGCAAATATTCGATCACAGCGGAACAGTTTGTCGTTTACCTTGAAGAAGGCCCAGAACTAGACTCGTTAGGAGGTCAAAAGCCCACACGTGTTGTCGCGGTCCCGACCAATGGCATTGTTAAGCTGTTGTATGAAGAAGACACATTAGAAAATCGGCCCTCCCTTCTTAGTCTTATTCCGGCTGTCCGAGTTGCACGCCGAGTCTTTAAGGAACCGGAGGAAGTGGCTTTGATCTCAGTCATATTTCCGATGGGACTAGTCAACACGGGTGAGTCCTCCCCGACCGCAGCCAGTGCAACTCAGCCTGTCGTTACCACCCTAGTCGTAGAACAGGAGCTCGGTGGCACGGTGAGGTCCCAGCTAGAGAGTGTCACCGGACTTCCATCAGAGGCTCCTCCTGCTGGACAGTGATACATCCCCGCCTTCGGCCGTCTTGTTGGGAGCTAGCGATATACAATTTCAAACAAGGGCTCTCAAAAACAGTTCAAGCACCTGAGCCGCAATTGCACAGATCTAGCAGTTGCACAGATCTAGCAGTTGCACAGATCTAACAGACTCACTAGGACTGTCGACTGTCAGATTGGCTTACCGTGCTACGTGTCTCGAAAAGGGTAACGGATCCTTGTCGGGACCTGAAAAGCTTAAGCGGATGATTGCCCGTCTTCTGGACATCTATGCTCTGGAAAAAGGGGTTGCTCTCTATAGCTGTGACTCCGCTACCATCTGTCAAGCAACGGTTCAACGTGGTCCTGAACCCGATGAAAGTTACTGTCTTGGATCCGACAAAGACCGCCCTGATCTGGCTATTGAAATTGTGATCACGACTCGTCTGCTCGATCGCTTGTCTAGTTAGAGTTCTCCTTCAAGGGATCCTGTGGGCCAGTTGTTGCGGGGCAGGGATCAATTACGGTGCGACACCAGTCAATCGCTGCGGGGCAAGGGTCAATCGCTGCGGGGCAGGAGTCAATCACTGTGCGACACCAGTCAATCACTGCGGGGCAGAGGTCAAGTGTTGGGAGCCTCGGGTCAATCGCTGCGGGCCACTGGGTCAATCGTTGGGCGGCATCTCTCAATCGTTGGGAGCCTCGGGTCAATTGCTGCGGGGCACTGGGTCAATCGTAGAGAGCCAACTCTGAATGACTACCAACTCCTGCTGAGACAAGGATCCTAGCTACTGAGATCAATCCGGATGCCGATCCAGAGGG
>CAYUEE010000136.1:0-11860 GCA_964443615.1 uncultured bacterium | reverse complement strand
GCCCTGTCCAAGTCGACTACTCTATGTGAGCATGTGCCTAACCTATGGATACTCCCTTCGTTAATCCCCCTATTTACTCCGCGATTGCGGTGACTAACTTCTTTGCGGTGATCTTCGGTCTAATTTTCAAAGATATGTTGGAGTATCAAGTCAATCGCTGGCAAGCCAACCGGGATACCCAGCCAACCGTTGAGTACCAAACTCCTGGGATTGTTATTACCTATCTTCTGACTTGCCTTTTCACAATCCTTTTTCTCACCGCCTGCTTTATGGTGATTGGCATCAATGTCTCAACGGCCTTAGCGATTGCTGGGATCCTCACGGCAGCGACCGCAGCGTTGATTTGGTTTCAACTCGGATCCTTGTTAACGGAACTGGTGGCGGGGGGATCTGCAGCTCTTGATATTGATTCGTTTGGTGGTGCGGAGGAGTCGATTGCGCTAGATGAGTCTGAGGATCCTGAGAACTCAGATTCCGCAGATAGCTCTAGGGGTGAAACGGTTGAATCGGAAGGCTGAGATATCAACAGGATCCTACTAGAACGAGCCGGATCCTGCTGAAGGGTAAGCGATTAGAGTAGTGCCAGCTAATGGAGACTAGAGCTGACCTAGCTCTTGAACGTTTGTTCATACTCGCTTTGCAAATCATCAATCTCTTCGAGAGTCTGGATCACATCGATACGCAGGGGGCCAAGGTCAGACTTTTCCAGCAACTTTTCAACGGCAGGACGCGTTTCCTTGATCACTCGGTCAATTCTGTCTTTGAGCTTGCTCACTTCTGCGGTATCCATAGGTCACCTAATAAAACGTCAAGGTTGAACACTGATTCTCAGCTTACAGCAGGTCGTCAATCCCTAACCTGTTCTGGATGAAGCTGGTACCGTCATTAACTCGCAGTCTGCTGGGACTCGACACGGGTCTCGGGCAAAAAGAGCCAGCGAATCAGATGAGCCGCTTCCCGCTGAGCCCATCGTGAGGCTAGCTGCAATCCCAACTGCTGAGCTTCGGGACGAGCTGCCACTTCTGCCATCGTGGGGAGCAGTTCTAGAGGCTCGAAATCAGGATTTTCTTGGAGAAGGTCCCACAGCCGTTGTACTCGATCCAAGCCGGACTCTGAACTAGACGCCGAGGTCTGAGCGTTGGATGGAGCTGCCCCAGATCTCGAGGGTGAGCTGAACACCATATCTGCCATACGTTCGCGGAGGAAGGCACCCCGATCTGAAAAGATGAAGTCAATCGCTTTACCCAGAGACTCGTTTAAATTAAAATCATCGCTGTTGGAAGCATTACGCAACAGGTTTTCCAGTCGATTCCAGCGGAAGGATCCATCATTGAATAGCAAGTCCCGTAGGGAGGTCCGTAGCTCTGGGGCCGGATCCGTCAACAATCGACCCGCAACGTAGGGGTAAGCCACTGAGAGCACTTTGAAGCTAGGATCCAGTCCAATTGCAATACCTTCTAGCGTTACCAGAGAGCGGATGATGAGGGCGTAGTAGGCCGGAACCCGGAACGGGTAGTCGTACATCACTTCTGAGAGACGATCGGTAATACTTTTGAAGTTTAATTCCGCTACGCTGGCTCCCATTGCTTCAGCAAAGACTTGAGAGAGTGCGGGGATAATTGGGGTCAGGTCTGTGTCTTTAGACAGGAAGCCCAGCTCGACATAATCGTAGGCTAGCCCTTCAAAATCACGGTTGACTAGGTGAACAATGGCATTGAGGAGACCATAGCGTTGGTGGGGTTTGACAGTGCTCATCATGCCAAAGTCAATGTAGGCTAGGCGGCCATCGTACATCGCGAGTAAGTTACCAGGGTGGGGGTCTGCGTGGAAGAAGCCATTTTCAAGCAGTTGTCGCAGGGAACTGTTCACTCCAATTTCAATCAGTTCACGACCGTTGAGACCTGCCTCCGCCACTTTGTCTAACTTAGTCAGCTTAATACCGTCAATCCATTCCATCGTCAGGACCTTTTGCCCGGTGTAGGCCCAGTAGATTTGAGGCACATAGATATTTTGCTGCGAGCTGTAGAGCTGGGTAAACCGCTCGGCGTTGCGTCCTTCCTGGGTATAGTCCATTTCTTCATAGAGCTTGCTGGCAAACTCTTCGGCAATGCCCACCAGCTCGCTGCGAATAGTGGGGAATTGACGCTTCACCCAAACGGCGAGGCCACGCAGAATGTACATATCCAGCGAAATCCGAGCCAGGAGATCGGGTCGCTGCACTTTGATGGCAACGCGTTCACCTGTTTTCAAATAGGCTTGATAGACTTGGCCCAGGCTAGCGGCGGCAACAGGAGTTGTCACACCGTCGTAGATGTCATGCGGATCCTGACCGAGCTCACTTTGAATGATGGCGAAGGCGATGTCGTTGGAGAAGGGAGGAAGCTGATCCTGTAATTTAGTGAGTTCTTCGAGGAAGACAGGGGAAACAAGGTCGGGCCGGGTGGAGAGGGCTTGGCCAATCTTGATCGGGGCAGGGCCTAAATCAGTGAGGATCTCCCGCAACCGAATGGCATACTCAGATCGGTTCTTTTGGTCTTGGCCCCAGAGCCGATCCCAGGCAAACCAGAGTAACAGGGTTACAAACGGCACGATAATGTCGAGTAATCGGCCAATTACCTTAAAAATTTTATTGTCGTATTGCTGCCGCACCTCTTCCGGGTCATAGCACAGGACTGGCTCAGACGATCTCAACCCCTTAGGATCCGGGGTCTCAGGCTTCCCTGTGAAGGAGGAATTCTTTGGCTGATAGCCGTTACGTTGATATTCATTACTCGTGGACGCAGGTAAGGAACGAGTACCGTTGGCTGAGTAGGTTCTCAAACCTGGCTCCGCCACAGAAGGTGCAGTCAAGCTCATGGGGTAATTCTCCGGACTTGTTACACATCTTAACGTGTTGACTGGGCATTCGTAATCATTTCTTTGGTTTTGCTCGGTTTTGCTCGGTCTTCTCGTCTTTTCCCCACAGCTTAATGGAGTTAAAGGACTCATTTGCTGGTCTGAGCGTCTCAGCGTCTCACTTTGGATCGCATCATTGTCGGTCTGGACCACTCAATTGTCGGTCTGGACCACTCAATTGTCGGTCTGGACCACTCAATTGTCAGTTAGAACCACTCAATTGTCAGTTAGGACCACTCGATTGTCGGTTTGGGCTACTCAACTAGGCCTAAGCAATATCAAGATGACGGCGCAGGTAACTTTCCAAGGGTTCTAGGGTTAAGCCAAAGGTCGTTTGCAGGTAGTTGATTTGCTCGGAGGTGCAGTAGTATTCGTGGGCCAGTAACGTTCTCAAGGTTTTCAATGATTCCCCCAGCTCCGGATTCACAGTACTCAGGATCCATTGCCCTACATCAAAGACATCCAACGGGACCAAGAGGATAAACGGATCCTTGTTCAAAATCTCACCCACCAGAGTCGGAATTTGATCACGACGGAGGATTTGGGGTCCTCCAACCGCGAAGATTGTCCGATGGGCGGTGGGAGTAGTTGGGGCTAGGGCTGCAATTTTGGCCAGATCATCATTGCTAACAATCGAACTCCGGTTACGACCTTCTCCAATCAGCGGATAAATGCCCGTGCGGTCGAGCGTTTCCGCCAGTCTGGCAATGTTGGAGGCAAGACCCGAAGGACGCAAGATAGTGTAGCCGATATCGGTTGATTGGAGGAGCCGCTCCACTTCAGCTTTAGCCCGAAAGAGCGGGGATTCGTGTTGAAATTGAACGGATCCGAGGACAGAGATGTAAACGAAATGGCGAATAGATCGAGTTCTGGCAATCTGAATTAAACGAACATTAGCCCGGAAATCCAGCGCTTCAATTAGGGTCTGACTTGATTGGGTATCACTGACACCGTGGGCACTGATGATGGCCTCAACCCCTTCACAGGCTCGTTCGAGATCCTCCTGATACTGGAGATCCCCAATACAGATCTCAGCCCCCCAGTGTTCCAGACGCTCATAAGTGGACTGTAGGCGCACAAAGGCACGTACCGGATGACCCAGATGGCGCAATTCCCGTACGATGCGCTCCCCCACTTGGCCAGTTGCTCCAGTCACCAGATACATGATGGTTCCTCTCGTTGCCTCGGATCCGTTCTTCACACCGTAACCGATCCTAGAAGTCGGATCCGGGTCGAGCGGTTAAGGCTAGGACTGAGACTTTTAGGACTGAGACTTTTAGGACCGAGACTCTTAGGACTGAGACTCTGTGGTGAGGCCGCCGAGAGTGGGGGCTAGCTCACGATTCAACTGACCGGAACTCACGAATTCAGCGTAAGTGTTGGCTTCAACCGATAGCAGTTCTTCGCGCAATTGCTCAGCCGCATAGTCATTCAAGCTGGGATAATCGCGAACTAACTCCCCAAGCTCCTGTTCGATATCATCTAGCTGACCTTGGATCAACGCCATCTGATAGCGATAGAACTCGGGTTGAATATCCGGACGAGCTTCAATGCCTTGCAAATACTCTTTGACCCGATTAAACGCCACCCGCCGCGCAATCATCTCGTTGTACTGTTGCCGGATTTCCTGATTCCCCGTCAAATTCAAGGCTTGTAGTAGCGGCTTTACGGTTAACCCTTGTACCAGCAGTGTAAACAGCACCACTCCGAACACAATCGCAATCACTAAATCTCGCTCAGGCAAGGCAGTCGGGACACTTAAAGCTAGGGCGATGGAGACGGATCCCCGCAACCCTCCCCACCACATCACCGTTTGGTCCGCTGTAGAAATCTTAGATTTAACCGTGAGATTACTGAAGGATCCTAACGCAAATGTGCCAACTAAGCGGGCAACAATCACGGAGACAATCGCTACCATAATCGCGGCCAGATTGAGGCCTAAATTGGCAAATTGAATTTGATCCCCAATTAATAAAAAGACAATGGAGTTAACGAAAAAAGCCAAGAACTCCCAGAACTCACTCACAATGATGCGGGTTCGAGGGTTCATGCCAATGCGGGAGCCAAAATTCCCCAGCACCAGTCCCACGGTCACCACCGCAATGACACCCGATCCCCCCAACTCTTCAGCCGTTAAGTAGGTCCCATAGGCGGAAATCAAGGTCAAGGACTGTTCCACTGGCGGGAGATCAAATCGCTGAGTCACGTAGGAAATCCCAAACCCAACCAGGGCGCCCATCCCTACCCCAATCCCCACAAATGAAAAAAATTGCAAAATGGACTCTTGTAAATCAAAAACGTCCGTCCCCATCGGAATGCCAACCAGCAAACTGAAGGCCACGACCGCTACCCCATCATTGAAGAGACTTTCCCCTTCTAAAAGGGTTCGTAACCGCTCATTTACCCCCAGCTCACGAAATAGGGCAATTACGGAGACTGGATCCGTGGCCGCCAAACTGGCACCCATCAACAGGGCGATTGACCAAGAGATCCCGGCTAAGGTGTGGAGTCCATAGGCGATTCCGGCCACCGAGATGCCCACCCCCACCACAGCAAACAATAGGATCGGTACGATGTCTTGCTTGAGATTAGACCACTTCAAGTTCCAAGCGGCTTCAAACAGGAGGGGCGGTAAAAAGATTGTTAGGATCAATTCCGGCGAAAGGTTCACTAGGCGGACATCCACCAGCGCGAGGGCGAGTCCCGTGATCACTAACAGGAGAGTGTATGGAATTTGCCGCACCCAACTGAAGATCCTGGGGAGTGTGGCGACAGTGAGGGAGACCATGAGAACCAGAAGGAAACGCTCCAAGTTCTGTTTAATCAATACCTCTTCAACAGCTGCAACCTCGGGTGACATAATCTAATTTCACAAGTTACGAAACGGCTTCTCCCAGGCTACCGCTTCTCCTGAACGAAAAACATTTCCACACTCATTTAGGACCGTCTAGTGCCTGATCTCGGCATTGACCTTTGGGGTATTGCGCAATCACCATGCCTCCAGTGATCCCGTGAACTGCTCTAGAGACAACAGTGCAATCGCAGGATCGATGCTCCCCGCCTGCCGATCGGCCTCCGTGTTGTACCCCCAATCGGCCAAAAACAATCGGACTGCTGCTAATTCCGGTCGCTGCTGCACAGCCCGCAATGTTTTCAAGCGGTCTTCGACGAACCAGATGGATCCGGTATCCACTAAGCTCAGTAAGGTTTCAGGTTTAGGCCGTCCTGCCTCCTTTCCTGTAATCGGTAGAGCATCAGGTGCAACCCCAGCCTGCTGCAACAACTGCGCCACAAATCGACCTTCCTTCGTCGTAATAATTCGAACTGGGACCGATGCCGCCAGCCATCGTTGCAATTGTTCAATAACCCCAGGGTAAAAGTCATGGTACGACAGCCAATCGGCTAAATTGGCATGGATCCATTGGTCTCGATACCCATCAACAGCCCGAGCCAACTGGTTAGAGTCTAGCTGTTCTGCTGCCGCAATCGCTGCCACCACTTGAGGCCACTCCTGCAGGATCTGCTCGTCCTTAAGGCCTTGTTCCATTGCCCGCAGTAAAACTGGCATCTCCCACCCCGTCTCAATCACAGGGCGCAATCGAGCAAAACGCTCACTCCACTCAGGTGGAGGATCAGACGATTCAATTTGCCACAACGCGCGATATACGCACCAGCTGGTTTGAAAATACTCACGGATCCCATTCAACAGAACCCCATCGAAATCTAATGCCAGGATTGCAGGAGTTGTGGTCATGATTCAGGATCCTTAAATTGGCCTAATTTTACACTGTTGGGAGAGTCACCCGTTTTAACCTGACCGTTTTAATCGCAGATTTAATCTCAGGCTCGATTTAATCTCAGAGAGAACCAGGCAGAGTACAGCCTCAAACTGAAGTCGCTACTGCCCTAAGTGGTACAGGTTCACATTACCAGATAGCAACACATGATTAAGTGTCGATAAAATTTTGGGCACTATTTACTCAGATTGGATAAGTTTACTCAGATTGGATAAGTAAGCCATCATGACAGCAGCAGATCCTTGGATTGGAGTAACCTTTGGGGACAATAATCGATACAAACTGATTGAGTTACTAGGGCAAGGGGGAGCCGGAAAGGTCTACAAGGCCCTCGATCATCAAACGTCCGAGCACTGTGCAGTTAAGTTTTTATCGAGCAACTTGTTAAGTAATATTGATGCAAAACTCCGCTTTCAACGCGAAGCTCAGGCCTGTTTGTTATTGCAGGATCCTTTAATAGTGCGGACACTCGATTTTGGCATTGTGCCGATGACGGTGGCAGGACAAAAGCAAGAGTTGCCCATGTTAGTCATGGAATTAGTCAAGGATAAAACGCTGCATGATTTCATGCACACTCAGGGCCGTTTATCGTTGAAGCTTGGGGTCTATCTCGCCCGTCAAATTGCCGAAGCACTTGATGTCGTGCATCAGGGTATCATCGTCGATGGCAAACGGATCCAATTTATTCACCGAGATCTCAAGCCCGATAATATTTTCGTCATTCCCAATGGATCCGGTTATCCCAATATCAAACTAGCCGATTTCGGGCTGGTTAAGTTTTTGGGAGATTTGGCAGATCAGGATCTCACCAAGACCGGCCTCTATGCGGGAACACCAGAATATTCCTCTCCTGAACAAATTAATCAGTTTAAAAAAGTAGATCCTCGATCTGATTTGTACAGTTTAGGCTGTATTCTTTATCAGCTGGTTGGCGGGACTAATCTATATCACTTTCCCCGGAATACCTCTTACATTGATTGGTTAAAAGCTCACACCTCCAGTGCGCCTAAGTCCTTTTCGCAATCCTTAAACTGTCCTCAGTCTCTTGAAGATCTCGTTTTTCGATGTGTTGCTAAGGATCCTGATCATCGCTTTCAAACGGCTAGGGAACTGGCGGATGCCCTGGCTGAGATCAATGCCACTCTCCCAGACTTGGATCAAGTAACTGCCCCTCTGGATTGGACTCGTCTCCTGCAAGTCTGTCCATCCTCAGTTAAGTTGAGCTCCCGTCAACACGGATCCCAACTCATCTTAGTTCTGGATCATCTTAAACCTAACGTTGATCAACAGACTGCGATTGCGACAGTGCTGCCAGACTATCTGAGTGACTTGCACCAGGCTGGGCTGGAAAGCTTGACAGTCTATACGCGGGCACCGGGTCATAGGGATCCGGACTGGGGACTCTGTACTAGTGCCAGTCAATTGCAGGGGGTTGGAGCCACCTCAGATAGTTCGGATCCTGCAACGAGCGAGACAACCCAACTTGAACAAAATAGTCTTTCAGGGTATTGCTTTGTCCGGAACCTGTCATTAGTGTCTACTAGTTTACCGGATCCACCGGCCCCTATTGCTCAAGCTGTTCGCTTTATTCATCAATTGCCACTCACTGATAAGCATATTCTATTCCCTTTACTTGAAAAACGATATAAAGACCCACACTCCTTAATCCAAGAGGATTCTGTAGAGGCCATTTTAGCGCTGTCACCAGAGATCCAAGACTGGTTTCAAACGTTGCAATCCATGGATGAGCGATCACAGCGAACGGTTGCAATTTGGTTGAGTCGTTACTGTGCTAATCCAGAAAAGGTCTTACCCCGGTTAACCGCCAGTGTTGTCGCCGCCAAAAAGGCTGAAGAGGTTACACAGGACTCGCCTGCCCCTCAGTCTCCTGTTCAACTTCCTGTAGAACGCATTATCTTTCGAGGATACCGGCATTGGATCCTGTTCCTACACCCTCTCGGACCACTCATGGTGCAATGGTCTGTGGCGATGGCTTTAATCTCCTTTGTGACGCCTCAACGCCTCAACGATTTTCTAATGACCCTCACTCGACCGGCTGGGTTTGCGGTAGCGTTTATTGTTCTGCTATTCCTAGCGCGGTTGTTTGCAGGGATTATGCGGTTAATTTATCCTATTCAAATGGTTCGTAATCACCCCTTTTCAGTGTTGGGGACCTTGATCGCTGGCTTAGTGGCCTTACTGTATAGTTTGCAAGTGCCTCGGGTTATTGTTTTATCACTAGTGGGTTTTGTTACCCTTGTGAGTCTGGGACTACATGGCTGGGTTATTTTCAATCGCTATCGATACCCTCAACTTGCCCTCACTGATCGCGGCTGTATCCTGCTGCCCATTGAGAAAACTCACTTGACGAACTTACACAGTTCTGACCACCAGAAAATATTCTCATTCCAGATTCATTCCCTAGAGGTTGAACAGGATCCGATTGGCCGCTGGCTGCAGTTTGGTCAACTTACCTTTTTTCTCAAGGATCAACCCTCTATCACCCTCAAAACTCTAGTCCGACCTGAGCAGATTAGAGCCCTCTACCATCATCAATTGGATCGTCTGCAGCAGTTGACCACTAACATTCAGGTTGCTCAAGCCTACCAACCGGAGGATCCTTGGCTGAAATGCTCTATCGGTGATGATCAACGATATCAGATTGAGCGGCTAATCGGTCGTGGCGGTATGGGGACTGTATACAAAGGCTTTGATCGTCAACTAAATCTGCCTGTAGCCATTAAGTTTATGCAAGGCGATTTAACCGAAAATGTTGATCGGCTTAAACAGTTTCAGGCCGAAATGCGGGCCTCTATTTATCTAACCGATGAGCGAATTGTACAAATTCTCAACACTGGCAATGTTGAGGTTAACGACATGCCAATGGGAACGACTCCCTTCTTAGTGATGGAGTACATTTCCAGTCCAACCCTTGCTCAAGCAATGGACTCCCAATCGAAATGGCCTCTGTCTAGAGTGGTCTCTATCGGACTTGAGATTGCTTTAGCCCTACGAACGTTACATACCGGGGTAATGATGAATGATCAGAGGATTAATTTTGTTCATCGTGACCTCAAGCCTGCCAATATCTTTCTAGTTAAGGATCCGACAGGGTGTGACACAATTAAATTAGCTGACTTTGGTCTCGTGAAAATGATGGGAACCCCACAACCGTCTACGCGAGAAACCGGTCGAATTGTAGGGACAGCTCGGTATGTTTCTCCCGAGCAATGTCGAGGGGTCGATACGATAGATGGACGAGCAGATATTTATAGCTTGGGCTGTATTTTATACGAACTTCTAACAGGGACCAATCCGTTTGGACTCTCACCTAAGGCGAGTGCGACTCAATTTTTAATGGCTCAAGTGCAACAACCGCCCATACCCTTTCCCGATTACTTAACTGTTCCTACTGACTTGTCTGACCTGATCTTCCAATGCTTAGCGAAGCATCCCGAGCATCGTTGGTCGTCCGTTGATTCTCTAATTGAGAAGCTCACTCACATCAAACATCAATTGTGAGAGATCAGCGGTCGGGAGAGATAAATTAACGCGGATCCACTTAGCCCAACTAAAACTTAGCCCAACTAAAACATTCAAGTTCAATACCAGCTGACATCTACTCGACTCTATTTGAATAAAATGTGCTCACACGATAGGATCCAGCTACACTCAGCCCACTCCTGTCATGTCTCCTCAAATCCTATTCCTCGAGTACCTCAGCATTATTTTCCAAGGAGGTTAGATGGTTATTCAAGCTCCGCATAAGGAATTTACGGTCGAGCAGTACCATCAGATGGCGGCTGCAGGGATCCTTACAGAGCGTGATCGTGTGGAACTGATTGCAGGGGAAATCGTCCAGATGTCGCCTATTGGTAGAAAGCATGCGGTGTGCGTCGATCGCTTAACAGCATTATTTATCATGGCCCTCTCCACAAAGGCTGTGATTCGAGCTCAGAACCCCATCCGCTTGAGTGATCACTCCGAACCCGAACCCGATTTTGCTATCTTGTGCGGTCCGCTGGGCCACTACCTTGCTGCCCATCCCAACCCTAAAGATGTCATTGCCTTAGTCGAAGTATCGGACTCAACACTTCAATATGATCGCGAGATAAAAGCTCCCCTCTATGCCCAGAAGGGAATCCAAGAATTGTGGATTGTTGACTTAAATGAGTTGACAGTTGAAGTATGCCGGACACCTGGACCTGCTGGCTACCAAGATATTCAAACGTTTCGGAAGGGGCAGTTTATTGCCTTTCAAGCCTTCCCTGACACTGACTTCGCAGTCGAGCAACTACTGATAGAGTTTTTCTAACCTACCTGAGGGCTAGTTTCACTTAGAGAGATCGTCACATTAGAGAGATCGTCACAGAGGCAGAGCCACCTACACTATTTGTTCCATCACAGATTAACTCGAGGCTTCTGGTTGTTCTGGATCCTCAACAATCTCAATCTCACCCCGAGACACTTTTTCCTGAATCTCACGCACTAGCCTAAGCTCATCCCCAGTGACTTTATGATCCATGGTGATGGCGGTATAAATGCGATCCATTTCTAATCGGGTTAATTTACCATCGGCGAGAGCACTATCAATCAATGCTTTGATCGTTTTAATTTCCATAACTCATCCCCGTGAAGACCATCGTCATCCTATCGCAATGGATCCGCTAGATTGAGCATGATTAAGAGTTCAAGGAGTGCAACCCTCAAATCAACTGATCGTCACCGTCACTTGCTGACTAGCCGACTGACCCGCCACATCGAAAACAGTGAGGGAGAACGTGAAGGTTCCCTGTACCAAGTTGGGAACATCGAAGGTTGTAGAGGCTGAACATTCCGTTGCACCCGCTACGCAGCCGATTTCCGTAGCATCGAAATTATCGGCGAAAGAGCTAGGTCCCGTAACTTGGAGCTGGAATGTGTTCGTCGCCCGTAATCCTGCTGGGGCTGTCACAACGCCGGAAATGGTCAGTGTGGATCCTGCGTCAATCAGGCTAGGTATCGGATCGAATACGAGGGTAGGAGGCCCTGGGGTCGGTGCAGGTGCTGGGCTCGGCTCAGGGGAGGGAACGGGCTCCGGAGATGGACTGGGAATCGGGCTAGGTGTTTCCGTTGGTTCCGGGGTCGGTTCCGGGGTCGGGGTCGCAGCGGTGGGTGTGGAGGAAGGG
>CAYUEE010000135.1:0-11865 GCA_964443615.1 uncultured bacterium | reverse complement strand
TGCCAACGACCCGACTACGCGTCGCCTGTGGTACGGCATTGCTACAGCTCACGACTTTGAAACCCACGATGGCATGACCGAAGAGCGCTTGTACCAAAAGCTCTTTGCAACTCACTTTGGTCATCTGGCGGTTATCTTCTTGTGGGCCTCGGGTAATGTTTTCCACATTGCTTGGCAAGGCAATTTCGAGCAGTGGATTGCGGATCCAACTGGAGTTCCTCCCATTGCTCATGCTATTTGGGATCCTCACTTTGGTGAGGCTGCAGTAGACGCATTTACGTTGGACGGTGGCGCGGGTCCCGTCAACATTGCGTACTCCGGTTTGTACTACTGGTTCAACACCATTGGTATGCGGACAAACGGTGACCTATACTCTGGTGCTGTTTTCCTCTTGGTGTTGGCGACCCTATTCTTGGTAGCAGGCTGGTTGCACTTGCAGCCTCGCTTCGCACCTAGCTTGTCCTGGTTTAAGAATGCTGAGTCCCGTTTGAACCACCACTTGGCTGGTTTGTTCGGTGTGAGCTCCTTGGCTTGGACCGGTCACCTGGTTCACGTGGCAATCCCTGAGTCTCGGGGGCAGCACGTCGGCTGGGATAACTTCTTGACGACATTGCCTCACCCTGCAGGTTTAGCGCCTTTCTTTACTGGGAATTGGGGTGTGTACGCTCAGGATCCTGACACAGCCGCTCATGTATGGGGCACCGCTGAAGGATCGGGGACTGCCATCTTGACCTTTTTGGGTGGTTTCCATCCTCAGACTGAGTCTCTGTGGTTGACTGACATGGCTCACCACCACTTAGCGATTGCAGTGATCTTCATTTTTGCGGGTCACATGTATCGGACTAACTGGGGTATCGGTCACAGTATCAAGGAAATCCTGGCTGCTCACCGTCCACCCGAAGGCACCCCCTTTGGTGGTCAGTTGGGTAAGGGTCATGAAGGGTTGTATGACACCATCAACAACTCTTTGCACTTCCAGCTGGGCTTAGCCTTGGCAAGCTTGGGTGTCATTACATCCTTGGTTGCTCAGCACATGTACTCCTTGAACCCCTACGTATTCATGTATGGGGACAAGACGACTGAGGCTGCACTCTACACTCACCACCAGTACATTGCTGGTTTCTTGATGGTGGGTGCATTTGCTCACGGTGCTATCTTCTTCGTGCGGGATTACGATCCAGAAGCGAATAAGGATAACGTGTTGGCTCGGATCCTTGATCACAAAGAGGCCATCATTTCTCACTTGAGCTGGGTATCTCTGTTTTTGGGATTCCATACCTTGGGTCTGTACGTCCACAATGATGTAATGCAAGCGTTTGGGACGCCGGAAAAGCAGATCCTAATTGAGCCTGTTTTCGCTCAATTTATCCAGGCTTCTCACGGCAAGATGATGTACGGTATGGACGTGCTTCTATCTAACTCAGATAGTCTTGCAACTACGGCTTGGCCTAACGGTGCGAATGTCTGGTTGGGTGGATGGCTAGATGCTATCAATAACCCGGAAGGATCCCTGTTCCTCCCCATTGGACCTGGTGACTTCTTGATTCACCACGCGATTGCGTTGGGTCTGCACACCACTACTTTGATCTTGGTCAAAGGTGCGTTGGATGCTCGTGGATCCAAGTTGATGCCCGATAAGAAAGACTTCGGCTTCAGCTTCCCTTGTGATGGTCCTGGTCGTGGCGGTACTTGTGATATCTCGGCATGGGATGCCTTCTACCTAGCCATGTTTTGGATGTTGAACACAATTGCATGGGCAACCTTCTACTGGCACTGGAAACACTTAGGCTTGTGGAACGGTAACACAGCTCAGTTCAATGAGACCTCTGTGACTATCATGGGCTGGTTGCGCGATTATCTGTGGGCGAACTCTGCACAGCTGATCAATGGTTATAACCCCTATGGCATGAATAACCTGGCCGTTTGGTCTTGGATGTTCTTGTTTGGTCACTTGGTTTGGGCTACGGGCTTCATGTTCCTGATTTCTTGGCGTGGTTACTGGCAAGAGTTGATCGAGACATTGGTTTGGGCTCACGAGCGCACTCCGTTGGCTCGGTTGGTTAAGTGGCGTGATAAGCCGGTGGCAATGTCCATCGTTCAAGGTCGTTTGATTGGATTGGCACACTTCACAGTGGGTTATATCTTGACTTACGCGGCCTTCTTGATCGCCTCAACGGCAAGTCAGTTTGCGATTTACTAACTCCGGCTGACCCAACTCAATAAATATTGAAACGGATCCCCGACCCATGGGGATCCTTTGTTTTAGTAGAACAATCAAAACTCCCACAAGGACAAAATAATCGTTAGTCAAGCCAAGCAGTACAAGCCAGAGCAAGAACTAAGGTAAAGCAGTGGCACTGGTGTAGAGACCACTCTGGCGTGTGATGTCACGCTGCAGGTTACAACGCCACTCAGTAAACTGCCAGAAGCCTGACTCGGATCCAATAAAGGTGAAAACACCAACGGGATTACGACAATCAGGGCCAGCTTCTGCCTGGAATATTGTTCGCCCATCCAGAGGAACAACTAGCTCAGGTGCGAAAAAGACTCGTTCCCGGTTAGCGGTGTTCACAGTGAGCTCGGAGCCGATGACCCATGTGGGACAGCCATTGGCATCAAGTCGTAAGGTAGGACCACTCACAATGTTGAAGGATCCAATTGCCTGCCCTTGAGTTAATAGAGTGCCCTCCTGCAAAGCGGTTGGTAGGAGAGGACCAGGCCCTGGTTCCTGGCAGGGAATCGTACGCAGCGCAGTTGACTCCTCTGCAACGAAGCTAATTGTAGATAGAGATGAGTCAGCTCTACCACACCCCCACAAACTGACAACAGGGATCAGTAAACTCGCAATCCAAGTTTGTTTCATCATAAGCTCTCTCATAAAGTTGCTATAGTTTGGACTCCAACAGAATGGTGAAGGTTCAGTATGTCGAGCGTCTTCCGACTCTTCTAAGAAGCTGACTCACAAAAAAAACAGGATCCCACTAGTCAGGATCCTGTTTATAAGATTAGTAAGTCAACTAGAGAGGTCAAAGACCTCGCATAGCTTAGTAGTTGAACTCAGCCCGGATAGCACCAACGCCGATAGTAGGATCGTTAACACCACCGCGCTCGCCACCATTAGGGTTGCTGATGAAGTAAGCACTGGGCACAATCTGCAGGAAGTCATTGATGGGGATAGTGTAGTAAACGTCTACAAAGAAAGGACCATCAATGTCTGCATCGTCGCTGTAGGGTGATTGACCGAATACAACACCACCTTCAGCACCCTCGATGAACAGATCAGGGAACAGGAAGCCTGCCAACCAGGTGATGGCATCCTCTTCACCCGCATCTGCTGTGTCAACGTAGCCAGCATTCTCAGGAACGTTGTAGTCGAAGTTAGCGCCACTGAACCAACCGGAGAAGATTACCCGAGGTGTAATTTCCCACTCAGCCGCCACAGAGAAGGCATTAACACGTAGAAACACAGGTGTAGACAAACCAGCTGCAGCATCAATAGGACCTAATGTTGGGCCATTGAACAGATCACCATCAATGCCATCGCTGAAGTCTTGGAAGTAGTTGCTAGCAAACTGGAAGTATAAACCGAATGTATCGCTAGGCAAGAATCCAACTTCAATGGCGTGGGAGTGGTCTCCACCGAAGACACCACTATCACCGAAGCCATTACCTAAGTCTGTGCTGTCACCTACACCGTAGCCGTAGGCCAGTGTGAACTGCTCGGTTAGGCTAGTGTTGAAGGCAAAGGCAGCCTGGCCTTGAGTTCCATCCGACGTAAAGATAGGACCATTGTCACCCAAGTCAGACAAGGACTGGAAGGGAGCACCATAGTTGAACAGGGCATCAGCAGAAGTACTGTTCGCGCCAACTCGAACTGTAGTGCCATTGAAAGGACGGAACTGGTAGTAGAAGTCATCCAATTCGAAGGTGTCGTTATCACCACCGAACCAAACTCCAGGATCCCCAGAGAAGAATGCAGTCTCAGCATCTTCTGCTTCCATCCGAATCCGCAAGCGGTCACTACCGGTGAAGGATGCATCGAAGTTCATCCGGATCCGGTAAGGCAGCAGGAAGTTAGCTTGATCAGATTCAGTGATGACAGTACCAGTCGTGTCATCAACAATGTCATCGGTCAAACCGCTACCCAACAGAGCTGCAATAACCTGGACATTCAACTTAGTTACGGGGTTGAAGACCTTGCTCTGGAGATCGGCAACATCTTCTTCCAAAACATCAACGCGGCCTTTCAGAGCAGCCAATTCAGCTGCAAACTCCTCTTGCAAGCGCTGCAGGGTTGCCAAGTCTTCTCTGGACACTTTGTCAGCTAAGCCAGCTGCAATCAACTCGTTGATTCGGTCTAGGCAAGCGTTCATACCAGCGGCGAACTCGAAACGAGTCATCGCCCGGTTACCCCGGTAAGTCCGGTCAGGATAACCAGCAATACAGCCATAGCGCTCGACTAGGGACTGCAGTGCTTGGAATGCCCAGTCAGTGGGCTGTACATCAGATAGCTGGGAGATTGAAGTAACAGGACCTGAGGCTTGAGCTACTTGTTGAGCTTGAGCAATACCAGGCACTAAGACAGCTGCGGCACCCATTGAGGTTGCTAGCACAGCCTTCCAATGATTCGCGTGATTTGCGGGCATGTTTCTCTCCTTGTTCTAATCCTCACACAGTCGGTCTGCATCCATTAGGCCCTCTCGATAGACCAATGCAGCACAGGGTAGACCACTATTACTGCACTCAGCCCCTAAGAAAACATGATACAGCCCTAACTCACATCGTCTATCACTTTACATAGAATTGCGCCCAAGCCTCAATCACTTAGGGCGGTTCTATGGAGCTATAAGCTAAGCCAATATCCATAACTTTACACCAGGGATCCAGACCTGGCCAGTTAGAATCCCACCTCAATCTTAGAATCTCAATCGGGGAGAGGGGCAAGTCTTAAGGATCCTAGGACCCTACGGAGGTCAGTGTAACAAGGGAGCTAGGGCCACCGATAACTCCGCTTACACTCCAGATAGGCACTAGATATGGTGGAGAGCCGAGTAGCGGGTAGGCGTAGGTAACACTTCTTATCCATCAGCTCCTATAAGGCTTGATACACTGCTAGCAGATTCAGGATAGCTACGGTACTAGGCTCGGTTAGTCACGGGCCAGATCGCTGGTTCTCCTCAAAATTTTGGCTGATCCTGCGACTGCTCAGCGCCATAAACGCTTAAGGCACTAGCATCACAGAGCACGACCTAAATTTCCACTATTCGCCGCGACCATTAGATATTTCCTATGACCACCACCCTCAAGTCTCATCAGACCCAAGCTCGGGTTCCGACAGAAACAATCTTGACGCCTCGGTTCTATACGACTGATTTCGAGGCGATGGCCCAGATGAAGCTGGACTTGTGCGAAGACGAGTTGCAGGCCATGCTCACGGAGTTCCGCACTGACTATAACCGTCATCACTTTGTGCGGGGCGAGGAGTTTGACCAGTCCTGGGAGCATTTGGATCCTGAGACCCGCCGATTGTTTGTGGAGTTCCTGGAGCGATCCTGTACTGCTGAGTTTTCAGGCTTTCTGCTTTACAAGGAACTGTCTCGCAAGCTCAAGACATCTAATCCAGTCTTAGCTGAGTGCTTTTCGCTCATGAGTCGGGATGAGGCTCGCCACGCAGGATTCCTGAATCGGGCTATGGGTGACTTTAACTTGGCGTTGGATTTGAGCTTCCTAACCAAGAACAAGGCCTACACCCACTTTGCGCCCCGTTTCATTTTCTACGCGACTTACCTATCTGAGAAAATTGGGTACTGGCGCTACATTCTGATTTATCGTCATCTGGAGCAACATCCAGAGAATCGGGTGTATCCCATCTTCAACTTCTTTAAGAACTGGTGTCAGGATGAGAACCGCCACGGTGATTTCTTTGCGATTGTGATGAAGAGTCAGCCTCATTTATTGAGAGGATGGGTTGCTAATCTGTGGTGCCGATTCTTCTTACTGTCCGTGTTCGCCACCATGTATCTCAATGATGTGGGTGAGCGACCCGAGTTTTACCAACTTCTCGGTCTGGATCCTCACACATACGATATGGAAGTGATCCGCAGAACGAACTTGGATGCTGGTAAGGTGTTCCCTGTCATGATCAATGTGGACCATCCTGCTTTCCTGAATTTGCTGGAAACGTGTCGTTCTAACAATGCGCGTCTCCGGGAGATTGCTCAAGGATCCAACCTGTTCAAAGCCCTACTAAAACTGCCTCTGTACCTGAATAACGGTGTGCGGTTCCTCCAATTGTTCTTGATGAAGACAAAGCGGAGCCCCATCATGGACTGGGTTGAAGCCCATGAGACATCAGGCACCCAGGTGGCATCAGCGGCTTAGGTTTGGTGTTGGTTGAGTAGATTCGCTGAGTCGATTCAACGGATGAACTCGTGAGATCGGGGCACTGGAGTAGGGGATTCGCGCCCTCAGGACAAGGTGAGGTTTGATAAGCTGTCTAAGCAAACTTTCATCTCTCTGGTGCCCTGGATCTTATGGATATTGCGACAGAATTGACCCCTCTCCTGTTGGTGGCTACGTTTGGCTTCCTTGGGTGGGGTCTTTTTCGGGCGTGGAAACGTGGTAAGGCGGCTGTGCTGGTATGGCTGCAAGGGCTGATGCTGTTTTTCCCGTGGATTATCTTTTTAGGGCTGATGGTGTCGGGAGTCTATCTCAACCTTGCAGGGTTCATTGTCATCCTGGTGATTTTCACGGGGCTCTACATTCTCTTGGGTCGACAGGCTCGCAAAGCAATGACCCAGGAGTTGCAGTCTATGGAGCAGTATTCAGATTTAGGATCACCAGGTGAGGAGTCGGGAGCGACTAGTGCCTTCCGAGCGCCTAAGTCTGCTGTGCCCGCTGTGGAGCCGATGTTTGGGATATCCACGCAGGATCTAGAGGCTATCAAGACAATTTTTAGTGTAGACAGCTTTTTTGCGACGGAGACGATTCCCTATGGTGAGGGAGCCATTTTTCGAGGGAATTTGCGCTTAGATCCTGAGCTGGCACTGGAACGATTGACGCAGCGGCTACAGGATATTGTGGGGGAACGCTATTGGTTGTATTTGGTCGAGGATCCGCAGGAGCGCCCAGCGGTGGTGGTGTTGCCGGATGAGATTGTGAATCAGCGGACGACTCAGGGGGCCACATGGCTGGCGGGGGGCTTACTACTGGCTACCTTGGTTTCAACATTAGTAGTAGGCGGGAATCTATTTGGGATTGACCTGCTCAATAATTGGGGAGCTTGGCCGATGGCGGCTCCGTTTGCCGCAGGGATCCTGTCAATCTTAGTGGTGCATGAGGCGGGGCATCGCTGGATGGCGGGGCAGTATGGGATCCGGTTAAGTCCGGCGTTTACGATTCCCAGTTTGGGGATTGGCACATTGGGGACATTGAATCGGATTGAGTCGCCGGTGCCCAGTCGGAAGGCGTTGTTTGATGTGGCCGTGGCGGGTCCGATTGTGGGTGGGGTGGTCGCGCTGGGAGTATTAATTACAGGGTTGATCCTCTCAAGCAGTCAGGGTGAGTTATATTTGCCCACTTCAATTTTTCGGAATTCAGTGTTAGTGGGGACATTAGCGCGCTGGTTGATGGGGGAAGAGTTTCAGCTGGATATTGTGTCGGTGCATTCGCTGGTGGCAGTAGGCTGGATCGGGTTGGGGGTGACGGCATTGAGTGTGCTCCCAGCGGGTCAGCTGGATGGAGGCCGGATCGTACAGGCTATTTATGGTCGCAAGACGGCAGGTCGGGCTACGTTAATCACTTTAGTAGTCCTGGGGATTGCAGCATTGTCGAATGTGTTGGCGTTGTATTGGGCGTTGTTGATCCTATTTATGGCGCGGGAACCGGAGCGGCCCCCGTTGAATGAGTTATCGGACACGGATCCGGTGCGGGATGTTCTAGGACTGGTGGTTTTATTGGTGATGGTGTTGACGTTGCTGCCGATCGCGCCGCCGTTAGCCCGGATCCTGGGGTTTCCTAGTTAGCCGTTTTCGCACCAGCTGTAGGAGATAGGTTCCTTAGTACTAATAGCGGCAAAAGTCTAGTGAAGGTAAGGATCCTAAAGCTATGAGTGATACAGATTTCCCCCAGTCTGAACGAATTAATCTGAACGAATTGCAAGGATCCTCTGGCTATTAATTGACGTGTTATGTCTGGTCAGTCTGCTGATCGGGCGGAATTATCTACGCGGAAATGAAGCAGGGACAGCAAGGGTGGGAATGAGTCAGAGTAGAACAGTAGCGCTGAATGATTGACTTTGAGCGATTTGAGTATTTTGGCTGAGACCCTGGAGTTGCTGGAGTGGTCGCGGTTGTGTGATCATCTGGCGACGTTCGCGTCTACCAAGATTGGGGCAATGGCGTGTCGACAGTGGTCGCCTTGGGTATCACAGGAGCAAACGGAGTATCGGCTAACCCAAACGGATGAGGCGGTGCTGCTGGAGAACTCGCAGGCTGGGGGCTTTTCGCTGCAAGGGATCCATGACTTACTACCGTATCTGGAGCGGGCACAGCGGGGTGGGGCGTTACTGGGGCGGGAGCTGCAGGAGGTGGCGAGTACGTTGAAGGCGGCTCGGAAGGTGCGCCGAACGATTGATGACTTAGGATCCGTGCCTACCCTGCAGGATTTGGTGGATACGATTCGGACTTATCCGGAGATTGAACAGGCGATTTTTCAAAGTTTAGAAGATGATGGCAGTGTGCGGGATACGGCCAGTGACAAGCTGCGAACGGCACGGAAGTCGGTGCGGGAGGTGCGTAGTCATATTCAAACCCGGTTGCAACGGATCCTGGGGGAGCGTGGGCAGGCGGTGCAAGAGGCGGTGATTACACAGCGGGATGGGCGGTATGTGCTGCCGGTGAAGGCGACGCATAAGGATGTGATTCGGGGAGTAGTGCACGACAGCTCCAGTACAGGGGCGACGTTATTTGTTGAACCCTATTCAATTGTGGGGGATAATAATCAGCTGCGGCAGTTGCAAAGTCAGATCCGAGCGGAAGAACAACGGGTGTTGAAGGCATTATCCGATCAAGTTGGATCCGTGACTGATGATCTCGAGCATTTGCAGGCAGTGATGATGGAGCTGGATGTGGCTCTGGCGCGGGCGCGGTATAGCTGGTGGTTGGAGGGGAATCGGCCTCAGTTTGTGGCGAGTGGGTTGAAATTACGCCATGTTCAACATCCCTTGTTGCTGTGGCAGCATCACCATGAAGAGCAACAGGCCGTGGTACCCGTAGATTTCAAATTATATGCAGATGTGACGGCAGTGGTGATCACGGGGCCGAATACGGGGGGTAAGACGGTGACGTTGAAGACGTTGGGTCTGTTGGTGTTGATGGCGAAGGCGGGGGTGTATTTGCCTGCAAAGGATCCGGTGGAACTGCCATGGTTTGACCGAGTGTTTGCAGACATTGGGGATGAGCAGTCGTTACAACAGAATTTATCGACATTTTCAGGGCATATTCGCCGGATTGGACGGATCCTAGAGCAATTGCAATCAGGTGTGAGTGAGGAAGGATCCTTGCGCCCGGATTTGGTGTTGTTGGATGAGGTGGGGGCAGGAACGGATCCGACGGAGGGGGCAGCGTTGGCCCGGGCGTTGCTGGAACAGTTGGCTCAGACGGCATTGTTGACGGTGGCGACGACTCATTACGGCGAGTTGAAGTCTTTGAAGTATGAATCGGCTCAGTTTGAAAATGCGTCGGTGGAGTTCAATGAGGCAACGTTGGCACCCACCTATCGGTTGTTATGGGGGATCCCAGGCCGGTCGAATGCGTTGGCGATTGCGGAACGGTTAACGTTGTCTTCGGCGGTGGTGGAGCGGGCACGGATCCATCTGCAAGGGGAGACGGATGATGTGAATACCGTGATTGAGGGGTTAGAGAAGCAACGGGCGGTGTTGGAGGTCAAAACCCAGGAGGTGGAGGCGCTGCACCGGGAGTTGGAATCGCTACAACAGGAGATGGAGGGCCGGAGTCAGTCGATTGCGGAGCGAGAGGCGGCGTTGCAAGACGAGCAGGCGGGGACGCTTCAATCCGAAATTCAATCAGCGCGGGATCAAGTGGCGGCGGTGATTCGGCGGTTGCAAAAGGGGGAGATGTCGGGACAGGCGGCACAGAAGGCCACGGCAGCGTTGGATCAGTTAGAACAAAAGTTTCAACCGGATCCGGAGCCCACTCCGCCCACTGAAACTGAGTTTTTCCCGGTGAAGGGGGATAGGATCCGTCTACTGGGGTTGAACCAGATTGGGGAGGTGACGGCGATTAATGGGGATGAGTTCACGGTGAAGAGTGGGCTGTTGAAGTTCACGGTGGGTTTGCATCAGATTGCGCCGATTGATGAGCATCACGAGAAGCAGCGTCAACGACCGAAGCCCCCGCCGACTCCGGCTCCTAAGTCTCAGACGGCACCTTTGAATATTCGCACCAGTCGCAATACGGTGGATCTCCGAGGGCGCACGGTGGCAGATGCAGAGGCGTTGATGGAGCAGGCGTTAGCTGAGGCAAGTTCAGGGCCATTGTGGTTGATTCACGGGCATGGGACGGGCCGGTTACGGACGGGGGTACATCAGTATTTGAAAGCGCATCCTCGGGTGACTAAGTTTACGGCGGCGGACCCGGAAGATGGGGGGACAGGGGCGACGGTGGCGACGGTGAAGTAATGATCCCGGCTCTAGCACTTTGATGGGGCCATTGGGGGTTAAAGGACTGAAGGTCTGGTAGGGCAGGATCCTATCCATACTCTTTAAGTCATTGTGTTGTTTGAAACGGGTTAATATTTGATGGCGACGGCTTGATCGTACTCTGGTGAGCTCTTGCTGTAGGTGGCGGCGATGTAGGATTTGATCTGGGTGAAGGTTTGGCGGAGATCTTCGTAGAGTTGGCGGCGATCATGGATTTCACGCTCTAGGGTTAAGACTAAAACTGAGATTTGTTCTCCTTGATCTTCTAAGTCTTGGAGGAAGGTAGCGAAGCCGTCGGTGGTGATAAGGGGATTGACGGGGGCATAGGTGGCTTGGGTGCGCAGGGTGGTGAGGATGGTTTTGCCACTTTGAAGCAAGGATCCGAAGCTCGTCTCGGCTTGAGAGGGGGAGCGTTTGGGTGGGGTGTCGGGGGTGGAGTCATCAGTGCGGGATGAGGTTTTACGGTTGTTGTACTTTTTCTGACTATCTTGCTGGATGGCTTTGTAGACCAAGCTGGTTTTACCTTCGGGCAAGGATCCGAAAAAGTCACGGATCATGGCGGCGCGTTTTTTGAGGCCTTGGGGACCATAGAAGCCGTCTTGCCGTTGTTGCCGTTGGGTGGCGAGGGTGAGGGATGTGGTGGTTACTTGAGCGTTGGCGTTATTGATCTGATCGAGAAGGGTGCGCAGAGCATCAGGGCTCAAGTCGGGATTAGGCGGTTGATAGGGGTCTAATTGTTCAACAAAGGCGAGGAGTTCTAGCCCGTGTTGATAGCGTTGACCAAAGGTGGCTTCTGATGTGGATGACATGTTAGTTTACTGCGGGTTAATAAAGGTCATTTCAGGCTCGGATCCGTCAAACACAGGTGTCAATCAGCTCAACAACTGCACGCTAATCGTAAATCAAAGCTTACACCTAAAGCAAAAATCCGCAAATCAATTTCAGGATCCGTCAAACCAGAAACGTAACGCCGCTTCGGTTGAACAAACAAGTCAAGTATTGAAATCAATCAGCTCTGTATCGATCCTGTCATGCTGATCTTAGGATCCATCGCTGCCATAAGATTGTACAAGTAGCACACTGAAGAATAATCAGAGCTAGTTATTGAAATAGTTAGGCACCCTGTAGATCTATTTAAGCTGCCT
>CAYUEE010000134.1:0-12008 GCA_964443615.1 uncultured bacterium | reverse complement strand
AGCAGTAGAGCAAGACCCATACGCAGGTTTCGGTAGAGATGAGCAGAGATTGCTAGACTCACGAGACGAAGCCCTGTAGAAGTATCATGGATTACCCACTTGGCAGCGAGCGGGAAGGAGAAGGAGAGGATCTGTGGGACTCATTGTTCAGAAATATGGTGGCACATCGGTTGGGTCAACAGAGCGGATCCGGGTAGTGGCCCAGCGGGTGATGCAGACAGTACAACAGGGCTATGAGGTGGTGGTGGTGGTGTCGGCGATGGGGAAAGAAACCGATCGCTTGGTGGGATTGGCTCACGATCTGGCTCCTGACGCAGTCTTGACGCCTGCCCATTGTCGGGAATTGGACATGTTGTTATCCACTGGAGAGCAGGTCAGCATGGCACTCCTGGCCATGACACTGCAACGGATGGGTCAAGCCGCATTATCGATGACGGGACCACAGGCAGGCATTCTGACCACTGAGGATCATGCTCGGGCCCGGATCCTTAGCATTCAGACGGAACGGATCCGTCGCCAGTTGGATCAGGGATCTGTTGTGATCGTGGCTGGATTTCAAGGCACAAGTCATCTAACCGATCTCAACATCACGACATTAGGGCGCGGCGGATCCGATACCACGGCGGTAGCTCTAGCCGCAGCGCTACAGGCGGACTGGTGTGAAATTTATACGGATGTGGACGGGGTGTTGACAACGGATCCTCGGATTGTACCGCAGGCTCGATTGTTGAGTGACATCACCAGTGATGAGATGCTAGAGCTTGCAAGTTTAGGGGCTAAGGTATTACATCCTCGGGCCGTTGAAATTGCTCGAAACTTTGGGGTGCAGCTAAAGGTACAGTCTAGTTTGGCTGATCTCAATACTACCCAAGCAGGGACTCGGATCCTGTCGCCGCCCTTGACGGGACGGATTCCGCGGCAAATTGAAATGAATGATGCAGTGGATCACATTAACTCGGATACTAATCAGGCCAAGATCGTGCTGCTCCGGGTTCCTGATCGGCCTGGGATTGCCGCTCATCTATTTCAAGCTCTTGCTGACCACGGCGTCAATGTGGACATGATTCTGCAATCGATCCACACCACAGCAGGTGAAGCGAGTAACGACATTGCCTTTACTGTTCTGAAAGCCTCTCTAGATGACGCGATAGCAGTGGCTCATCAGGTCGCACACGAGCTGAACTGCCCTGAGGTGCTCATGGATGCTGATGTGGCTAAAGTGAGTATTGGGGGGGCTGGGATGATGGGGCGTCCTAGCATTGCGGCTGACATGTTTGAAGTGTTGGCAACCGCAGGTATCAACCTACAAATGATTGCGATGTCTGAAATGAAGGTCAGTTGTATCATTGCGGCTGAGCAAGCGAATGAAGCGCTGCTGCGACTTCTGACTCATTTTGAAGTGATGGCCCGTAATCAGCGCTCAGGATCCTTGCAAATCAAGGGAAATGCGATTTCGGGTGTGGCACTTGATGCTAACCAAGCTCGATTGGCGATCTTACAAATTTCTGATCAACCTGGATCCGCTGCTCGCGTGTTTAGACGGTTGGCGCAAGCGGGAATCATTGTTGATACCATCATTCAGAGCCAGCGGGATCAATCCAATGCAGACGGGATCCGGACTAATGATATTGCCTTTACAGTGCCGAAACCGCAAGCGTCGACCGCTACTCGAACATTGCAAGAGGTTGCCCAAGAGCTGTCCGGAGCTCAGGTTATTGTGGATGATGCCATTGCTAAGGTTAGTATCGTCGGCGCTCGGATGGAAGATCATCCTGGGATTGCCGCTCGAATGTTTCAATCGCTAGCAGATGTGGGGATTAACATTGAAATGATTGCCACCTCTGAAATTAAGGTCAGTTGTGTTGTCCGAGGAGATCAAGGAGCCAAGGCACTACAAGTGATCCATGATGCCTTTGAATTAGACCTTGTGTAGGTGTGAGTGAGGTGTGAGCCCGATCCAGGTGTGAAAAAGAGCTAGGTGTAAAAGAGCCAGATGTAAGACAACCAGATGTAAGAAAAAGAGTAGGCGCAGTAACTTAGGAAAAAGTCTTGTCAATGTTTTGATTAAGGAGTTAGACGCTTTGTAGGAGCAGCCCCATTCAGATCGATAATGGATCCGTCCCACCGTTAGGAGTCAGCCATGACCGGATCCACTCAGCCCATCCCGTCTTGCCAAGCAGGATCCTATCAATGGGGATCCTACCGTTGTGCGTATGACTATTACCCAGGATCAGGATCTTTAAACCTGTTGCTGATCCCGCCGATTGGGGTAGGGCTATCTCGACAGTTTTGGGATCGGTTTTGTCAAGTATGGTTTCAATCAGGACAGCCTCACAGCATCTATAACATTGACCTTCTCGGGTGTGGTGAGAGTGATAAACCCCGTGCCGCCTACCAACCAAGTGACTGGGCTGAACAGCTGAATGCTTTGATTGAAACAGTCATTCAAAAGCCTGTTGTCGTAGTTGTTCAAGGTGCGTCTCTGCCCATTGCCTTGGAACTCATTCAACACTCTGGAGCTCATTGGATCCGTGGATTAGTGATGGGGGGGCCTCCACCTTGGTCTCTGATGACTGAAGCGTTACCGGCTTGGCAGCAGCGAGTGATTTGGAATATTTTGGATTCTCCTGCCGGCCTTGCGTTTTATCAGTATGCTCGTCGCCGATCCTTTCTGCAATCCTTCTCAGTGCGGCAGCTGTTTGAACGGGAAGCAGATGTTGATCAGTACTGGCTCGATACTCTCCAAGCAGGCTCCGAGGATCTAGCCACCCGTCACGCAGTCTTTGCGTTTCTAGCAGGATTTTGGCGGCAAGGCTATGGGGAGATTTTAGGATCCTGGGATAAACCCACCCTCGTTGCCATGGGAACAGCTGCTTCGAGCATTAGCCGTTCAGGCCCGGAGCAAGGTCCGGAGCGACGCATTACCGCCTATCTCAACACACTTAAACACGGTGAAGCTGTTCGGGTAAAGGGACGTAATGTTTTGCCGTATGAGTCGCCGGTGGAGTTTGTGAGCGCGATGAGTCCGTTTATCAGATCCTTGGCCGAGAACCCGATCGACTCCCAAGTTGAAACTCCATCGGAGGATTCGCAACCTGAGAGCGAAACGGATCCTTCTGGAGCGATTGAGTAACTTAGTACCTCTGCTGCTAGACCCTAAATCAGATTCTCGATTCCCAGAAAATTAGCGTTAAAGTGAAGATGTGTTAACGGTTGCAGCGGTCATGACTACCCTTTCTCCTCGCCCTACTATCCAAAAGATCCTATACATTCGCCTCCCGTGCAATCCTATCTTTCCGATCGGCGTCGTCTATCTGTCTGACCACGTTCACAAGCTCTTTCCCCAGATTCAGCAACGGATCTTTGATATGGGGACCTTCCCGCCCCTCGATTTTCGTCATCGGATGCTGAAGCAAATTGATGAGTTTCAACCAGATCTCCTCGTCTTCTCATGGCGAGATATCCAAGTGTACGCTCCTGTCAATGGTCGTGCCGGTAACTTACTGCAACACTCCTTCGAGTTTCTCTATTCGCCTAGCCTTGTTCGTAAAGCAAAAGGATCCTTAAACAGTGCTCGTCTAATTGCGTCCTACTACGGAGAAATCTGGCGGAATACAGGTCTAGTGAGACAAGGGATCCATCGGGCCCGCCAGTACAACCCTGAGGCTCAAGCCATTTTGGGAGGTGGAGCCGTTAGCGTCTTCTATGAGCAACTGGGCCGATCATTACCCAAGGGTACGATTGTGTCTGTGGGAGAAGGCGAAACGTTACTAGAGAAGGTCATTCAAGGATCTAGCCTAGCGACAGAACGCTGCTATCGGGCAGGAGAGGAAACACCTCGGGAGAATATGATCCATGAAGCGCCTCAGTCCATTCAGAAAACAGCTTGTGACTACACCTATATTGAAGAAATTTGGCCTGAGTTTGAATATTACTTAGATGGTGGTGACTTTTATATCGGGGTGCAAACTAAACGAGGCTGTCCGCATAACTGTTGCTACTGTATCTATACTGTTATTGAAGGAAAGCAAGTCCGTATCAACCCAGCCGATGAAGTTGTGCGCGAGATGCTGCAGCTGTACGAAAGGGGGGTGCGCAATTTTTGGTTCACAGATGCCCAGTTTATTCCAGCTCGCCTCTACATCCAAGACGCTGTAGAACTATTGCAAAAAATCTTAGATGCGGGTATGACTGATATCCACTGGGCCGCCTACATTCGTGCCGACAACCTCACGCCCGAACTAGCCGACTTAATGGTTAAGACTGGGATGAATTACTTTGAAATCGGTATCACTAGTGGATCACAGGAACTCGTTCGGAAGATGCGAATGGGGTATAGTTTGACCCGAGTATTAGACAGCTGCCGCTACTTGAAGCAGGCAGGATACCATGATGTTGTCTCAGTTAACTACTCCTTCAACGTGATTGATGAACGTGAAGACACTATCCGTCAAACTATCCGTTATCATCGAGAACTGGAAGCTATTTTCGGGGTGGAAAAGGTTGAACCTGCTATATTCTTCATTGGCCTCCAACCCCACACTCACCTTGAAGATTATGCCTTGAAACAAGGGATCCTGCACGAGAGCTACAATCCCATGACCATGATGCCGTGGACAGCTCGCAAGTTACTCTGGAACCCAGAACCGCTGGGCAGTTTCTTCGGTGAAGTTTGCCTAGAAGCCTGGGATACACATCCGAATGACTTTGGCCGAACTGTGCTGCGGATCCTAGAAAATCGTTTGGGTATGAGTTCTCTGGAGGACGCCCTGTCTGCCCCTCTGTCTGGTGTCTACGTCTCCTAACAGAGTTGAATTCCTCCAAACTTAGTCTCCTCCCATTGTTAATGTGTTAATGCGCTCAAAACATGGCTAGGGCTACCAGTGGATCCGTGGGTAGGATCGCACCTGGTAGCTGTACTTGCTTTAATTGTATTTAGCAGGCACCTACTGACTTACTGGCTGACTTACTGGGCACCGCTATCGGATCCGCTAGACTGGCTGTTAGATCCGCTAGATTGGCTGTCGTTGCCACTTGGAGTCGCAGACTGAACTGCATCAGAAACAGACTCTGCTACAGAGGATCCTTCAGACCCACTATCAGACCCACCACTAGTGTCAGGAACAATTTCAGTAGTGTTGCGTTCCACCTGAACTTCACGGCCGATAGTTCTTTCAATCACTTGAGTGGGAGCAGGGGCTTCGGGGTTGACCTGAATGTAAACCAATAGGCCACCGACAACTGCTGTAGCCACAAAGAGCAGACCTAGAAGGAACCCGCCAGCAGCACTGCTTTCGGCATTCGCTTGCGCTTGCTTATGGCTGTATTCCCGGTTAGCTTGGTAACGTGCCTCAGCAGCTTGTCCTTGACGATACCCATCTCCGTAGCCATCTTCGTAGTTGCTTGTACGCGTCGTACTAGAGTTATTATGTACGCTCGTCATCTGTTTCATCTCCTTGTTGTTGTAGATCCGGACTAGATTGGAAAAGTTCTCGCTCCTGGCTTGTCCCAAATCTGAAGTAACAAGCTTGAGGTAAACCTGATGAGTCGCTGAAAATCTACCAGCCAGCTCCCATCTCTCTTAGTCCGAAATTCAATTCACTATTCAGGTTGTAAGAGCTGTGTGTGAATTGAAAGTGAATATTCGAATGAGTTTTTATGCTTAGCTTTAACTGGTATTTTCTGTAGAGGAGGTCGAGGATGAAATGGATCCTGGTCCTATAAGCATTCCTGGGGTCTTGGCCACGTCAGCGCAGCTAAGGTGCTAGCTAAGGCCTTTGATACCTGTCCTGATGTTGACGCTCGGGTTGAGTTGAGGATGCTTTTGCCCATGCGAGCCCTGTGTTGAGGGAGACGCTGGTCCGACTCTATAAGCAGTTAAGTGAGCGTGTCCCCTATTTGTACCGCATGTTGTATGAAGGGATGGATACCGATAACTTAGAAGACTCACTGGATAAGAACCTACGTCTAGCTCGTCTAGAGCGACCGTTTTTCCAAGAACTGGAGCAATTAATCCTTTCTAATTCTTTCGATGCCATCATCTGTGTTCAGCAAATTCCCAGCCGGATCCTGCAGCTCCTAGAGTGAGAAGGAGGCTTACCGCAGCCGCATTATGTCGTGGTTACAGATGTGATTGCCCATAGTACTTGGATTAACTACGGTGTTAAAAAGTATTTTATCCCTAGTCAGTTAACTGCGGAGGTTTTGGCCCAACCGCGAGTAGATGAGTCTTTGCTTGAGATTATAGGGATTCTGGCTGCTGCAACTGTAGCGTCAATTTTTACTTTGTGATGGGTGAGTCAACATAGAGCATGGGATCATCGATTGAGAAGGTAAGATTATGGGCATCTAGATTTTTCTTGATGGATTGATTTGCCATTGTTACTAAACGCTTACGTAAGTCGAGGGAGTCTTGGCTGGAACTAAGTAAGAAAAAGGTTACTCGGGCTCGGGTGCCACTCCTATCTTCTGGAGTGAAGAAAAAGACCCTTGTACTAAGGGGTTCAACTCCCAATAGCCCACTAATGCTATCAATAGTAGTCTCTTTCACCAAGGCTTCTTGTTTGTGAGAGAGCGAGATTTTGAAATTTAGATACAACAAGGCCATAACTTTATTGCCACGAGAGATATTCTCGATATCTTTGGTAACCATGACTGAATTAGGGACAATGACCAGAGTATTCTTGCCGGCCACACGAATCTTTGTCGATCGGATGCCAATAGACTCTACTCGCCCATAAGTATCATCATCCGTAATTTTAAAGTTTACTCGTATATACTCACCTGCCACATAGGGACGATCTAAATAAATCAAAATTGTTCCAATAATTTGTGAGATTGTCTCTTTAGCAGCAAAGGCTATCGCAACCCCTCCAATTCCTAGGCCAGTTAGGACGCTAATTATATTTAAGTCTTGACTTTGAGCAAACGCTAGAGTGGCAACGAAGACAATTATAGCGTTTGCTACTGCTTCACTAAGCAGCACAAAATCATCGACCTCTCCACCTAATTGTCGAATTAATTGGATCCCATATAATCGCAGGCTTTGACTAACTAGTTTAGAGGCTAGCCAGCTAGTTGATATTGTTAAGGCTAAGTAAGTGAAGAATGTCGAAATATCATAAAACCCTCCATAACTTCTGAAGAGATTGAGACTGATTGATGCAGAGACTAAGATACCTGTATTCACAATTAGAGACCGCAGTGGCAGTACTAAGTCTCGGTACAAATTATCAACCTTCTCAGAGGTAAATCGCCGAATAACTAAGCGCAAACCAAAAGGTAACAACTGACCAATAATGAAGGATCCCACAATCAACAGCGTAAACAAACCAAATCGCTGGAGAAAATCAGTTAGATCTTGAGTGAATGTTGCATCAATTTGAAATAGTTCTTGAATGATATCTGGCATGATGATAGCTGGCTCAAAATACTAGAGTGTGACAGGAGAATCGACATAAATAGTTGGCTCAGGCATCGTGAAGGTTAGCCCATGAGATGCTAATTCTCGATTAATAGAGTTATTGGCTACTTCCAACATCCGCTTGCGAAGATTAATAGAACTTTCACTAGACCCCATAATGAAGAAGCTAACACGAGCTCTAGTACCGGTTCGATCATCAGGTTGAAATAGGTTAATTCGAGTACTCCCAGGATCAATACCAAATATTCCGTCAATTGTCTTTTCTAAAGTCTGAGAAACAAAAGCCCGTTCACTATGTTTGAGAGGCTGGCTAAAATCTAAGAATAACAGTGCCATAACCTTAGTTCCTCGAGAGATATTCTCAATATCTTTAGACGCCATAACTGAGTTAGGGACAATGACAAGGGTGTTATTAACGGCCACTCTAATCTTTGTAGAACGGATCCCAATAGACTCCACACGACCATACACATCTTCT
The DNA here is from genome assembly GCA_964443615.1 of uncultured bacterium. Lineage (GTDB taxonomy): Bacteria > Cyanobacteriota > Cyanobacteriia > Thermostichales > Thermostichaceae > CAYSWV01. The sequence goes on along the minus strand of CAYUEE010000134.1, from coordinate 4,107 downwards.
GCTTGAATATTAAAATTTACACGGATATATTCGCCGGGGACAAAGGGACGATCTAGATAAATGACAATAGTGCCGATTACCTGCCCTAATGCCTCTTGAGCTGCAAAAGCAACAGCCCCACCTGCAATACCAACACCTGTCAGGAGAGCGACAAGATTGAGGTTATGTGACTGGGAAAAGATGGTAATCGCAAAGAAGACGATAATAACATTCGCAACTGTCTCAAAAATTAAAATAACATCATTGACCTCTTGACTGATTTTTTTGATTAGGTCGATACCATAGGTTCGAATTGATTGCTTAGCAAACTTGATTAATAACCAAGTCAAGCTCAACGTGACCACAATATCAATTAGGAAGCTAACGATCGTGTAAAAGTTTGAATAAACTTGAAAGATACTGAAGCTTACAGAAATTAGAATCAGTGTCACTGTGGTTGACAAAGGTCGTTGCAGTGGATCCAAGAAACTAATAATATTTTTAACTCGATGCTTGGGTAGAGAGCGCTTAAGTGTAGCCTTTAATAGCGAAGGGACCAACCGACCCATAATGATTGATGCAATAATAAAAGCAATCAGTATCCCAACGCGGTAGGCTAGTAGAGTCAAGGCATTCTGAGCTTCCTCGCTGAGTTGGAGGTTGAGCAATAAGTTTTCAAAGAAAGTAGTCATGCTATTCATCACTCTACCCTTGATGGCAATGATTGGAATGGATACAATATTAATCTAATGGCTTAGTTCAACGTTCCACTAAATATTCATAGGTGAAGTCACATTGATATTTTCATCTTCAAGATCAAATCCAATTCCAAAGTCTTTCAGCTGTTTTTTAATGTTTTGGCGAGCAATATCTAGTAACTGTGAGCGTATCTCCATCGCATTATCTCCAGTACCGAGAATAAAGAAATTAACCTGAGCTAATGTTGTGGAGTTATCCATGCTTCCTTGCTCAGATTTATCCTCGAAGGTTACATTTGATAAACGATGGTCAATTCCATAGATATCATTTGTACTTTCCAATATAACTTGTCGAACTAAAGCCTTCTCTTCATCAGGAATAGATTGATGAAAAATAATATTTAGAATTGATATCACTTTTTGAGCACCAGATAGGTTCTCAATCGCCATTTGAGTCAGCATGCTGTTTGGAACTATCACCAGTGTACCCTTGCCAGAGAGACGAATTTTGGTCGAACGCCACCCAATCGCTTCGACTCGCCCGAAAGTACCATCTGATAAGTGAATATAGTCATCGACCAGAAAAGGACGGTCTAGGTAGAGTAAAATACTCCATAAAACTTGCTCTAATACTTTTTGGGAGGCGAAAGCAATTGCAACTCCACCGATCCCCAAACTGGCAATGAGCCCTACTAAATTGATTTGGTGTGTTTCAGCAAAAATAACAATTACAGCCAGAACAATGCCAGCATTAGCTGCAAATTTTGTCAAAACCAATAATTCACTATTTGCCTTGGAACTGCTAGTTAATGTCAATTCAAGAAGGTAAACATCGAAGAATTGCTTGAAGATCCGAAACCCCAAGAAGCAAACATTTATTCCAATAGCTAGCCCTAGAATAAACTCTACTGAACTCAGCCATCCGGGAGAGCTATCACGGTAAACATAGGGAATAAGAAATGCGTCTCCTATAATAATTAGTAGTGTTAAGCCTAACCAAGTCTGAGAGGGTCTGATGATGGTGCGATAAACATTTCGCATCTGTGGTGTCACAATTCGAGATAAGAGATTGCCTATCAACTTGAACACCGAAAATAGGCCGACAAAGATTACAATGCTAATGACTCCTATAAGGATCCATATTGATCCATCCGGTAACTGAATACTAGATGGATCCTTAATCAACTGAAGTAAACGTTCCATTCGGTAAGCTCTATGCTCTGGCAATCTCTAGTTGCAACAGTACCTGCATTTATCGCTCAGTGTAGTCATGTTTAAGTATTTTATTTAATCACGACGTAGATGTAGATTTAGATTGCATCTGCATAAAGGTTTTTAATATTTCTAGATATTGAGTTTGAGGCTGTCCACCTGATTGTCTTTGATGTTGATACAAGCTACTCAAATGAATGGTCTCCACAAACCCAGTGACGAGAACTGAATCCGCCCCAATTTCCTCTTTCAGGTGGCTTCAAGGTGCACTGATGTCCTGCTAGGATCCCCTCTACCTCATCGCCGAAGTACAGTAGCCAAAGCTCTGTTGGCTGGATCAGAGTGGCTAATGTATTGCTGAGGATTGTGTCTAGAGGCTGTGTGTCTGATGTCTCAACAAGCAGAAATTGCGGAATCTCATCCCATTTCTCGTGGTGCTGTTTGATGTGCCACCCTAAGCTGATCAAGTCATTCCCGAAAATACCAATCTGATCGGGCCTATTAACTGTAGAAGCGATTAGAACAGGCACATCTGATAGATTGCTAACTCTGGAGAGAAATCGATCTGCGCGAAAGAACTTCCGAAAGCCTAGATCTGATACAACGCTAACTGCACTGAGGAGTGACAATCCGATGATGACACAAACAACTAGCCGTCCAAATCTTTGGGTCCACGGTAAAGTTAGCTGAGGTATAGCATTTATCTTTGGTGATTGAGCCCAGTGGTCAGCTAAACAAGCTCCGATCAGAATAATAACACCTGGGAAATAAACGAAGTTATATCGAAATCCGCGGGTGATATCGAAGGCCATTGCATAGCTTAAGAAGAAAAAGATGGTAATTGCAGCGAGGGTAAAGTTAAGTACGACTGCTGATTGATTGGGTGTGTCATAGCTAATCTTTTGATGCTTGAGTCGGTTCGTACAGAGGCTGGCTAGACCGATAAATCCAACCAAGGTAAAAACCCCTGATATTATAGCTATATAGAGGTTTGGAGCTTCAACTGGTAACCAAATAGTCATACTAGTCAAGGCTGCTAAGGCCTGTGCCACTGGGTTGATCCAGTATAAGCCTGTGAAGTATTCGACCGTTAATTGATCAACAAATCGCTGCCGATTTAGAACAAAATTAAGCCATCCTAAGGATCCCAATGTCGTCCCCAATGCTACACCGTAAAGGCTGAGCCACGGAGGGGTTGCCCATCGCGACCACCGCCAGCTATTCGATCTAAACCCAAAGTGAAGCAGTACTAATCCTTCTGCGAATAAGGTCAAGATAAAAAAGAGATGGACACCAATCCCAAAGCAATTGATCAGGATCCAACTGAGACTGAGCCATATAGGAATTCTACGATTAGCCACCAAAAATTGAATCGCAAGGACGAGGCCAATTAATGATAAAATGACTGTTAGAATTATAAGTGAATAATGGCGAGCTTCCTGAGCATAGGCGATGCCAAATGGAGAAAACGCCATCAGTAGAGCTGAGAGATGACCCACTAAAGGTGAGTGAAAAGCGAGGGTACCCAAGCCAAAACTAGCTGGAATTGCAGCGGCTCCGAATAGGACTGGGAGCGTCCGTGTCGCCCATACTGAAACCAGCCCGTCGTCCAAAGGAAAGGCCCGCATCCAAACGTTAGCCAACACAAAGTAGAAAGGGGGATGAGGTGCTTCCGTCCACAAACTGCGGATTAGCTCAGGCCAGCTCAAATGAGGATCCGGAGCTAGTGGAGCTAGCAACTGGTCTAGTGACAAGATCTCGTTGATAGGTAAGGATCCGTTGCCATGCCCCAGGCTGTAGGCGACAGTAGCGATTTCGTCCATCCATGGCGGCTTAGCGGTCAAGTTCATGAGTCGTAGGATGAGGCCCATGAGGGTCCATGCCAGGACCAAAGCACCATGATTTACCCACGGATAGGTCGATAATGCGCGCCGGAACTCGGTCATTGTTGATCCCAATGAAGATAAGTAGACGTCAGGCAACAGTACTCCAAAAGGTTGATAGGGGAAACCCGGTAACTATCTTTACGACCCGGGAACTCCTACAGATCAAGATGCTTAGCTGAGTCCCTGCTTTGATCCTTGCTTCCTCTTCCTGGATAGTGGACATCTCCATAACGCAGTGCTAGGATCACTTACCACAGGGCGTTTAGCTCAGCGGTAGAGCGCCTGCCTTACAAGCAGGTGGCCATAGGTTCAAATCCTATAGCGCCCATCAT
>CAYUEE010000133.1:0-12209 GCA_964443615.1 uncultured bacterium | reverse complement strand
GGTTCTGACGGGCACAGGAACGGGAGTCGCAACGGGTGCTGGCGCGTGCGGCGCGGGTGTGGGCACAAATTGTGGAACTGGGGCTGCCACAGGAGCAGGTGGCGGGGTCGGAATTGGAGTCGGGGTTGGGCTTGGGCTTGGCTCGGGAGTGGGGGTCGGAATCGGGGTAGGGAGCACTAGCTGAGGCTCGGGTAGTAAAAACGGACGGGGAGTTGGTTCCGCTGGGACCGGTGGCGATGAGCGAGACCCAAGCATCTGCCCTAATACAATCCCCATCACGGCCGCACCGGTTCCCAAGGATCCTAAAATCAACCAAGGCCTCAGCTTCGGATCCAATAGCTTCTGCTGCAGACCTGGTGAGACTGAATTTGCAGGTTGAGCCAGTACCTGCGTTGACTCACCCGGTGTTCCCGTTTGTTCCGTGTACGCAGCGACAGGTAAGGCTACGGAGGTCTGTTCATCAACGGGTACCAAAGGAGCTGGATCCTGAGTGGGTGAGCGATGAATAGACTCACGTCCGGGACTCTTAACACTCCCTTGAGCTGCTGCCTTTCTCGAAAAACTCGGGGTAATGGTTACTGGCCGGGAGGCAGGTTGCTTGAGCGACCCATCTAGCAAGGATCCTAAGTCATTCATCGATTGAGGGCGTTGGTTCGGATCCTTGGATAAACAGGCTACAACAGCCTCTTCCAGCGCGGCAGGCACCTCAAACGGCAAATAAAACGTACTTAGAGGACGTGGTGCCTCATAATTGTGTCCTTGATACCATCCCGCAAACGTATCTGTCTTCGGTTCAATCGGTAGCTCACCGGTCAACATCCGGTACAGCACCACACCGAGAGAGTAAACATCGGAACGTCCATCAATTTCTTCACCCCTCATCTGTTCAGGCGAGGCGTAGCGAACCGTCCCCAAAAAGCCAGAAGTCTGGGTCCCCAGCGCCATCGAGACATCACTCATCACCTTCGCAATCCCAAAATCTAGGATCTTGATAATCTCGTCTTCCGTTTTATCCCTGAGCACAAAAATATTACTCGGCTTGATATCTCGATGAATAACGCCTGTGATAGTCTGGTCTTCAAAACAGGCCTCAAATGAATGCGCATGGTACAACCCAGAGCACATCTGTCGGCCCAGATTCACCACCCGTTCCGGTTCAATCGCCCGATGTTTCAAAATGAGGTCACCCAGACTCTGGCCCGACAAGAACTCCATCACCAAGTAAGGTTGATCCGCCTCTAAGCCGTAATCTAGGATCTTAATAATTCTGGGATGTTCACCCAGCAATGTACTCAGGCGAGCTTCCTCCTCAAACCGTTGCCGGAGTTGGTGTTGTAGCTTGTCATCTTCCGTAATAATGCTCTGGTGCAGAAATTTAATCGCCACGGGTCGACTAAACAAGTTCTCGTCGGTGCCTTTAAACACCTCACCCATACCCCCGGCACTCAAGCGCTGGGTTAGCTGATAGCGACCACCGATAATCTGCCCTATGCTTCGTTGCTTGACCACCGTTACATGCCCCAGCTTAGTGTCACTCTGCAGCGCAACCGTAAATTCCCTCTAAATCACCCTGAGGATACCCAATTCAAGGGGCGATTGGCGAGGTTAGAATTGAGCTCCAGCGCACTAGTTCTAAACGAAATGGTAAGGAGGCAAGGCTGTACTCCACGCTAGACGCCAGTGGCCGTTGTGCTGAGACCATTGGTCTGTAATCGTCAGCGCCCGGTTATACTCATTCGCAGATAACAAAAAGTAGGAGCGCAGATACTCATCGTCTTGACGTGACCCTGCCCAAGCTGGCCAAGTTGAGACTAATTGAGTCATGAGTGGTTGGAGTTCTTGTTCCGGGTGCTCCCGCTGAGGGTGCGATAGATCCGTTGCATCGTTGACAACAGCGGTGAGTCGATACTCCGATTTCCCCTCAATGGAGGCTAAGGTGTTGAGATAGTCTTGGTGTCTGTCTCGCAGGTGTTGTTGGAGTCGGTCTGAGGAAAGAACACAGGTACCAAACTGCAGTGGCAATACGTGTAGGTGATTGAATAACTCACAGATCACGCGGTCATGACGGAGCGCAGAACGGAGTAGAGATTCGTCAGTTGTACTAAGCTCATCAAACCCAGCCAGAGGTTCGACTGCCGCTGCAATGGGACTCTGCGATGGATTCAAGATTTGGATGGGCGACTGAAACCCTGCAATCGTGTCTAGAACAGCAAGGGTCTCAACCGACGGAGTGGGCAAAAAGGCATAGACGTAGAGCATCGGTAGGATCCGAAGTGACCGCACTGACCAAGGCGTAAAGCTATCCTGAGTGTAGTCGATGGGCTTAGGAGACCAGAGGGTAGGGTGCAAGCCCCTAGTCTTTTGCAAGGAAAATTCAGATTTTGTTGCAGGCACTGAGTCTCTACCGCAATCGTGTAAACTATCTCAGCAGTTGCAGGAGACCGCTATGACGGGGGCTAGATACCGATCATTTGAGCAGGAGGAAGTTGAGCGACTGCGCGATCTCTTACCCGCCTCTCTCCGACCACTCCTCCAAGTCCGTCCCGCCGTGCTGCCCTCCAGAGCCTCTGTGGGACCCTCAACCGGATCCTCTGTGCTCAAGCTCCGCCGCAAAACCCCCTGGGATCCTAACGGCATCATCGAAATTGACTTTGGACGGTGGCCCAGCATTCCTCAACCCCAACGCGATCTTCTCTTCCTCCGCGAAGCTGGTTGGTTTGACTGTCGCAACTGGCTCCAACCCGGTCCCTACCAAATCGTTACCTTAATCGGATCCTTGTCCTTTGTCGGTGAGCTAGCCACCCACAATGCTTTTGCTGCTCTTCTCGCTGGCGGCGTCACCTGGTTATCGGCTCGGCAAATTTGGCAACAGATGAATGGTGAAACCGTCCAACTGGATGCTGACGAATTTGCGCTCAAGCGGGCCCAGTTCAGAGGCTACGATCGCCGCACTGCCGCTCGCCACCTCCTATCAGCCCTTGAAACCATTCAAAACCTTGACCGCACCGATATCGTTGCGACCATGCGACTTCAGCGACTCCAGGCTATTGCTCAGGATCGTTCAGGAACTGAGTCTCGAACCGGAGAAACCACCCGAGGTCGCTAGGTGCTGCCACAGGCGGACAGTTTGAGCCAGCCCTACGGATCGGTAATTCGGCCCCAATGGATCCCAACGTTAACTTGTGCCATAAACCCGTTCACACTACGGGGCTGTCTCATCCGGTGACTCACGGTAAAGCTGGTCCAGCTTGCTGCGCGCATCATCCAGAGTAGTAGAGCGAATCACTAACAGCGGCTCATCGGTGAGGTTGCCTTCATTATCAACCAGCTCTGGGTGCGGGATATAGCGAGGTTTGCGTTTAGTTACCTTGCGCTGCTCCCGGCTCATGGTGATTAAGTTGCCCACCAAATTCCGCACGGTTAAGAAGGCAATAATGCCGAAGGCCACCAAGTAGAGAATTTGTAACATTAGTCATCCGATGTACGACGAAGCTGACGATATTGGCGACCCACATCAGCACAGGCCATCAGCAAACCATGCCACTTAGCCACTAGTGCTGGGTCTACCCCCACTTCATTATCGGCCAATTTGTAGAGAGTTTCGGCCACTTGCAGCTCAGACTGAGCCTCTTTAACCTGGCGTAGCAATGCAGCTTGGTCATCAGGAGTCATAAAACTTAACGACTCTCCTTCCAGCAACTGCTGAGAGCGATCAAACCAGTAGTGAAAGTCCTCTAACAGAGGCGTCAGGATCTCTTTCAACAGTTCGGACTTGTTCATAATAGTCACCTAATACTCAGTTCACATGAGCCGATGTTAACTTATGTAAACATCTAACCGCACGTTTCTCAGGTTGGGATGTCCGTATTCACTGCGCCAACCCTTGCTTGGATCTCGCCCGAGCTCAGAGATGGCCGGATTCTAAACGATGGCTAGATCCTAGGCTCGGATCAAAAACATCAGCTAGGTATACTGATTAAATGCATTAGCCAGATGTATCAAACGCAAGAGGAACAGGATCCTACTCTTCAGCGATGTCATCGTCATTGAAGAGGTTCGACAGGACTGTATTCACAACAGCGAGAATGATAGCCCCAATGAATGCCCAGCCAAATCCCTCAATTTGAAAAGCTTCACCAGAGAATGCACTGGCAATCGATAAGGACAGAGCATTAACGATGAGAAGGAAAAAGCCTAGAGTCAAAAGGGTGATAGGCAACGTAACTAACTGCAAAATGGGTCGAAATAAAGAATAGCTAATGCCAATGAAGACAGCTGCTTTCATAGCCCCCCAGAAGCCAGCAACAGTGATACCAGGAAGCAGAGATGCAGTGATTAGAACACTAATGGCGGATAGAACCCAGGTTGCCAATAATTTTCCCATACTTCACCTGTTGAACGCTTTTCCCTATAATAGCGAGCTCTTGTGTTGGAGGTGCTCCCACTGACTAGGGGTATAGGCTCGGATAGATAACGCATGGATCCGTTGCCCCATTTCGGTGGAGAGAATCCCGTAAACCAAACGGTGTCGTTCAATCGAAGACCGGTGCTCAAACTGTGGAGAGACAACTGTAACGGTGTAATGTCCCCCTGAACTGAGAGGATCCTGGCGGCCAGCATGACCAGCATGTTGATGGGATTGGTCTTCAATATCGACTCGGGTCGCCTCCAGTTGGGTGGTGAGAAGAGTGCGGATCTGAGTCACGGTATTCATAGGTCACGACTCCACGGTTGATTAGGATCATCAATGTTTGGCTGGACGTTACCGATCCCTTTCTGAGAGACAACAGGATCCGAGCGCTCTATCAGGATCCTGTTGTCTCGGCTGTCGGTGTTCAATCAAGTAGCTACTAACTTTGAGAGGTTTCACCCAAGCTGGACTGGAGTAACGTTTGGAGCTCACCCCGTTCAAACATCTCGATAATAATGTCGCAGCCACCGATGAATTCCCCATTGAGGTATACCTGAGGGATTGTGGGCCAATTGGAGTACTCCTTAATGCCTTGGCGAATCTCAGGATCCTCCAGGACGTTCACGGACTCATAGGTGACACCCATTTGGTCGAGAACGCGGACGACGGAACTGGAGAATCCACACATGGGCATGGCTGGAGTCCCCTTCATATACACCATAAGAGGAGTGCTCCGGACTTGGTCTTGAATCTTGTCTTGAACTAACGGATCCATAGTGATGTGCTCCTATGACTAGCGTGTGACTGAGTTCGCTTGCAACTATCTGCTCTTGTGACTGCTCTTATGACCAACACTTGCAGGGGCTTCCATTCTAGTGGCTTTCTGATCGAGTCACTCTGGATCGACTGAGGGGCAGAAATCCGGATCCATGGTTGAGCAACGGTTGAGCAAACGGTCGAGCAAACGGACTGTCATCATGCTCGTCCCTTTGTACTGTATGGTCTTGATAGTTAAGGCCATTGGCTAAGAGAACTCATGAGTCTACAACGCATATTAGTGGGGATAGCCCTGAGTCTGTTGATGAGTCTGATGTTCAGTCTAGGCATGAGCGGGGTGGGGACCATGCCGGCCTGGGCCCAGGATCCGGAGGCAGTACGGACTTGGATCCCGATTGGGGCGGAGTATGCACCAGAGACCTTACAGTTGTTCGCGCAGCAGGCCATTAACCATAACCAAGACAGTATTGTGCAAATTCGGATCCTGTTGCCTCCGTTTTCAACCAATTCCTTCTTTGTGGGCTTCGTGGATCGACAGTCTAATCTCGAAGAAGCTAAGGAGCGCGCCTCCCAAGTTCAATCCGCGTGCCTGGACTTAGTCACACCGCCTGTTACTTGCAATACTACAGTTCCCGATATCCAGATTCGGAATGAAGCCCAAGAGTCCTCAAATTTATCCGAGTTTAGTGGCGAGATCGATGGCCTATTTGCACTAGGCGGGAATCAAACGATTGCGATGCAGGTGATGGCCAATACTCAACTGGAAGATATCTTGGAGTCACTTTACCGCTCGGGGGTGCCCATGGGGGGGACTAGTGCGGGGACGGCGATGATGAGTCGATATATGGTAGCTGGCTACGTTGACGATTTTAATGCATGGAATGGGTTGGAATTAGGCAGTATCGATTTAGCCTACAGCGTGACAGGTCGCACCAGTCGAGGACTACGCTTTGGTCTTGACACCGCAATTTTGGACCAGCATGTTCTAGAACGGGGCCGGATCCTACGCTTGTTACAGGCAGTGGAACAGTCACCCGTACCCAAAGTAGGGGCAGGGCTAGAGAAGCAAACAGGATCCTTAATTCGCAATGACCAGATCCTAGAAGGGGTGAAAGGATTAGCGAGTGCGTTAGTCCTGGACCTGGAAACTTACCAGTCGGCAGATCATGCTCAGTACACTGGCAGTCGGCGGTCACTGGCTATCCGTAATGTGGCGATGCACTTATTGCCACAAGGGGATAATGCCTACAACTTTAGATTGAAGCGACCATTACAAGCTGGTTCACGCATTGACCCCCCCCATTTGATAACTCGAGCCTTCGACTTTTTAAAACGGCCCACCGGATCCGCCCCTGTGATCATTGGCGGTGATTTACTTGAACGTGGGGATTCAACCGCGTCTCTCATTCCTTTTATTGATGCGTTTGCGGATGAGTCGGCTCCGGATCGATTTGTTCTGCATGCCAAAGCAGCGGGAGGAAATACAGCTGTGCTAGCGGTGGGACAGGATCCGTCCACTTTAGATGCCGCAACTCGGACAGTGAAGGGATTGCGCTTGAAACAGTTGAAAGTAAAACAGGAAACCCTGACACCAACGTCCAACATTGCCGCCCTCGCTATTCGATTACAAGCCGAAGATGCCATTGTAGTGACTGCTAGTAATCAGCAGGAAGTGGCCGCGTTGGTGGATCGGTTGCGACGGTTAAACTTAGATGGCATGAATCAGTCTGGGACACCTCTTCTGTTTGATAATGCGGCAGCAGCAGCAGTGGGCCAGTGGATGACCTCAGAGCCGGGACCCGCTGATACGATTATGGCCAAGGAAAGCCAAGCGACCTCTCCCTATCTGATCCACTATCCCTTTGTTGAACCAGGTTTGAATTTGATCCCAGGCACCCTATTTGAACCACGGGCGTTCTATGACTATCGGTACGGACGACTGGTGCAGGCCGTATTTCAGGATTCGTCCATTGTGGCTTTCGGGATTGAACGGGAGACAGCGTTGGAGATCACTCCGGATAGTGTCAGTGTCCTGGGGCCAGCTGCGGTACTAGATATTGATGGTCGGTATGCCACACAGCTAGCGGCTGGAGACAATGGGGCCATAGCGGCTCAGTGGTTATTACTCGACACATTTACATCAGAAACCCCTCTCAGCTAGGCTGCCTCAGCTGCTTAGAGTTGTGATAAATCCAACGCGCCAATAGTAGAAGATCTGGGATGTGGTTCCGACTCTGAGTCAATAAGTTGGCAGGGTATACTCAACTCGGCTAGGCCTGATCATCTGCTGCACCGCATTCAAGGACACCTACCTATGACTCACGTCACGGATCCTATTGTTAACATCTCTGGCCTCTCGAAGTCATTTAAAGGCATTCCAGCTCTGCGCTCCGTTAGCCTGACGGTGCGGCCGGGCGAGATGTTAGCTCTAGTGGGGGCGTCTGGCTCCGGTAAGTCCACCCTCTTACGCAATATTAACGGATTGCAGGTAGCTGATAGCGGCGTAGTCAAGGTATTCGGATCCGTTGTCCAGTCTGGGGGATCCTTGAGTCCTCAAATTCGGACGTTACGGAGTCAGATTGGATTTGTCTTTCAACAATTCAATTTAGTCGGTCGTCTAACAGCCCTCGATAACGTGTTAGCGGGCCATCTGGCACAGGTATCGTTGCTACGGTCGCTAGTGCGCGCGTTCAGTCGGGAAGAAAAGGAGCGGGCCCTCTCGGCCTTGGAAAAGGTGGGGATCGTGGAACAGGCCTACAAGCGTGCTTCCTTCCTCTCTGGAGGACAGCAGCAGCGAGTAGCCATTGCCCGGTGTTTAATGCAGGGGGCTCAGATTATTTTGGCGGATGAACCTGTGGCCTCGTTGGATCCAGAGTCAGCCCGACAGGTAATGCAATTATTAACTGATCTCAATCGCGAACAAGGGATCACCGTGATCACCTCTCTCCACCAAGTGCAAGTGGTGCGTCGGTTCTTTCTACGAACAGTAGCCCTCAAACAAGGTGAAGTTCAATTTGATGGCATCACTCAAGAGCTCACTGATCAACGTCTCAATACGATTTACGGAGCTGCTGCAGAAGAACTGGTGCACTCTGGTCATGCTGAACTGGTTGAAGCCATTGAGTCAGGATCCTATATAGAGGATTTACAACGTTTAGTAAAGGATCCTGACAGACCTTCCTGAGAATTAGCCAGACTGGGGTTAGCCCGTTAGTTTACAGGAGAGACCTATGGGTATAGCTACAATCAATCCGGCAACAGGGGAGCAGTTAGCCTCCTTTGCCCCCTTGAGTGCGGCAACTCTCGAAGACAAGATAGCCCTAGCTTCTGCCACCTTTCAAACCTATCGGCTCACTTCTCTTCCCCAACGGGCGCAATGGTTACAGCAGGCTGCTCATCTACTTGAGGATCAACGTGAAGCTCTGGCCAAGCTGATGACGTTAGAGATGGGCAAACCCCTCGCCGCCGCTCAAGGCGAAATTCGCAAATGTGCTTGGGTCTGTCGATTTTATGCGGAACACGCAGCGACCTTTCTGGCCTATGAAGTAGGTCCCTTAGAAGCACTGCCGGATGGATCCATTGCTCAAACGTCTGTACGCTACGATCCGTTAGGACCCATTTTGGCTGTGATGCCTTGGAACTTTCCCTTCTGGCAGGTCTTTCGGTTCGCAGCACCGGCGTTGATGGCGGGCAATGTGGGGTTGTTGAAACATGCCTCGAATGTCCCCCAATGTGCGCTAGCGATTGAGTCCATTTTGAATGAAGCAGGATTCCCCGAGGGATCCTTTCAAACTCTGCTGATTGGGTCGCAAACGGTAGCTCAGGTGATTGCAGATGATCGGGTCAAAGCGGCCACTCTCACAGGGAGTGAACTTGCTGGGTCCAGTCTCGCAGCTGCTGCTGGCCAGTATTTGAAGAAAACAGTCTTAGAATTAGGGGGAAGTGATCCGTTTATTGTCCTAGATTCTGCAGATGTGTCTCGGGCCATTGACACGGCAGTGACAGCCCGCATGCAAAACAATGGTCAATCCTGCATTGCTGCCAAGCGATTTATTCTCACCCCTGGTATTGCAGATGAGTTTGAACAAGGCTTATTGGCTCGATTCCAAACGTTGAAAGTCGGGGATCCGATGGATCCTCAAACGGATCTCGGTCCATTGGCAACAGCTGGGATCTTGACAGACCTCCAAGCTCAAGTTGAGTCCTGTATGTCGCAAGGGGCTGAGCTTTTACTCGGGGGATACCCTCTCCTAGACCGTTCGGGTCACTACTATCCACCGACGATTCTGAGTCAGATCCCGAGAGGAACACTGGCAGAAATAGAGGAATTCTTCGGCCCTGTGGCTCTGATGTTTCGAGTGCCTGATCTTCCTGCCGCAATTGAACTAGCCAACCGGATCCCCTACGGTTTGGGAGCTAGTGCCTGGACAGAAGATCCGGAAGAACAGTTGAAATTAGTACGAGAGATTGAGGCAGGGGCGGTGTTTATCAATGGCATGACAAAATCAGACCCTCGGTTACCCTTTGGGGGGATCAAACGTTCTGGATATGGTCGAGAACTTGGTCGCATCGGCATGTTGGAGTTTATGAATGCCAAGACAGTGTGGATTCGGTCGAGTTGAAGCCACGTGAGTTAGCGTTGTATTGAATAGCATGTGCGGTGAACTATGAATACTGCTGAACTGTTGATTCAATGTTTGGAAAATGAAGGGGTAGACACGATCTTCGGGCTTCCAGGGGAAGAAAACTTACACGTATTGGAAGCGTTACAAGGATCCTCAATCCGCTTCATCACAACACGACATGAACAGGGCGCTGCTTTCATGGCAGATGTCTACGGTCGTTTAACGGGACGAGCAGGGGTGTGTCTTTCCACTTTGGGGCCTGGAGCCACTAACCTTATGACCGGCGTGGCGGACGCTAACCTAGACCGAGCGCCGCTAGTCGCCATCACGGGCCAAGTGGGTACGGATCGCATGCATATCGAATCGCATCAGTATCTTGATCTAGTGGCCATGTTCAAGCCCATGACGAAATGGAATGCTCAAATTGTCCGTCCTAGCATTACACCTGAAATTATTCGCAAAGCTTTCAAACTGGCCCAATCTGAAAAGCCCGGAGCGGTTCATATCGACCTACCCGAAAACATCGCTGCAATGAGTGTGGCAGGAATCCCGCTCAAAACAGACTCTCAAGAGAGGCTCTCCCCCTCTCAAACCAGCATTAACCTGGCCAGCCAGCTGATTGATCAATCGCAACGCCCGCTCATCTTAGTTGGAAATGGGGCCATTCGAGGGAACGCGAGTGAAGTCCTAACCGCATTTGCAACCCAGTTAAATATCCCTGTTGCCAACACATTCATGGGCAAAGGCGTGATTCCCTACGACCATCCTCTAGCCCTGTGGACAGTGGGATTACAGCAGCGAGACTTCATCAACTGTGGTCTGGATCGCGCAGATCTAGTCATTGCCGTTGGTTACGACTTGGTTGAATACTCCCCTAAAAAGTGGAATCAAGCCGAATCTTTGCCTATCATCCATATCAACGCCACTGCTGCTGAAATTGATAGTAGCTATATTCCTAGGGTTGAGGTGCTGGGAGACATTTCCACATCACTGGAACGGATCCTGGCACAGTGTACATCAGGGCGAGTGCTGGATCCTTACTTTGCAGACCTACGGCAGACCATTCAGAACGATTTTGAAAAACATGCGCAGGATGGATCCTTTCCTATTAAGCCCCAGAAGCTGATCTATGACTTACGTCAGGTGATGGGACCTGATGACATCGTCATTTCCGATGTTGGTGCACACAAGATGTGGATGGCCCGTCATTACCATTGTTTGAAACCTAACACTTGCTTGATTTCCAATGGGTTTGCCTCTATGGGCATTGCAGTTCCTGGTGGTGTAGCAGCAGCATTGGCTTATCCTGAGCGGAAGATTGTGGCCGTGACGGGGGATGGAGGCTTTATGATGAATGTTCAAGAGTTAGAAACAGCTCTGCGGATTGGCACTCCATTTGTAACGGTAATTTTTAATGATGGCGGATATGGTTTGATCGAGTGGAAGCAATTGAACCAATATGGTCGCTCTAATTATGTCCATTTCGGGAACCCAGATTTTGTCGCTTTAGCCCAGAGTATGGGTCTTACAGGGTACCGGGTTCAAACTGCTCAGGACTTCATTCCCTTGTTGAAAGAGGCTCTGGCGCAACCTGTACCCACTGTTCTTGATTGCCCTATTGATTATCGAGAAAACCTACGCTTTACACAGCAAGCAGGGGAACTGGCCTGTTCCATCTGAGGGATCCGTCTGAGAGATCCATATTGAGGCGATCCTAACTTGACTAAATGGATCCTGAGAGGGGAGAAAACCTGCCGGGGTTGAGCCAGCAGGCATCCACGCAAAGGAGTTCGACTCGCTTTGTCATTACTACGTTAGTAGCGACAGGTGAGGTGGCACTGCACCAGTCCCCAGCAGATCCTAAGGTTTTCATGAGCATTTTCTCAGATCCTTGATGGGGTAAACAGTTATTCTGTGCCAGACCTATCCTCAATATCAGTCGTGATCCCCGTACCTTTAAACGCCTAATGATTCCGATTCAACTGGATGCAGAGCGAATTCGGCCATAGGCAGAGCGTCTTGGCGTTGAATGGTTCCTAAGGATCCTGAGAACTTGCTGACAGTGCCATAGAGAAATCCTCATCTTGACATCAGATGAACTTTTGTTTCAAACGTCATTGTTATAACCATCCGCTTGAAAGAGGCTTTCCTGGTTATGAAACTGCGTTACTTGACTCTTGTTGCTGCAGCAACTGCTCTCGGTTTGGCTGCTGGTGTAACATCCTTCGGTTTTGGCTTCCGTCCTATTGCTTCTGTTGTAGCTGCTCCTTGTGCCGGTAACCCTTGCGCGAGCAACCCCTGTGCGGCAAAGTCCAATCCTTGTGCCGGCAACCCTTGCGCCAGCAACCCCTGTGCGGCAAAGTCCAATCCTTGTGCCGGCAACCCTTGCGCCAGCA
>CAYUEE010000132.1:0-12276 GCA_964443615.1 uncultured bacterium | reverse complement strand
CTGCTAATCTCAGAAATGGCAGGGATGGCCCTAACAATAGCAACATCAACCTCAACAATGACAGAGGCAGTCTTAACAATGGCAATGGCAATCTCAACAATGATGCTGTCAATCCCAATAGTAATACTGATAATCGCAGCGGTAATGTTAACAATCCTAGTGATGACAAGTTGGTTCTGACACTAGTAATGTCGTCATTAGCAACAGCAAGGGAATTCTAGCAATAATAATGTTAACTTCAGCAGTGGCGTTGTGAATTCTGATAGCAACGTTGGCAATCCTAACAATGGTAAGGATAATCCAAACAATAGTAATGTTACCCTTAACAGTGATGCTGCAAATCCCGACAGTAATGATATCAACTCTAGCGGTGGCATCATCAACCCTAACAAGCACAAAGGCAATCTACACCTTGATGAACAGGGATACACCTCAAACAGGTTTCTGGGTCATTGAGTCAGGATCCTTCTGGAGCTAGGGGCTGAGGATCCTGACTTGAGATCGGATTAGGGGCAAAGGCTATTCAGCATCAGGGGCTTCTCCAAACCACTTGATCGCAAGCTCTTCAATTTCACCGGATTCTTCCATTTCAGACAGGATATCGTTGAACTGAACAACCAAGTCGGATCCTTTAGGGAAAGCAATCGCTGAACCGCTGGGGCCATCAGTAGGAATCACGCTGAACTGGAGGTCGGGGTTTGACGCAGCAAAACCTTGAGCCACTGTATCCTCAATAATAGCGGCATCTAATCGACCAGACTTAATTTCTTGAATGATTTCACCCAGCTTGTTCAATGGCTTTAGAGTGATAGTCTCATCAGCCTCCGCTAAATCGGTAGCCTCATCCTCTTGAATACTGCCAAGCTGAACACCTACTATCTTATCAGAGAGGTCTTCCACAGTGGAAATACTGCTCCCCCGCTGGGAAATAATCGTGTTGTTGGCTTGGAAATAAACATCAGAAAAATCAACATTTTCCAGTCGCTCTTCAGTGGGTGTCATCCCCGCCATCACAAAATCAACCCGCTCAGATTGTAGGGCAGGGATAAGACCATTAAAGTCCATACCCATAATTTCGAGTTCAACACCCAGCTCTTCTGCAATGCGATTAGCAATATCAATATCGAACCCCACGATGACTTCCTGACCACTAGACGTGTCATAAAACTCGTATGGGGGATAGTCTGGGGACGTTCCCATCACAAGGGTGCTGTCTTGGGCTTGAGCCTCTGTGGTGCGATCGAAACCGAAGCCGCCAAATAAAGTGCCAACAGCTAGTGCTACCGCTGTACATGCAGTCAGGGTAAAGCGTCGTCTCATATCAACTGTCTCCCTAATGGTCGAGTGTCATCTATCCAGATCCTGTTGAACCATACCCCTTACGGAGAAACGGTTTTTACTGAACTTTTCGGATACCTGTTTGACGCCCCAGTCATGGAAAGGTTCCAGTTCTCTTAACGAATCCTTATCCTCCAAGACACAGTTAAGGACAGGTGATAACTAATCTAAGGATCCGCTTCTGTTGCGGACAATTAGTCGTTCTCTTGGCGACAAATGGCTGCTGTCGTAGCTTCATTCATCACCCATTGCGCCGATTCAGTCATCATCAATTGCTATTCTCTTAAACTTGATACCGGGGTTGAGCTCAACTCACAACCACGAAGAGGCGATTGCACCCGATCAGACCTGTCATAATATCAAGGATCCTTTTAGAGAAGTGATTCCATGACTCAGATTGATGGTTACACGGGACGGACGGAAGCCTGGTTAGCGGGTTGGCTGCAGGATGACGAGCAGAAAAGTAAGCATAAGCCCTTTGCGCTGCCCGGTTCAACCCCCCATTACACGCCCGATCGTCCAGGGCAAGTTAACCACATCAGTCTGGATTTAGATATTCATCTCGATCAATGCATGATCCAAGGATCCTGTACGATCACACTAACTCCGATTCGATCTGGCATCACCACACTTGAATTGGATGCTGTAGCATTGGATATTGAAGCAATTACCGTCGACGGTGTGGCTCAATCCTTCAGTTATGACGGTTCCCGAATTGAAGTATCACTGCAGGATCCTACTGTTCAAGGTAAGCCCCTAGCAATTACCATTCACTACCGCGTGGTTCACCCACAGCGAGGGATTTACTTCATTCAACCAACAGAGGCTTACCCCGACAAGCCAACCCAAGTGTGGACACAAGGGGAAGATGAAGATTCACGCTATTGGTTCCCTTGTTTCGACTACCCTGGTCAATTAGCTACATCAGAAATAAAGGTCACGGTCGCTGACCCCTATCGAGTTATTTCAAACGGGATCCTGTTAGAGACACAGCCATTGGAGAATGGACGGATCCGTTATCACTGGCGACAGAGGGAGGTTCATCCCACTTACTTGATGACCTTAGCCATCGGGGATTTTGCTGAAGTAGTTGACCAATGGCAGGATAAACCCGTTATCTATTATGTGGACAAGGGTCGGGAGGCCGATGCTGTGCGCACCATGGGCAAAACACCTGCAATGATTGAGTTCTTTTCAAATTATTTTGGTTATCCCTACCCCTATCCTAAATATGCTCAAGTGTGCGTAGCTGACTTCATCTTCGGAGGAATGGAAAACACCTCGACCACCCTGTTAACCGATAGGTGTTTACTAGACGAGCGTGCGGCTCAAGACAATTTCAACTCTGAGTCACTCGTGGCCCATGAGCTCGCTCATCAATGGTTCGGTGATTTGGTTGTCATTAAACACTGGTCCCATGTCTGGATCAAAGAAGGAATGGCGACCTATGCTGAGGTCTTATGGGATGAACACACATACGGATCAGACCATGCAGACTATCATCGCTACAAAGATCAACAAGCCTACATCAGTGAAGATCGAGACCGTTACCGCCGTCCGATGGTGACCCATATTTACAAAGAGGCGATTGAACTTTATGACTGTCATATTTATCAAAAAGGTGGATGTGTCTACCATATGATTCGCCAAGCTTTGGGAGAAGACTTGTTTAGAGGATCCATTCAAACCTTTATTCAGAATAATGCCCATCAAACAGTGGAAACGATTGACCTCATCCGTGCTATCGATGCGACGACAGGATTTAACCTAGGATTTCTGTTTGATCAGTATGTCTACCGGGGCGGCTATCCTGCCTTCAAAGTCACCTATGCTTGGGATGCCGACAACCACCTAGCTAAGATCACAGTCTCCCAAACTCAAGATAAAGAAAACCTATTCGATCTGAAAATTCCGATTGCTTTTGGGACTAAAGACAGGATCCTTCGCTGTTTGAATGTCCGGATCCATGAAGCCGAACAAACTTTTTATCTACCTCTAGAGACTAAACCCGATTATATTTGCTTTGACCACGGTAACCATACACTTAAAACGGTCGAGCTAGCCTATGGTTTACCAGAGCTAAAAGCTCAGCTCCAGTTTGCACCTGATGTGATTGCCCGTGTTTTGGCCGCGAAAGCACTGGGTAAGAAGGGAGGAACAGAAGCAGTCAACGCCTTAAAACTGGCGCTAGCTCAGGATCCGTTCTGGGGTGTCAAGGTGGAAGTCTGTGCAGCATTAGGATCCATCGGATCACCGGCTGCATTTGATGTCTTAATTGAGGCATTGAAGGATCCTATTCCTCAAGTACGCCGAGCCGCAATTCAAGCCTTGGCCAACCGTAAGACAGTAGACACTTACCAGGCCATCAAGCCATTTCTAGACCATGGTGATATCAGCTACTATGTTGAAGCTGCTGCCGCACAAACGTTGGGTAAATTAGCAGGAACTCGGGGTGATGACAAGCCAGATGGAGCTGACGTAATCACCCTATTGACTGAAGCATTAGAAACTAAGGCTGGTTGGAATGAAGTTGTTCGCAACGGTATCATTGCAGGGCTAGCGGAGTTAAAAGACTCAGACGCTGCCTTAAACTTGATTCTGAAATACACAGCCTTAGGGGTCTCGCAATCATTGCGTTTAGGGGCGATTAGAGCATTAGGAACCTACGTAGAAGGGGAAAACCCTCAGATTCTAGAACGTTTACGGGAGCTGTCAAAGGATCCGTTTTTCTTCACCCAGTTAGCGGTTGTGGCGGCGTTGAGTAACCAGAAAACGGCTAAAGCGATCCCCATCTTACAAAGCATGGATACTGAAGATGGTCGTATCAGCCGTCGCATTCAAGAGTCCATCAGTAAAGTTCAATCTCAGTCTGCACCAGGAACGGTAACAAAGGAGCTACAGAGTGAACTCGACAAGCTGAGAAAGAGCTATCAAGACCTATTAGGTCGGATGGATGCATTGGAGGCAAAAGCTAAAGACTAGTTATCAGACCCAGAGTATTGGTAAGTAAAACTATTTATAGGCTAGGCCATCTTCGCCCAATCCCTACACACGCTGGGATAAAGGTTGATGCCGTACACTCTATTGCCAAGTCGATCGGATCCTGTTATGGTGTATTCAACCATAAATGATTTGAGGTCGCTATGAATAGCATGCGCCAACGGGGTACTCTTACCCTGGATGGATCCGTTCATTACTCATTTGAAGTGGCAGCAGGATCCGTTCAAGGGCGTGAGCATCGTCGCCTCGGTCGCAACAATCAGGATGCCTACTATTTTGAATGGAGTGACCAGGGACTTGTTGCTGCTGTTTGTGATGGTTGTGGTAGCGAGTCACACAGTGAGGTGGGGGCTCAGTTAGGGGCCATCTTGTTTGTGAAGACAGTTTTAAATCTGATGGCTTATCATCAATCGCTTCATTGGGAAACTATCCACAACGAGCTACTAAGGTCTTTCCAGAATGTGGTAGAACATTGGGAACCTGACATCATTGCTGAGTATTGTTTGTTCACAATTATTGGATCCATTATTACCCCTGAATCAGTTATTCTAATCTCACTAGGAGATGGCCTTATTGTCGTAAACGGAACTATCAAAATCATTGGACCTTATGCAAATAATGCTCCCCCCTACCTAGGCCACAGCTTGATATCAGAACACTCCATCTCGCCTATTCAAATTCAAGCTAAATGTTCCACCCAAAACCTAGGATCCTTGCTAATTGGCACAGATGGTGTCGAAGACTTAATACGAGTTGAGCATGATCCTTTGCCTGGACGATCGCAGTTAGTAGGGCCGCTTAGCCAATTTTGGACAGACAATGGCTACTTTAAGAATTCTGATCAGATTCGACGAAAGCTGACTTTAATTAACCGAGACAGTATTCAGGCTGATTGGGCTAACCAACGCTTACATCATACAGCTGGATTGCTGCCTGACGACACCACATTCATAGTTATCCGAAGAATCACAGAGGCATAAACACAAGGAGCAGCCTATGTTACCTATCATCAATATTAAAGGTCAGATTCTATCATTGAGTCCAAGTCAGTCTATTGGCAAAGGGGGGGAAGCAGATATATTTGATATCGGTCAAGGAAAGGTACTCAAGCTATTTAAAATGCCAAATCATCCCGATTACCAGGGACAGCCTTTAGAACAACAAGGAGCACAGTTTAGATTACAAGAACATCAGATAAAACTCCCACGATTTCCACAGAGTTTACCCTCACAGGTCATTTCACCACTGGATTTAGCTCAGGATCCATCGACATATCAAATTGTAGGCTACACAATGAAAAAAGTTTCAAACGCAACTGCTTTAATACGCTACAGTGATAGGAACTTTCGGCAAACAGGGATATCACAGGCCCAAGTTCGCGATCTCTTCTTAGATCTCTATGATACTGTTGATGCGCTTCATCAAGCTAAGGTTATAGTAGGTGACTTTAATGATCTAAATATTTTGGTTGCTGGGCCCTCGGCTTATCTCATTGATGCAGACTCATTTCAATTTGATAGTTTTTCCTGCCGTGTCTTTACAGCTGCATTTACGGATCCACTTCTCTGTGATCCTAAAGCTCCAACCCTCAAACCAATACAAGCATTCTCTACCTTATCTGACTGGTATGCCTTTACAGTAATGCTAATGCGAAGCTTACTCTTTGTTGGTCCATACGGAGGTGTTTATCGTCCTCAGAATCCTCAGAAGAAACTATCTCATGAACTACGTCCTTTACACCGAATCACTATCTTCAATCCAGAGGTTCGTTATCCGAAGCCTGCCTTACCTTATGATAGTTTGCCTGATGAGTTGCTGCACTACTTTTATCAAGTATTTGAGCGAGATTGGCGTGATGTTTGGCCGCGAGATCTCTTAGAAAATCTCAGCTGGACGACTTGCTTGAACTGTGGAGGCGAGCATGCTCGGTCATCATGTCCCTACTGTCATCAACCAGGTCCAACAACACAAACTTTAGTTATCAAGGGATCCATAACTGCTACTCAAGTCTTTGTAACAGATGGCATCATATTAACGCTATCCCTCTATCATAATCAGCCAATTTGGCTCTACCATGAATCAGGACAGTTTAAGCGAGAAACTCAACATACAATTCTTGAAGGTGATTTGGATCCTCATGTGCAATTTAGATTGCTAGGTTCTACAACTTTGCTGAGAAAACAAAATCAAGTAATTTGCTTAGGGCCTGATAAATCTCCTCAGCGGTTTTTGGTAGATCAATGTGGATCTTGGGGCAGTTTTGATACCTATGCAGAGACATTTGTCTGGTGTCATGATGGATTGTTATGGTATTGGGGTCAATTAGGATCTGAGTTGGTTGGATCCTGCTTGCCAGGACAAACACGCATCTGGACTGGACCCCTTTTCGGATTTGGATACTATCGAGCTGGATTGTTAAGCATCGCTTTCATTTTTGGGTTATCCAGCCACAGTTTGAATGATCAGATTAAGCTACCCATTTGGCCAGGACAATGGACTGATTCGATCTGCTATTTCAGCCATCACTACTGCTGGTTCTTTGTCGCGACTCACCATCAGGGTCGTATGAAGCATTTTTGCAGCGTATTTCGTCCAGATGGATCCTTAGTGGCTCAGGCTGAAGGGGAACGAGATGATGGATCCTGGCTTGGATCCTTAAGTGGTCATTGTGCAGTGGATAACTATCTTTTGAGTGCAACGGACAACGGGATTGTGAAGATTAATTATCACCAGAAGCAACTGCACACAACAAAGATTTTTGCCGATACTGAACCGTTTGTATCAACCCACTGTCAACTTCTACCTAGCTCTGAAGGGTTATATGTAGCTGGATCTAAATCAATTTACTTACTCAGACTAAACTAGGATGTCTACACCGATGACAATGATAGCTTATCGGATCCGGGAACCTCCCTGATGGGTCTAATTTCTAGATTTGGCGTTAAGGCAACAGAGGATTACTCATGACTCAAACTATAACTCAACTACCCCTTCCCGCTCATTTTGATCCTGCCCGAGTGGGTGAAGTCTGGAGGGTTCCATATCAACAACGAGCGCAAGAGGCTGAAATGTGGGCGGTACAGCACCAAATTCCAGCGGCAGCCAAAGATCGTACACGTATCTGTTTGATGGCTATTGACGTTCAAAACACCTTCTGTCTTCCAACCTTTGAACTGTTTGTAGGAGGACGGTCAGGCACTGGAGCAATTGATGACAATGTTCGATTATGTGAGTTTATCTACCGTAATCTTGGGATCCTGACTGCCATCTATCCTACTATGGATACCCATACAGCTAGTCAAATCTTTCACTCTATTTTCTGGGTTAACGACACTGGACAGCACCCTGAACCGATGACAATCATCACATTTGAGGATGTCAAAAACGGTGTCTGGACAGTGAATCCTGCCGTTGCATTTAGCGTAGCAGGAGGTAACTACATGGGATTACAACGCCATGCCCTTCACTATACTGAACAGTTGACTCAAGGGGGGAAATATCCTTTGATTATCTGGCCTTATCACTCGATGTTGGGAGGTATTGGCCATGCTTTAGTCGCAGCTGTTGAAGAAGCAGTGTTCTTCCATAATCTAGCACGTCACAGTCAAACGGGGTTCGAAGTCAAAGGTGGGAACCCTTTAACCGAGAATTACTCAGTGTTACGACCTGAGGTTTTAGAGGGAGCCGACCATCAACCCATTGCTCAAAAAAATACTCGGTTCATTCAAAAACTATTGAACTATGATGCCGTAATCATTGCAGGACAAGCTAAGAGCCATTGTGTGGCTTGGACAATTGATGATCTGCTTACTGAAATCCAAGCTCAGGATCCTACACTGGCCCAAAAGGTCTATCTCATGGAGGACTGTACCTCCGCTGTCGTTGTCCCTGGCGTCGTTGACTTTACTGAACAAGCAGATGCCGCCTTCAAGCGCTTCAGTGATGCTGGTATGACGGTGGTGAAATCAACGGATCCTATCACCACTTGGCCAGGATTGAAGTTTTAAGGATCTGGCTCAATGGAGTGTCCTCAGCTCAGAGCTACTTGAGTTGACGGAATCGCTTACCTAGACCTCATTTACCAGCTCTACATTGGAGATACTCATGACGTTACAATCAACCCCCAACCTGGACCGTTTATTTCAATCGGCCCAAGCAGAGGGAATTCTATCTCCCCATTCCATGCAGATCCTGAGCGTTTCCGATCTCGGGGCTCAAATTCAAGCAGGATTAGGGATCCCAGCCAATGATGTAACCGCTAGTGACATTGTTCTGGTAACGATGATGCCTGATGATTCAGCTTCAATTCGATTTGCTGGCAATGCTCAAGCGGTGCGAGGGGGACATAATGCTGTACTCGATGCCTTGCAACAGTCTCAACAGCACTCCAACATTCTTATTCACACCCGCTATTTGAATGGATGGATCCTGTACCCATATGTTCCTTTGGATCAAACGAGTCGTATGGATCCGCAAAACTACAACCCTAACCTGAGTACCCCACTCTACGATCAAACCATCGTTTTATTGGGAACTGTTCTAGCCAAAGCCCAAGAGTTTCTTGTCAATGGTGTACCCGTGCGGACTGTAACCCTCATCATCACGGATGGAGCCGACGGATCCGCTCATAATCGATCTCAGGATGTCGCCAGTCTAGTGCAAGATATGTTGAATGCTGAAATTCACATTGTTGCGGGGATGGGCATTGATGATGGCCACACAGACTTCCGCCAAGTTTTCTCCGAGATGGGGATCCGAAATGAATGGATCCTAACACCAAGCTCAGGAGACGGTGACATTCGGAAAGCCTTCCAGGTGTTTTCACAATCAGTAGTGCAGGCCAGTCAAAGCACTGGGAGCTTCAACAATCTCGGCGGATTTGGTCTGTAGTCGGTCCTAAAGCTAAACCATCTGTTTCACCTAAAGTGAGCTTAGACAACAACATTTCACGGATGATAGAGGTTGACATCTGACGGTTACTGACAAGAATGCCTCCACCAGCGATAATTAGCATGGTCTTACTCGGGTATTGTTAGGATCTAACATGGCTCTCATTATTATCATGCTGATCATTATTGTAGTTGCTGTTGTCATCTGGTTAGTTGATTCTGGTTATTTGAAAGTGCCTGATGACCAAGCTCCGGTTCAACCTGATACCGATTTAGATCCTGATCTATTACGAGCAACCGGTGGAGATCGAGCTCTAGCACAACGGCTCCTTCAACAGGTACGATTACGCTACCCTGGCCAATCAGAACGATGGTACGTTGAGAAGGTGATTTACGATCTTCGACGAGATCACGGTAGCCTGAACTTTTGGGATAACTGATAAGCCATTTCAAACTTCAACGGATATTGTGATCTCAAGCTGATATCGTGACCTTAAGGTGTTGGCTCTTGGCTATTTTAGGTATTTTCTAAAGTTCTTTTAGATGTCTCTATGACGCTAAATGGCTACCGACACTAGGAAATAACAGCGTTTTTAGCAACTGGACTGGGGTTGAGAAATAGTGTCATTGCTCAACTTCTGTTTCAACCTGACCACCTCTTAGTCTCATGCCCTTAGCCTGGATCCCTTCTGGTGGAGTGTCAATCTGGACACCTGCAGCAGTGCCTCCATCAAGAGATGCGCCCAAGAAATACTGCTAATATTCAATCACTGGTTGAAATGGGGGTGGATCCTAATTTAGTTGCTATGAATGAACGGTCTAGCCCGCTTTATGTTGCTGTCCAGACCAATCACCCAGACAGTGTACAACTCTTCATTCAAGCAGGTGCTGATATCAATAGTATTGCCAATAGTCTTGGGAGCTCGCTTCACATTGCAGCGCAATCTAGGTATTTAGAGAGGGTTAGGATCCTGATTGCAAAGGGTACAGAGGTAAATCATACAGGTGACGGTGCATTCTATGACTCTGATTCTCTTGGAGCAGGGTGCTGATGTCGATATTGAGAGTCTCACCATCCCCGTTTTTTAAAAAGGGGCGTGAGTCTTACAAAATTGATTAGGATCCATCTCATTGAATCGAGCTGGGAATATCTGAGACCTCGGTCTGTTGAGACCTAGCTAAGATCGTGAGCAGGAGGAACGGGAAGCATGATTGCGTTTTTAAGGGGAGAGCTCGTTGCCATCCACCGTGGTGATCGTAATGCTGCCACTCTGGACGTGCAAGGCGTTGGCTATCGTATCTGGATCCCAGAACGACTCTTGAAGGACCTTCCTGAGGTTGGCTCTCTGTGGCAGGTCTTCACTCACCTTGTGATTCGGGATAGCGATATGGTGCTGTACGGCTTCGGATCTTCGGCAGAACGAGATCTTTTTGTTGAACTTATCAAAGTTTCAGGAGTAGGTCCGTCATTGGCCTTAGCCTTACTGAGCACCCTAGGGTTATCGGACTTAGTCCAGGCTGTTGTGTCAAACAACTATCGTGTGTTGTCTTTGGCGCCCGGTGTCGGATCCAAGACTGCGCAGCGATTGGCCCTAGAACTGAAAACAAAGCTAGCCACTTGGCGAGATCAAGCAGGGGTTACCGAAGGACCGATAGGGGGACCGTCCTCAGGCATACGCGAAGATGTTGAGATGGCTCTGTTAGCCTTGGGCTATCGTCCCCAGGAAATTACGAAAGCATTGCAGGCAATCTCCAAGCAAGCTACCGTTGATACCACAGAGGAGTGGTTGCGGGCGGCCATTGCGCACCTTAGCCACCTGGAGTAGCCGTTCCACGCTCCCTTGACTTTGCTCCCTTGACCTTTGAAAGGATCCGTACAGTATTATGTCTAAGCGGAAAGTAGCCATTATGGGAGGATCCTTTAACCCAATCCACAATGGTCATCTAATCATGGCTAATCAGGCTTTACATCAGTGTCAACTCGACGAAGTCCTCTGGATCCCGGCGGGAGACCCGCCTCATAAACGATTAGCTCCGGGTGCTACCTCACAAGACCGCTTGACAATGGTCAAACTCGCCATCGCCAGTAATCCTGGTTTTACCTGCACAGATATTGAAGTTCAACGCTCAGGGCGGTCCTATGCTGTCGAAACTCTAGAAATGTTAACTCGTCAAAATCCAGATATCGAGTGGCATTGGATCATCGGGCTGGATGCATTGAAAGATCTCACCAGTTGGTACCGAGTTGAACGCGTTGTCGAGCTATGTCAATGGATCGTGGCACCACGAGTAACAGGTTACTCTCTCGAAGATGTCGTGACCTATGTCAAACAGCAGTTACCGATTCGCTACACTGCTCTCCAAGCACCCTATATTGAAATCTCCTCAACTTCACTGCGTCAACAAATTCAACATGATAGATCTATTAGATACCTCGTACCACCTGAAGTCGAAACCTACATAGAGCAACATCACCTCTATCGTCCCGCTTGTACAAATACCGAACCGTGAATTTAATTAGTTAAAGTCT
This sequence comes from uncultured bacterium, assembly GCA_964443615.1. Lineage (GTDB taxonomy): Bacteria > Cyanobacteriota > Cyanobacteriia > Thermostichales > Thermostichaceae > CAYSWV01. The sequence continues at coordinate 519 of CAYUEE010000132.1, read as the reverse complement.
CTCTGGATGGAGCCATTCTTGGCGATTATCACCAAACTTGTAGCACTCAGACTTCGATTTTAGGACGACAAAAGCGCCCTCACGGTAGTGACAGAGAGCAAACAGCTCTACAACTCTACTTGGATCCCAAATCTGGGATTGTGGTCTGTACTGTTTTGGCCTAGGAGCAAAATTCCCTGAGAGGCCACCGACCTGTACACTCAGCACAGGATCCTATGGATCCTACCGATCCTCTACAGGCGGTTCCCTACAGATCACTTACGTCACTCACAGGTAACTATCATGGTCGTGGCCTCTGATCACGCAAATCAGTCTTCAGAAACACCTCAGCAGCGGGCACTCACTCAGATCGGCGCCCCTCATCCGGCTTATCATTTGCAGACGGATCCGTGGTTACCCTTTGATTGGCCTGTGCAAGCAAGCTCATGGGGATGGCTGTACGGACGGGCAGATGCATCGGAGATTGAGTGGGCGCGGGGATTTTTGTTGTTACGCGATGAGCGCCACCCTGCCCCCTTT
>CAYUEE010000131.1:0-12291 GCA_964443615.1 uncultured bacterium | reverse complement strand
CACCCCTATTTTGAGGCAACAGGTGTCTGAAATTATTGATTTCTTTCTACCGATGGAGGCCCTCAGCTACAAAGCTGCCATTATTTCAATCAAAAAAGCCTATCCCGGTCAAGCCCGGCGGGCCGCATTGGCGTTTTGGAGTGCTTTACCCCAGTTCACTTACACTAAGTTTGTGATTGTGGTAGATGCTGATATCAATGTTCGGGATCCAAGACAGGTGGTCTGGGCGGTGACATCCAAAGTGGATCCTGTGCGCGATGTGTTCATTCTGCCGCATACCCCGTTCGATTCCCTAGACTTTGCGAGCGAGCGAATTGGCCTAGGGGGACGCATGGGGATTGATGCAACCACTAAAGTTCCGCCTGAAACCGACCATGATTGGGGGGATCCGTTAGCTGCTGACCCAGAGGTGGCCGCCATGGTGGATCGACGGTGGCAAGAGTATGGCCTTAGCGATATCCGGCTTAATGAGGTGGATCCTAACTTGTTTGGCTACAGCATTCCCTCAGCCTAGTTGAGTGGCCCCCTAGCAGAGTCACTTGCTTCATGGTTTCTCAACGTTTCCTCATATAACACTGTTAAGACCATAATGCTGTTGAAACGATCAAGATATGGTTTGCGATTGTTGAGATGACTAATCTCCTACGTAGCAAGTTGTTTTGGACCCTGATTGGCATGGGAGCGATTGTGTTGCTCTTATGCTATTCGCCTCTGGGTCTACTTTTTGATCGAGATTTTCTCTCACAGTGGTTAGATCAGTTAGGACTTTGGGCCGTTGTGATTTACCTAGTTGTCTTCATTGGGGCAACAATGGTAGGGATCCCTGGAACTGTCTTAGTCTTGGTGGGTGGGGTTGTGTTCGGCCTGGTCTGGGGTGTTGTCTGGGCGATGGTGGGCGCTACGGTGGGGGCGGTGGGAGCCTTCTGGTTAGCTCGCTACCTACTCCACGATTGGGCTACAACTCGATTCAGCCGCTATAAACTGTTAGCTGCTCTCAACAAGGCTGTGACACAACGTCCATTTATGGTGGTATTAGCTGTCCGATTCGCGCCCCTTTCCCCGTTTAACCTTGTGAATTTCCTCTTTGGCCTAACCCCAATTCGCGTGGAGCCCTATGCTTTGGCAACCTTCCTGGGTATCCTACCTGGAACAATTGTCTACGTCTGGTTGGGGATTACTGGGGAACAAGCCTTGCATGGAGAGGATCCTTGGCCTTTTGTAGGGGCCTTCGGACTCTTAAGCCTGCTGACCCTGACGCCTTTACTTTTGCAACGCCATCGCTTTGTGACAAAGGACTAATCCAAACAGCAGGTCTAGTGGCCGCTCTAAACGGTCTAACAGATTATATTCCGGCAACCTGGTGGTGACCCTACAGTGAGTACACTTCTCAATAACTATATTCAAACGATTACAGTGTGAGCTTAAGCTGGAGTAGGTAGTGCAGAGAAGGTGATGACTGAAATTGGATCCTCAATCCGTGCGCGTTCAAATTGCAGCAGCTCCTCTAACAGTGTGCGGGCTAGCGACAGGGTGGCCAAGTCAGCTACTGAAGTCATGGATTCAACACGATTGATCAGGTACATCAACTTGCTGAACGGATAGGGTGACTCAACCCAGATCTGCTCCTGACGGGCGTTAGTAACATTGTGGTAGTAAATGTAGGGCAGAACATCTACGGCAAAGGCATCATAGCGATCGCGTACAACCATCTCAGCTGTGATACTACCGAAGCGTAGCATTCGAGTAATGTGCTTGATCACACCTGCAACAACGATATCCTGGTTTTGCTCCACAATATCCCGCTGCTGTCCAGCTAGCCGTAACTTCAACTCAATCTTGAAATCTTCAGTATTAAAGTCACCCAGAGCCTGCAAGACATCGAGCGTGTTGGCATTGACCATCTCCTGGTCAGCAATATCGCTCCAGCGGCGGATTAGGGCTCTCTCTTTGCATGATAGACAATGAATATAAAAGGGTTCCGTAATTTCAGTCAGATAATCCATCAATTCAGCCCATTCCCACTCAGTGAGAGGATTGATCCGTTTGGGCACCCACAGTGTCCTAGAGTAGTAGTCGGCTTCATCGACAACATCAACTGATTCTGTATCTCGGCATTCTTGGAAGACGTCTTCTAAAACTTTATCAACGGTCAGTTCAACCTTAATAGCAGGCCCTAAGATCTCGCGGCGTTGCTTCAGTTGCTTCTCCTTCTCCCGAAGGTGCTGCAACTCGCGGATAAGAGCATCATAGTCATAGTTCTTGGCTGGCTTTGTTTCTCGATCAAAAACAGCGGTAGGATCCTCGTCACCTCGGGTCAAGTAGTTAAAGCGATCATCTCGACTGGCTTCTGGTAAGACCAGATGAGTCATAGATAGCCCTCTCAACCGGACAATGGCGTAAAATGCCTTGGAGAACAAGGTCCGAATCAAGTTTCGCCGGTGATCAGCGGCATCATCAACCTTGGGGAAACTTGCAAAGTAGTAGTCTAGATAAAACTGTAAGGCAAGCGAAGGGAAATCACTCGTGACTTGGTTAATGCTGTAGAACAGCTTATTTAAGGGAAGTCGCAGGAATTTCGGTATCAGTTCTACCATGATGCCGAGGCCATTATCTCGGATGAGTTCGAGATCCTTTTGAGATAGCGGTAGAAAATCATCCTGTAATTCGAGATAGGTGATGGGAAGCATCTGAGCTTCATGATTAGCTTCCAACACCATTAACTTCTGCTCAAGAGCAAAGAGGCGATCGAGATGTTCAACTAGGCCAAAGTAGAACTGCTCGTAAAAAGCGCGCGCAATTTTCTGGTTGACGATCTGATCAAAGATGCTAGATAAATTGTGGTTGCGTGTGGTATCCAGAAGAAGACTGGCCTGACGAGTAATGATGTTACCTTTATCATCCAGACATCGGATAGAGATTTTCTCTGCAAATAAGCTGTGCTGCTTACTACGGGTGGTCAGCTTCTGAAGCAGGCGATTCTGCTCAGGGAAGGGTAGGACAGCCCACCGCTTCTCATCCTTAATGAATTGAATCAACGACTCCTGAAGATTGATCCGAATACGAGTATCTAATTCATCAATATTCTCTGTTTGGGACAGGATCTCAATGTGTGAAGAGCTAGGGTGCGCATGATGCAACTGGCGAACACGGGAGGGCTTGTCAGCCATCAAAGCGTCAATCTGGCGAGGAGATGCGTCTGTAACCAAGCTCAACATACCCAACCTCTTCCGTAAATCTACGTATCCCGGACCAGTTGATCCAACCCAATAACAAGCCTAGTCACCTATCCTGCGAACGACAGGATCCTAATACACTTACTCCGTTGCGCACTTACGCTGCAATGCATTACCCCACATCGAAGTCGATTGAGACAGTGCCTCATAATCTCAGCTCCAAGGCTTAGCCATCTCAACGCACAACCCAAGTAACTGAAACTTTATGAAGTTATGGCCAAACTTTAACACCTTCTCAGAGACTAGAGCAAGCAGTTAGCAGACATTCGTTCATATTTCAGTAGTTTTGGCAGTATAAATTTCACTGCTTAACATCCCACTTCCGTGATTGCCGAAGATAGGTGAGCTTAAGGTGGGTAGGTCCAATCTCAACTAGTTTGTATCAGGGTCGAGTGATATAGTCGGTAATCTGAATCATGGTTTGCCGTTAAGGGTTAGAGCTGTGTTAGCGAAGCGCATTATTCCGTGTCTTGATGTGAAGGCGGGTCGAGTTGTTAAAGGTATTAATTTTGTTAATCTCAAGGATGCTGGGGATCCGGTAGAGCTAGCGCAGGTATACAACCATGCAGGGGCTGATGAGTTGGTATTTCTGGACATCACGGCGACGCATGAAGATCGCGACATTTTACTTGATGTTGTCCAACGTACAGCTGAGCAAGTGTTTATCCCGTTGACAGTGGGAGGAGGGATCCGGGATGCGGACATGATGCGGACACTGTTACGGGCTGGCGCAGATAAGGTGAGCATTAATTCAGCCGCCGTGCGCAACCCTGAACTAATTTCAGTCGCAAGTCGGCGATTTGGGGCCCAGTGCATTGTGGTGGCAGTGGATGTGCGATGGCGTCCAGATGGATCCGGTTGGGAGGTCGTGGTGCGCGGCGGACGAGAACCGACAGGGATTGATGCGTTGACTTGGGTGCGCGAGGTGGATGCACGGGGGGCTGGAGAAATTTTGCTCACGAGTATGGATGCGGATGGTACGCAGGCGGGGTATGATCTAGAGCTAACTCATTTAGTGGCGGAAGCGGTCTCCGTTCCTGTGATTGCATCGGGAGGGGCGGGAACCTGTGAGCATATCCGGCAAGCGTTAACGGTAGGACAGGCTGAAGGGGCGTTGCTAGCGTCTTTGCTGCACTATGGGCAACTGACTATTGACGAAATTAAGGCTGATCTAGCTCAACATGCCATCGTGGTTAGGGCCTAGCTTGTGACAATTAGCCGGATCCGATACTGTAAAGCTGACATCATGTGGGATCCATCATGGCTCTACCTACTGTTATACGGTTTGGTCTACGGCGAGGGTTGGGCTTGGGGGTTTGGGCGTTGTGTGTAGTTGGGATCCTGGGATGTCGGCCGTTAGTGAATCAGGTGGTGAATTTAGGATCCGATATCCACATCAATAGTTCGCAGCAATATCAGACGATTGAAGGGTTTGGAACGTGCTTGGTGCATTGGGTGCCTGAGCTAGCAGCGCTGTACCAGACCGAGTCGTTTCAGGACTTTTACGTCAATGAGTTAGGAGCATCCATGCTCCGGATTGAACTGTGGCCTGACGTGTCACGAACTGAAATTGCAAACTGGCAAGATATCCGCTATCAAGATTTCGATTTTACGGATAAAGGTCGTAACGGTCAGGTGTTTGTCGACTTTATCGAAGCCATTCATGATCGAGGCCCAGATGGGGTGAAGTTGATTGCCACAGTGTGGAGCCCCCCCGGATGGATGAAGATTAATGGCCAGACAACAAGCGGAGATCCAAATCGAGAAAACTTTAATCTGAAGGCTCATGGTGACCTGCCTGTGGTTGCTGACAATCGCCTGCGACCGGATCGGTATCAGCACTTTGCGAAGTGGTTGGTGGAGTGGGTTAAGTTTTTTGAGGCTAAGGGGATCCCTCTCTATGCTCTCAGCCCTCAAAATGAACCTGTTTTTTCGATGTTCTTCAATTCAGCCGTTTATTCGCCACCGGAATACAGCCGACTGATCCAGGTGATTGGAGAGATGTTTGAACAAGAAGGGATTCCACAGCCGTTGTTGTTTGGACCAGAACATTTAACGCGAGATGTGGCTTGGACAAAGCTGTATTTAGATAACATTCAGGCCAGTCCTGCTGCGAAGTACTTCAACATTGTCGCTTCCCATGGCTATGTAGACGGGGTTGCGATGGATAAGGATCCTAGCTCTCCAGGTCGATTTTGGCAGTTGGTAGAACCTTACGGCTATCGCTATTGGATGACCGAGGCTGGGACAGGGGACCATACATGGCCGGATCCTTTGAATGGAATTGGGGCTCAGTTGCATGCCTCCTTGGTGGAAGGGCAGGCATCGGCGTTTCTCCCCTGGCAGGTGGCAGGCAAAAAAGTGACCTACCACAATTTGATGTTGATGGATCAGCCCACGGCTAAAACATATGTAACGATGCAGTACTGGCGGTTTATTCGACCAGGAGCAGTCCGAATTGAAGCCTCTTCTCAAGGTCATCAGGTCGAAAGTAGTGCATTTGTGGATGAGGAGCGTCAAACATTAACAGTGGTTTTGTTGAATCGGGCAGACACGGATCGAGAAATGACACTGAACTTTCAAACAGAGTGGCCCTTGGATCCTACACTGACAGCCATCAGAACGAGTCAGGCAGAACGATTGAAGCCATTACCGGATCTGGTGTTAGATGAGGCAGAACATTCCGTGACATTGGCAGTTCCAGCCCAAAGCATTACAACAGTTGTCGGATCCTGGGGCACTTGAGTTGAAGGAAAAGGAGCCTAAAGATTAATGGAACAGACTAATACTGGACTAACGCCGAGGTTGACGGGTCACACTCAAGCGCTGTAAATCGTAACCTTGTTGTTGCAGTCGAAATAGGATCCCTTCAAATAGCGCAGAGCTAAGGGTGGGTTGGCGGCTGAGAATGAATAAAGTACTGCGAAATGGGTCACTAACGACAGCATACTGATAGTCCACTTGGTCTAAATCGATGATCCAGTAAGGGGCAGGCACTGGATTCCCCTCTAGGCGAACCCGTAACTTGGCATTGGTTCTGGGATCCGTTACTCGACCCACACCTCGGATAGATTGAATCGGACCGTTGGGGCGACGCGTATTGCATTGGTTGAGGATATCCAGCTGACCGTCTGGTCTTAGCGTGTAGACCGCAATCGTGGCCACACAGCCTTCATTGAAAAAGGTGGGATAGCTTGCGATTTCATACCAGAGACCGGTATACCGAGAAACCTCAACCTCATCGACGACCTCCGGAAATCCTGACGGTTTAGAGTTGACGAGAATGACAGGATCCTCGCTAATCGTGGTAGAGACTGGGGCAGACAGGTGTGAGCAACTGCTAACAAGCCAAAGGGTAATGAGTCCGAGGGGCCACAGGATCCGGCGGGGACGGGTGATTGCTAACCAGTTGAGTGCCATGAGAGAGATGACCTGCAAAGGTGCGAATGGATGGTGTGAACCTATGGTTTGTCTGTAAAACCTAAGGCTGATGATACGCCATGCTGGTGGATCTAGCTGGTGTCGTGCCCAACGCTGGCATAGTATCCTTTAGTCAGCTATCCACTCTTGTACGTCTTTGAAGGTTGAGAAGACTCGCTCTGCTCCGGCTGAGATTAGGATCCTGGGAGGTACAGAACTAGCGAGGCCCACCACGCGACAGCCGGCCTCGACCGCAGATTGAACGCCATGTGGTGAGTCTTCAAACACAAGTACTCTTTCAGGGTCACATTGGAGTTGACTTAAGGCGTGCCGATAAGGATCCGGATCCGGCTTGAAACGCTGGACATCATCGGCGGTAACGATGACCTTGAACCAAGGATTGAGATTGAATTGCTCAAAAATACGGCATTGATCGATACGAGTTGAAGAGGTGACTAATCCTAAGGATCCGTACCGACGATAGGCTAAGTCTATGAACTCTAGAACACCCGGTATTAGAGAGGCTTGCGGTAGAAGAGAGTGAAACGCAGCAGCTTTGGCTTGAATGAGTTGGGGAATCCAGATTTGGGGATCCTGGGCTCCCAGGGATTGCAGCATCAGAGTGAACATTTTCAAGTCGGGATGAGCTTTAAATTGAGTGTGTAATACAGTGTAGTCAATCTGGAATCCTAGAGTTTGAAAGGCGGCGAATCCGGCTTGATAGTGAAGTGATTCTGAATCGATAATTACGCCATCCATATCAAAGATGAGATGCTGCAGAGAAGGACGCATAGAATCTGAATACCTGGAGAGTAATGAGATTTGGGCTGTAGGAGCAGGCAATGTAGTCTGTCACACTAGCATCAATCGCTCCCTTGTCCTCCAATAACTCGTCTAAACTACGGGTTCCCACCGCCGCTCGTAAGCCAAATTGAAGCTCTTTGTAAAGGAAACCCTTAATATCCGTCACCTTAGCGCGAGCTTGGACCGGATCCGTCATGCGAAATCCCGCTGTGAGATTCAACCGCAACGGCACCTTATCCTTCGACAGGATCTCCTGCCCAGCCACCTCCAAGGCTCCGTTTTGCGAGCGCGACCAAACACCCACCAGACGTGCCAACCCGGGTCTAGCGTCTCTTGCAAGGATCCTTCCGCAATCAGTCTTGATAGGATCCTATTCCTCTCGGATCGTTCCCACTCATCTCCGACCCTTTCATCGTCGCTCGGGAGAGGGACACAGTTACTCGGAAGAGGTGCCCAGTCTTCCAGGATCGATACACATCCACTCAGAATAGATGCAGAGACTTCTGGGATAGATGCAGAGACTTTCGGCATAGGTGCACGTTCACTACTCATAGGTGCAGAGGCCTTCGGCATAGAAACATGCTGATTAACTAGCAATACATATCCACTACCTAGGGAAATACAGACATTCCCGATGAATACACCCAAGACCCGCTACAGTCACTACTTAGAGGGTGACACGATGGGGACTTAGTATGATGAGTAGCTTCCCGGATGATCAGGAACTCATTGGTTGGTGGCGGACTAAGATTACTGAGGCTAGCTGGCACAACATTTGGTGTCACTGCCGAACTTGTGATTGCGAATGGATTGCCTCCAGCCCTGAACCATGTCCTTACTGTGGCAGCTCTGATGTTGAACGGATCCTGTGCTGGCAATTTCCTGATGATTGACGAGAAGATCACTGATGGCTGTCATACAACGCTCGGTTCTCTTCAATCTGATGCAGGTTTGCTTCAGCCCATACCTTGGATGCGTTAACAACGGGCAATAGGCTTTCACCCAGTTCAGCTAGGCGGTACTCAGTGCTTGGCACCATTACTTCCTAGTGCTACCCAATTGTTATCAAAACCTCGGGCCATCATGACTTTACTCTGTGCACTAGATCAGCAGACTTGTCTTAACCTAGTCTTTGCTTTAGCCTCTCATTAACCTATGATTAACTCTTCTCCTGCCCATCTGACTCAGAGTGTTTCTAGCCTTCCACCGATTCCCCTCTCCACACGGCAATGGTTGGTGGATAATCCAGAGCGACTCACCGCCGAACAGTTAAATCACAGGATCCCTGAGCTGAATCTCATTGAGGTTGAGAATACTGTGGTGACTCCCCCGGCAGATCCGACGGAAATGCTAACGATAGTGGCCTGGAATCTCGAGCGAGGGCGGTACTGGTCAGAGGCCGTTGAGCTCATCCAAACTGCTCCTGAGCTTAAGGATCCTGATCTTCTCCTCCTCAGCGAGATGGACTATGGCATGGCGAGATCGAACAATCGTCACACGACTCGGGAGGTGGCGAGAGCTCTAGATCTGAATTATGCCTACGTTATCGAATTTTTAGAACTCACGTTAGGATCCGCAGCAGAACGCCAGCGCTGTCAGGGTCAATCTAATACTCACGGCTTTCACGGCAATGCGATTCTGAGCCGGTATCCGCTTCACGCTGTCAGAGCGCTCCGATTTCCTGGGATCCAACGATGGTATGACTCAGATCAACAGCGAATAGGTGGGCGTGTCGTGCTAATGGCCGATATTCAGGTGAGGCAACGGATCCTGACGGTCACCTCCGTTCATCTGGAAAGTGGGCTCAATCACGGCGACGTTCGTGACCAACAAAGCCGCGACCTTGTGGAGGAACTAGATCAATTAGGAGATGAACACCACATTATTGTGGGAGGAGACTTTAATGCAGCCCCTTCCAGCCGAGCGATGCAAATCTTTCGGGCCGCAGACTTTACCGTAGATACCACGAATGATTGCACCACACCAACCCTGCAGGACAGTGTGAATGGTCAAATCTCACTTGTGAGCTATCACGTTGACTACATTTTGACTCGTGGGATCCCTGCTGAGTCTGTGGTCTCACCTGCCATCGTCATCGGACAATTTGGAACAGACCAAAGCAGGGACATGATTAGTGACCATGCTGCGATCGCTATCAAGATATCCCTTCCGTAGAGCTACGTGTCTTTGAGGTTGAGTGGTTTGGGGGATAGATCCTAACTAGTCAGGGTCCACCACCACTCATGCCAGTACTACTTATGCCATCGCCAAAACTAGAACAGCCCATCACCGCCGAACAAACCGTTCCCACCAAATAAACCATCATCGCCGAAGGCAATCTGGAAAATACCTAACCCAACAAGGGTGAGGCCCGCACTAACAACCAACAGTCTCAGTAGAGAGGTTTCACGTTCCGGTTCCTCTTGACCGCCTGATAAAACAGCTTGCTCATGCACAGATAAGTCAGTCCAAAGGGGATGTTGTTGAGTCATGGTAGTAACCTCTGCAGTGTCCTGGCTTAGTATCTACCATATTCATCTGTGTCACTACCCGATCTGTGAGCAAACGTTGACGGATCCGTTCGTAAGCCCATTCACACAACGATTGCAGTGGCATACGAGGCATCTGTGAAGCCAGCCGTACGTCGAAGCAGACATCGATCTAATTCATAAAGCCAAGGCAAAGTTAATCATGAAGCTGCTGTAAATCACATTTTTTTCTCAGGGTTTTCCCCTGTCCCCATAATTACGGATTGGATGTGTTCCGGTTAACATCTGATTAACCATCTTAACCTTTAGACTATCTCCAGTGAGTTGGTTAACGCAGACTTAGATATGTCTTAACCAGCGCTCAGTTTTTCAGAATGTTGCAGTAACCCAGTGATGCAACTTAGTTAAGGATCCTGACTGTTCACGGTGTCTCGTGGATTTAGGTCGAGGTCAGTGTGCGTATTTCGGACTAAACACCTGTCATTATTCTAGCCAGGAGGCTCTGATTGTGAAGAAAGCATTGAAGACTTGGGCAACCCATTTACTAGGGATCTCCTTAATCCCCGCGTTGGTTGCTTGTGGTGGCGAACAATCTACAACAGCGGTTGCTCCTAAAGACTCGATTGAAAGCTCAGCTGTTGCCCTAAACGCCGGTACTGCGAGCACCTTCGATGTCGCCACCTGGAATATTGAATGGTTCGGTTCAAACCTAGGACCCAGTAACGACTCCCTACAACTGCAAAACGTTCGTAGTATTATGCTCGGCGCCAATATCGATGTTTGGGGGTTGCAAGAAATTGTAAGTACTAGCCAATTTCAATCGCTGTTATCTCAAATGCCAGGGTACTCTGGTGTATTAGCAAACAATAGTATTGTGACTAACGGATCCAGATACTACGATAGTTCTGAGCAAAAGGTTGGCTTGGTTTGGAATGAATCGGTGGCCACCCTCATGAGCGCCAAGGTTATTCTGGGTAGTGATGAGTACTACTTCGCCGGTCGCCCTCCCGTTGAATTTACATTGCGAGTTAGTTTAGGAAATACAACTGAAGATATTCGTGTAATTGTGATGCACGCCAAGGCTGGGGCTGATTCAGGTGCCTATAGTCGTCGCCAGTCCGCCGCCTCTGTCCTGAAGTCTTACTTAGATTCAACCTATCCAACTCAAAAGGTTTGGGTGATTGGTGATTTTAACGATGATTTAGACGAGTCTATCTACGGAGGCCGGGCGTCGTCCTATCAAACGTTCCTGAATGATACTGCAGACTACGGTTTCCCTTCCATCGCCCTATCTAATGCTGGTGTTTCTTCAACTGTTACGTACCCGGATATTGTTGATCACCACATGGTTACGAACGAAGTTTACTCGACTTACGTTCAAGGATCCGTTCAAGCTCTGCAACCGAACATTTCCAACTACGGCAACACCACCAGTGATCACTATCCTGTAATCGCCCGCTACAATCTCGGATCCTCTGGTGTTACCCCCACTCCGACCCCCATTCCCACGCCCCCTCCGGGTGGTAACAATGATTGTGTTAGCTTCTCTTTAACAACAGATAACTACGCGTCTGAAACAAGTTGGACACTAAGACGAGGCTCCCAGACCGTTGAATCAGGATCCGGTTACAACAACAACAGGACATATACTGACACCTTCTGCTTGGGTGATGGGACCTACACCTTCACTATCAATGATTCCTACGGTGATGGAATCTGCTGCGGATACGGTAGTGGTAGCTACAACTTGACACAAGGGACTACTGTTCTGGCCTCAGGAGGCAACTTCGGACGGACTGAGAGCACGACCTTCACAATTGGGGGCGGTGGTGGTAGTACCTCTGGCCAGCCTGTCACGTTGCTGCAAGAGTCAAGCAGTGTCAGTCGGGGTCGGTGGCGCAATTACACAGTTACAGTCCCTGCGGGCTCATCCAAGCTAACTATTGATATGACCGGCAGTGGTGATGCCGACCTCTATATCAAGCGGAAGCGCGCTTCTCGTGACTATCCCACAACGTCAGATTACGAGTATGGCTCATTTGGGTACAGCAGCAATGAGACAGTAACGGTTTCCAATGCTACTAATCCTCGCCTTGAGGCAGGAGAGTACTGGATCTCCATTTACGGCTATAGAAGTTCTAGCTTCCAAGTTACAGCTGAGGTTGAATAGGATCCTCGTGCTATGTCAGCTGGCCTAACTCATACCGACTACTACTGATACCAATTTGGAGGCGGGGTCTTGGACTCCGCTTTCATGCCTGGATCACACCGAGCCCGAAAGTTGACCGAAAGTTAGACATTGGTTTCCTTACCTTGAACCGGCCACTTTATCTTGAACCGGCCAC
>CAYUEE010000130.1:0-12396 GCA_964443615.1 uncultured bacterium | reverse complement strand
GGAGTCGGCGTCGGGGTTGGAGTTGGCGTTGGCGTTGGCGTTACAGTTGCTGTTGGAGTCGGCGTTGGCGTCGGAGCTCCGCAGATAGGACCTGGCAAACCTTCACCAGGAATCGTGCCGATGTCAGATGCGGACAGATTAGCCCCTGGAACAAGTGAGTTAACAGCAGTAGCAACGTTTTGAGCAGTTCTGGCGCGGGTGGGGATGAAGCGAGCAGCATACACAGTCACTGCATCGAGCAAATCAGGTGCTAGCTCGCTCCCTTCGCAGACATAATCTGTATTAGTTTCACTAGGCAACGGATCCAATTCATCCGAGGAGTAGGGGGTGCTGCGGCTGGGGAAAATAACATTGGCAGTTCGAGCAACATTGCTTGGGACCCGTTGATTTTGAGGTAGGACTGAGAGGGCACGCAGCAGCACGTAGTCGTCAAATGTGACATCAAAGAGGTCGCCCAAGTAGATCAGAGATGTCGTATCAGATTGATCAGATAAATTCACCACTTGAACAGAGGCATCAGGTATGCCAGGAATCTGCCAAGCCCCTTTAGGATCAACCAATGTTGCTGCGTCATCCAGAATTGGGACATACATCGTCGTAGACGAGGCGTCCTCATTTTGGAGAGGGAGTTCAATAAACTCAACGGATTGAAGATTGACTGTGGTCGGCAAGGGATCCCGAGCAGTGACTTCGAGGACCACATCACCAGCGGGCACCAAAGCAGAAACAGGGTCTGCAACCACAGGTTGACTGGGCGGGTTGAGGCTAATGGTATCTTCGCCAGCCTCACACGCGGACAACGCCAAGAGAGCAACGACGCTACACTTTAATGTTACGGCGGTTAGAGACTTAACCGTGAAGGATCCCACACCAGACATACCTACCTCACGAACTAATTTCAGTCACTCCGATAATCAAGAGTTAGTTTACTCGAAACAGCAGAACCATGGAACCGGACGCTACCGAAAATCCCTATTCATTTGTAACTAATCAGTCTATGGTGGCCACTTTTAGAAACAGGGTTAGCCCATAGGTAGGCCCATCCGCAATTGAGCTGCACAATCAGTAGTCGTTTCAATGGATTCAGGGGTGCTCCAGATAACATATTAAATCTTGCATTTCTTAATGGCGTCTACTTAAAACTTATGTTCTCAAGGTCAAGAAAGAAGGGATTTATCCTGTGGCCATGCCTAGGAGTCGCTCTAGTTTACGGATCTACCCCCAATTCTCTGAGTCGTTGTCGTAGATGATCCAGCTCTGCTTCAGCTTTAGAAGCACGTTGCTGTTCAGTCTCAGCGCGTTGGCGTTCAGTCTCAGCGCGTTGGCGTTCAGTCTCGGCGCGTTGGCGTTCAGTCTCGGCGCGTTGGCGTTCTTGCTCCTCTGGAGTCAGGATCCATTGGCCTTCGGCGTCGTACCACCGTAACCACTGGCGGTGGCGGCGGTGATACTCTCCTTCCCAAAGTCCTAGACCAAGCTGGATAGAGGGGATCCATAGAGTCTGTCGAGGGAGCTTTTGATAGACGGATCCGTTGAGTTCAAAAATCTCGAGGATGGTGGTCATGCGAGTGGAGAGAACATAATAAGGAATCTTCAAGATTTGTTCATAGACCTCCCATTTACTGGGGATGGTTTGACCACGAGGGGTATTGCCTTGATCCTCTTCAATGGTGCTGGGGGAGAGCAATTCAATCACGATGAGGGGAGCAACGCGCTCATGCCAAATTACGTAACTCAAGCGCCCTTGATCCACTTGTTCAGCAACACCAACAACGCCAAACCAATCAGGACGTTTGTAGCGACGAGTATGGGTGACATCGTAGTAAAGATTCATATCAATGGCGGCGAAGACCTGGTCTAACGGATAGCCGGGGGGCCGAAAGGTTTGGGTCAACAGCTGTGGTTGATAGACATGGAATTCGTCGGGCATGCCGGGTTCCTCAGGATCCTCGCTAGGCAGATCGTACATGGTGGGTAGGGTGGCCGGATCCGCTAGCCTCCAGTCCGGGTAGGTTTTGGGCTCTAGGGCGAGATCGAGATTTGGAGTCATGCGTTGGATCCTGTAGGAGCTCGTTATCTCATTGTAGGCAGGCTCAGAGGATCCTTCAAAGCTAGGGACGAAGCTAGGGAATGTTGTGCAGCTACAGGATCCTTATTCCGATCTTCACTCACACAAGGACCTACAAGCAGTAGCCTCTCTGAAGCACCAATCCATTCGTAACTGCTTCCTACTTACCTTCGAAACCGTTGACGAGGAAAATGATTGGAAAAGCCTGATCATCCTTAAAACGATCTGAATCATAAGCAAGAGTGATCCCTTAGGGTTGCCGGTGAAGTCCAAGGTAAAGTGAACCAGAACGTGGTGCCGGATCCAGGTCGACTTTCAACTCCAATCTGGCCACCGTGGGCTTCTACGATTTGGCGAGAGAGGTAAAGACCGAGACCTAGACCCGGCGCATAGCGGCGCAACAGGCTACTCTTGTGCAAATTGAAGAGAGACTGACACTGATCAGGAGCGATACCTACACCATCATCATGCACACGGCAGATCACTTCAGTAGGAGAGGGATCCGCTGTCAATCTTAATGTCACACCAGTGGGATTGTGTTGTAGGGCATTACTGAGTAAATTGCGGTACAGGCACTTGACCTGCACAGGATCCGCTTGCAACAGGGAGAGATCTCGAGGGACTAAATTATTGAGCTGAGGTTGGTAGCGCTTGAATAGAGGCTTGAGTTGATCTAGAAGTTCTTGAAGAACTATGGCCAAGTTGATTGGCTCTGGCTTGAGGAGGATGAGTTGAGTCTCGTTAGAATAGGCTTCGATTAGAGCGTTAGCCATGTTCAGCTGACGTTCATTCCCTTGAACCATCTTCTCCAACATAGGTCGTGAGAGGGAGACCTGAGGTTGAGGCTGGTCTAAGAGGTTCCTTAATACCATCAACGTCCCCATAATTGGGGTTCGGAGTTCATGGGAAAACGCTCGTAAAAAGGCATCCTTCACCTGATTCAAGTCTTCAAGCTCCTGCATTTTTTCTTGCAGCTGAGCAGTCCGTTCCTCTACTTGAGCTTCAAGGGTGGCATTCAACTGTTGTACCTGCCGATACAAATTCGCCTGCTGAATCGCAATCCCTACCTGAGTTGCTAACTGCAGCAGCAGCTGAGTTTCAGAGGTTTGCCACCGGCGGGGACCCGTACACTCATTGGCAATCAAAATCCCGCAGAACGCCCCCCCCAGCTCGATCGGCACAGCCAAACTGGCTCGAATTTGCTGGCAAGACCAGCACCACAACATTGATTCTGGCAACGACACCACTTGCCAATCGTCGACTGTCCAAGCGGATCCTTGATTGAATAGTCCCTGCAGTTGCTTGAGTTGCTCTCGGGTGATACCTGATAGCGGCTTGACGTTCCCAGACCAGTTCGGAGCAATAGAATCAGCTGACACCAGTTCTTGAGTCTCAGGATCGCAAAAACACAACCACACTTGATCCGTCTGCATAACGTGGCGAATCTCAGTGACCGTTGTACTCAAAATCGTATCTAGATCGAGAGACTGATGGATCCGCATGGCTACCTGACCCAACAGTCGATCTCGCTCTGCCACAGCCCGTAACTGGGCCTCAGTTCGCTTGCTCTCCGTTACATCTGTCAACACAGCCAGCACACACGTTTGTTCATTTAACTGGATGACATCAGCTGACACAATCCCAATACCGTACTCGCCCGACTTTCGTCGAAATTGCACCTCTTGGTCTCGGATCCAGCCTTGATCTGCGAGCTCCTGCAGGATCCGATGTCGATGACTAAGGTCCACCCACAAATTCAGCTCCAGGGTAGTGTGCTCCAAGACTTCTGCCCGGGTGTAACCGCTAATTTGCTCGAAGCTGTGATTCAGTTCAAGGATCCGTCCCTCAGCAAATGTCGTGATGCAGATCCCGCCTGGATTGGCTTGAAAGATCTTAGCAAACCGCATCTCAGAGGCTGCTAACACATCCATCGCGGCCTGTCGTTCCCGCTCGAACTGCTTCCGTTCCGTGATATCTCGGACAATCATTAAAACTTCATCCGCACCACTGACGGTCACCCGAGCTTCAAAGTCCCGCATCCCAATCGGGGTCATCAGCTGATAGTCACAGCGTTGGATCGTATTAGTTGCTAGGGTCTGCCCAATAACATTGCGACACAGTTGAGCGACATCGAGGGGCACTAAATCTTCAAGCGTTTTACCAATAAGTGCGCCAGGAGGAATATCTCGGTCAACAACAGGATCCCCCTTAAAATCTAGGTACACACCCGCGCGACTGAGCCGAAACATACGGTCTGGAATGGCATCAAGAATAGCTTGGTAGCGATTTTGACTGTTTTCCAACTGGGCCTGAGTTTGCTCCAGGGGTGATGACACTGACAAGGTCGAGGTGGGCAGATCCCATTGCATCTGAGTAAGGAGATGAAGCAACCTGCTGAAAGCCTGGTCATCCCGGCAGCAAGCCCTCAGCTCACTGAGATAGGACGATTCAATAGGGATTTCAACAGTCATCGGATCCTGAAGATACATACACAACCTAGGGAACAGGGGCCACAACTTGAACAAGTTGAGTTGTATCACACCCACTCTGACCACTTACTTCCCCAGATAGGGTGATATGACTATTAGCCCATACGTCTAGAGTATCCGACCCAGAATCGATAGGGATCCAAATCCCACTAAAATTATCCCGCTAGCATACGTTAACCAACTTGACCATTGACGCAAGGCCAATAACCGACGAATCGCAGTTGTGAAGAGGCCCGCCATGACCAAAGGAGACACTAGCCCAATGGCATAGGCAAAGAGGAGGCCTGCCCCCACCGTAGGATTACCCGTCGTCGAGACCCAGCTTAGTAGTGCAACCAGAACAGGTGTACTGCAAGGGGAGGCAACTAGACCGAATGTCAACCCTAATGTCAAAGAACGGATCCCTTGAGGCCACTGCTCAGGAATCGACACTTCACCAAACCAGTTCGGGAACTGCAACGGTATCACGTCTAGGAGATTAAGACCCATCGCAATCGCAATCGCTCCCATCAGCAATGGCCATACCGTACCCACTTGGCCATACACTCGTCCCAACAGTGCGGCACCTAACCCCAATCCAGTTAATGTCACTGCTAAGCCCACAGCAAACCAGACTGACTGCCAGACTGCTTGCCCCCGTTGAGTAGAGTAACCGCCGATATAACCCACCGTGATCGGCAGCATGGATAACATACAAGGAGACAAGCTTGTTAGGATCCCAGCTGTTGCAACCACGAACAAACTCAGCACTGACAAGTCTTGGAGCTGTGCCTCAACCAGTCCAGTGGCAAACTGTTCCATCTGGTACAGCCAAAGACGGAGAGATTCAACCATATGAAGTTTAGTATCACTACTTTTGCAGTGTAAGCCGAGAACCACCCTCTGAGCCAACCTGGACTAGCCTTGGGTCTAAGGGGCTAGAGTCAATATTTTCACTACCTTTCTAAAGTCAAGCTTAAGTTCAGAGGATCCAATGCTGATAGTCAGTAGGCTCTGATGGGGATGCCGCGTCAGAGGAATAGGATCTCGACAGTACAGATGTGGATGTGACTTGAGGAAAGAACCTGAATGAAAGTTTATGTTTAATAGTTTTGTAAAGCATTGCTGAAGATAAGTTAAATATGACGGTATTGGCATCAGAGTAATGTTGTGTTTTGTATTGATTCGCCATGAATATTGAAAGTATTTTCTACAATGTTGGTGTGGCCATAGGTAGTGAGAGTGGATATGGGTACTGACACTGGAGGGGGAACAACCCAAAGTACTATGCTTCAATATGTGAGATTCCAAGCAAAATCATTTTCATTGTTGGTCGTTGCAGGTGTTGTACTGCTCATCACTTGCTGGGTCCTATCGATGATGAATCAATCTGATGCTTACTCTTTAACGATTAACCAGCTTCAACAAGCCTATACGCAGGGCTCACGCTGGTACACTCCTGTGATTCCTTTGATGCAATCTCCTTGAAACGGGATTTATTAAGGATTGGTTGGTGATGAGTTTTAGGGGCCAATTTTGAGCAGGTGTTCTCATCTTTGATGAGTCTAGTATTGGCTGATCTAAAGCTGAAAGTGTTGGCTCGGGCAGCAACGAGGGATGCAAGGGTTGCAGGCACCCAATGTATGGAATAGGTTACGCTAGATCCCTGATTCTCTGTAACTGACACCTATGGCTGCTTTCACCTACCACACCATTACCTTCGGCTGCCAAATGAACCGGGCTGACTCTGAGCGTATGTCCGGGATCCTGGAGTCTTTGGGGTATGAGTATTGTGAGGATCCTAATCAAGCTGATCTCTTGCTCTACAACACTTGTACCATCCGGGATAATGCGGAACAGAAAGTTTATTCCTATCTCGGTCACCAGTCCCGACGGAAACGGGAGAATCCAGGACTCAAGATTGTGGTAGCTGGATGTGTCGCTCAACAAGAAGGCGAACGGTTACTGCGCCGGGTGCCCGAGGTTGACTTGGTGATGGGTCCGCAATACGTGAATCAGTTGGCCAATTTGCTGGATCAAGTTGAAGCGGGGAACCAAGTGGTCGCAACGGAACCCTGTGATATTCCCGAAGATATTACGAAGCCTCGACGGGAAAGTCGTGTGACAGCTTGGGTAAACGTGATCTACGGATGCAATGAGCGGTGTACCTACTGCATTGTCCCATCGGTGCGCGGACTGGAGCAGTCTCGAACGCCTGAGGCGATTCGGCGGGAGGTTGCAGCGATTGCCGAGGCTGGGTTCCCTGAAATTACGCTTCTTGGCCAAAATATTGATGCCTATGGCCGGGATTTGAAGCCGAAGGTAACCTTAGCTGAACTGCTACGCCATGTCCATGATGTTGAAGGAATCCAACGGATCCGTTTTGCCACCAGTCACCCCCGCTATTTCACTGAGGAGTTGATTCGGACCTGTGCTGAACTACCCAAGGTTTGTGAGCATTTTCATATTCCATTTCAAGCTGGAAATAACGACGTCCTCAAATGGATGAAGCGAGGGTATACTCACGAACGGTACCGCAGTATCATTGAACTTATTCGTCACTATATGCCGGATGCTGCCATTAGTGCCGATGCGATCGCAGGGTTTCCGGGCGAAACCGAAGAGCAATTTCAAGACACCCTCACACTTGTTCAAGATATTGGCTTCGATGCTGTCAATACAGCGGCATACTCTCCCCGACCCGGTACGCCTGCTGCAGAATGGGAGTCTCAACTCTCTGAAGACGTGAAAAGTGATCGTCTGCAACGGTTGAATCGAGTTGTGGCAGACGCAGCAGCCTCACGGAGTCAACGGTATCTGGGTCGGGATGAAGTCATCCTGGTGGAGAGTCGTAATCCGAAACGGTTACATCAGGTTATGGGTCGCACTCGGACAAACAGGACGGTCTTTGTGGAGGGTGATTTGAATGAATTACAAGGATCCTTCCTCAACGTCTGCATTACCGAGGCCCGAGCCTTTTCCCTCAGCGGTCGTGTCCTGGAAATTCTGGCAACTGAGCCTGCTCTAACGGCGGTTTGATCGCCTATGGTAGAGGGAATGCGTGGGAGGATCCTATGGCCGTGAATAAACAGATGATTCGGAAAGTGCACCGATGGCTTGCCCCTGTCTTGCTACTACCGATGGTGTTGACCTTAGTCACCGGATCCTTGTATCAGCTGGCCCTTTTGATGGGCAATGGGGGAGACTACTTTTGGTTAATTGAGGTTCATACCGGTAAGTGGGGACCTATTGACCTGAGCATTATCTACCCATTTTTGAATGCAGCAGGGTTACTGGTTATGGCCTCAACTGGGATCAGCATGTGGCTGCAGATTCGTCGCACTAAACGTCCAGCCAAGCAATCGTGAGATGTTATCGAGGAGGCACGGAGGGGTGTCATCACAGTTCACCAGCAGGGAGCAAGTTTTCTAAGCACATTTAATTGAGTCACATTTAATTGAGTCACATTTGGTTGAGTCAAACTCTTCAGTCGGATCCTGAACACCCAACTGAGAAATGACTTAACCTTAATGCCTAGAGCTCAACCTCAATGCCTAGACAGGTTCACCATCGGGACCGATCAGGGTAATCTCGCCACTGCGCACTTTACGGCCTACACTTTCAAGTAGTTCCAGCTCTGCGTCCGAAATGATACCATCTGCCATAATGGCGGCTTCAATCTCATCATTCTCTGCAGAGGTTAGCTTGCCATCTTCTAGAGCTCGCTCAACAATGGCCTTAACTGCCGCAATATCCATATAGCTTCTCCCCTCAAAACATCGAGTTTAGTTTACTGTACTTCGTCGGATCCGTTATCATAAGCTTCGTTATTCTGAAGAAGTACACCCTCATTGAGGTTCCTCATGGCTACCTGGCATCAATGGCTCGCCAATGCTCTGCAGCAGCGATGGACTTCAATCTACGCTAGAGGGGTTGCTCTGGTGCTGGTTTACGGGGCCACGGTCCATGTCAGTAATATCCTGGGATTCTCGGGAACACCCTGGCTCCAAACCCCTCTACTGTGGCGGTGCTTAGATGTCATTTTACTAGGCTTTGATAGTGTCACTGCGATTGGCCTTTGGACAGGATCCGTCTGGTCTGTGGGGGCTTTGGGGATAGGGCTATTGACGTTACAATTCTTGCCGTACACTGTGTGGCGCTCTCAGTTTGTCGTGACTCCAGACGATGCCAGTACGTTGAATGGTTTACTGGGGACTGAAGCGCTTATTCTGGTTGGGTTTGGGATCCTGATGGGCTTGAAGAAGTGAGGTTTGGCCAACCAGGATCCTGTTGTGGTGTCCTTTAGGGCTGAGACTTAGAGCCCATTAAGGCGTCGGATCATCTGCAACTTCAAAGATGCGACCGGTATAGTCCACCAGGTAAAGCTCACCCTGCACATCTTCACCGAAGCTACTGATCGCGGCGGCATTTTCAAGCAGGATGGATGACGTCCAGTTGTTACCGGATCCTTGCGCACCCCACACACGTCCGCTGACAAAGTCGCCGTAGAAGTAGGTGCCTACCATATCAGGGTAGCGGCTGCCGCGATAGACATACCCGCCGGTAACCGATTGGCCCAAGGCTCGGCCATAGGTGATAATCGGTGGTGTCAACCCAGTTCGGTCACAGAAGATGGGAGGATTGAAGCAACTATCGCCCTCGGTAATGCGCCAGCCGTAGTTCTCCCCTCCTGGACTGGCTGCGGGTTGGCGGTTGATTTCTTCAAAGGATCCTTGCCCCACATCGCCGATGAAGAGGTCGCCAGTGCCACGGTCGAATGAAAATCGCCAAGAGTTCCGTAGACCCAGCGCCCAGATTTCATCGAGGACACCCGCATCACCCACAAATGGATTGGAACCAGGAACGGTGTAGGGGCCTGTTGCATCCACTTGAATCCGCAGGAGTTTACCGAGAAGGGTGCCGCCAGTCTGAGCACGATTGCCTGGATCTCCACCACTGCCCCCATCCCCAAGAGCCACATAGAGGAAGCCATCGGGTCCGAATTTCAAGAGGCCGCCGTTATGGTTCGAGAAGGGTTGGTCAACGGTTAGTAGAATCTCTTCCGTCGTGTTGGCCACATTTGGATCTCCAGACACCGTGAAGCGAGAGACCACGGAATCCCCTTGCTGATCGGTGTAGTTGATCACGAAGTAACCGGACGTGGCGTAATCTGATGGGAACGCGATGCTCAGCAGGCCTTGTTCTCCCCCCGCATTGGTCTTAGCTGTGACATCCAGGAAGGGGGTAGGTAACACGGATCCGTTTTGAACAATTTTAATCTGACCTCCCTGTTCGACCACGAATAACCGGTCATCGCCAGCATGGGTGAGGTAGAGGGGCGCTGTGAAGCCACCCACTTCACCTTTGAGGTTCAAATCAATGGATCCATTGGCAGCTTGGGGAATCACCGTTCCGGGGACGAAGACCACATCTTCCGTTTGGACCGCGCTGGGGGTATCCAATAGTTCATTGATCCGGGTTGCAACAGCATCGACATCGTTGGTCCCAACTTGAATGCGGGCCAGCACAGCAGCCACATCTAACAAGTTCAAAACCCCAGTGCCAGCATCAATAAAGTTGGTATTCGTGTCATCCGGAACCGGATCTAACGCTTGAGCATTGACTCCTGTGGCGTCTAACAGAGTGTTGGCCCGATCAGCAATGGCATTAGCATCGGTGGACTCTATTTGCAAGGCGGCTAGGACGACAGCGACATCTGTAATATCAAGCGTGGTGGGATTGCCTTGATAGATCAACTCCACGGCATCTGAGAATTGGCCAATCGGGGCGGCTTGAACCGTGGTGCCGTCTGGCAACGCCAAGGGCAGAGTTTGAAACGGATCCAAAGGTGTGAAGACTGTCTCTAAATCAACGGCGAAGGAGACAAACCCAGGCACAACGGTGTGGCTCATCTGGACAAAGTTAGCCGCTCCCACAGATAGAGTGTTCGGCAAGGTCCCTGGGTCAGAGACTTCTACATCGAGTCGCAGGGTTCCAGCGTAGTCAGTGGTGACAGGAGCCGTGAAGGTTGCGGTGCTGGATTGAACGGATCCTTGGATGGTGGCGGCATCGGCGTCGGTGGCAATGGCATCGCCAGGGGTGTCAGTTGGATCCAGCGACAACGTTGTGGGGGTGCTCGATTGGCCACAGGCTGCTAGCCAGCTCAACATCACTAGTGTTGTTACCTGAGTCCCAATCCGGGTCATCGTCGCGAGGGCGGGGTGGAGTTGAATCATAAATCGTGCTAACCGTGTATTATAGAACACTTGATTGCGGTGGAGTCTCAGCTCACCGTTCATAGTCTAGAGCACGGATCCAGGTTTGATTAAAAAACTGAAGTAGGTGGTGGAGAGGATCGAGGCGGGTGCCAATCCGGATCCAGGAGCAA
The DNA here is from genome assembly GCA_964443615.1 of uncultured bacterium. GTDB lineage: Bacteria > Cyanobacteriota > Cyanobacteriia > Thermostichales > Thermostichaceae > CAYSWV01. The sequence continues at coordinate 1,475 of CAYUEE010000130.1, read as the reverse complement.
AAGCTAAGACGTTGTCAGCCCATCGCAGCTCTACCTCGACGACTATCAAAGTATCACTGACGATTAATCGAGTATTACTGCTGATTGATCGAGCACTACTGGCGATTGATTGAGTATCACTGGCGATTGATCGAGCATCACTCAAGATTAATCAAGTATCGCTGGGGATTGATCAAATCAAACACATTATCAAGATGAACAACTATAGTGCGACACGCCACCAACGTCAGAAAACGCGCTGGGTCTTAGACGATAGTATTTATCTTCTATTTCCTGTGATTGCTCCTCATAGGGATAGCTCAGGACTGCTTGCAACTCTTTAATTAACGTGTAGTCGCCCTGCATGGCCTGTTGATAGGCAGGGACAATCAACCACTCTCGCCAGGTGTATTTTGGGTTAGTCTGTTTCATCTTGGTTGAAAGCTCAGCCAAATTGCCGTCGTTGATGAGGTCGCGCCAGCTTTTGAGCCAGGTTTGCCATTGGTCCTCAATGTGTCGTGACGTTTTACCGTAGAAGCTCTTTTTCAAGGCTGAGACATCGTCTGGTATGTGAGACAACTCGCGGAAGAAAATGGTGTAATCCACATCTGAGTGGGTCATTAGCTGCATTAGTCGCCGAAATAGCTCTGGGTTAAATTCAGTCAAGCCAAGTTTGGCTGCCCACATGTTTTGAATTTGTGTTTGCATGGCTTCTGAAAAGCCACGGCCTACTTGGTCGAACTGTTCTAAAGCTTTAGCATCTTCGTCTAGTAGCAGTCTCACCGCTTTCCAAAACATATAATAGTTTGTTTCTGCGGCCCTTGGCTGATTGATGAATGCAAAGTGTTCGCTGCCGCCAGTCCAAGGTTGAAACCAAGGGTCAAAAATTTCACAAAACCCAAAGGGTCCATAGTCGAGGGTAAAACCACCAGCGGCGCAGTTATCACTATTAAAATTACCCTGGCAATAACCAATCCGTAGCCAATTGGCCATTAGTGAAGTAAGCCGCTGGCGAAATAGCTTAGCCAACTCAACCAATTGCTCGGCAAAACTAAGGTTTTGACTAATGTCGCTTTTGTATTCTCGCTCAATTAAGTGCGACACTATCATGCTCAACTCCTCTATTGCTCTGGGATGAGCGTTGCTGCGAGCGCGGCGGGCAAATAACTCCAGCTGACCCACGCGCAAAAAGGAGGAGGCAACGCGAGTTGAAATCGCTACAGGATTGTCCACCAAAATATCCGGGTCAAGAGAGCAAGAGTCTTGGGAATACCAGGGCCGGGTAACGGTCTCAGATTTAGACACATATAGGGTTAAAGAGCGCGATGTAGGCACACCTAACGCGTGCATATAGTCTTGCGCTAGAAACTCACGCACACTCGAACGGAGTACTGCGCGTCCGTCGGCCCCCCGACAATAGGGCGTTGGGCCCCCCCCCTTCAATTGCATTTCCCAGCGCTGGCCATTGATGATTCCTTCAAATATAGATATCGCCC
>CAYUEE010000129.1:0-12523 GCA_964443615.1 uncultured bacterium | reverse complement strand
AAGAACCTTATATTCAAGAGATTGCCAAGCTTTTGGAGTCCCACCTTGAAGCATACGACTAACTTTAGCTGAAATAACCATAGCTTTTAGGTGAATACCATCTGTTGGAGGTGGACGACTACTCAGAGTTAGCTCCTTACTCTGTCAATTCAATCAACCTTTTACTAGACACACGAGAATACTGTGGTATCTTAGGTCTAGCTCCCTTTAGCTCAGGAAAAATTGTTTGATCAACGGATCCTGAGAACATAGGATTGAGTCTAATAAAGTTTCCTAAACTGATACTCAGCTCCATCAATAAACAATTTAAACTTAGCCCCCAATATCCCTTGTTCCACTTTGACTCTAACATTTAGTTTCTCTTCTGTAGTTTGTATCTGCCCCCTCAAACTAGCTGTTCCGAATAGTATTCGGACCTGATCAATGACTTCCCCGTCAATGATCAGACGGTAGATAGCAGTGAAGCTTGTGTGACCTTCTACTTCGATCTTGCTACCTTCATAATCCGATGATAGATAGTCAGAAAATAAACCCACTGCATTACTCCTCTGAGTATCCTACTTATAACTCCAATCTGTAATGTCTATGATATAACCTAGATTGATTGAGCTGAACAGGAATTGCAAAGAAACAGAAGCTCTTTTAGGATCCGGATCCGGTTCAACAAACGCTTTCCCTCAGAACAGATCCTTGTTGCTTGTTCAAAGGCCTCCTTGAATTCGTTGAATATGCTATGCCAACGATCTTTATTCTGTCTACACTCTAGTAGATCATTGGTGGCAATCTGTAGTCAATTTGCTTTAAAGTGGCACACTGAATCCAGTCATGACAAGCATATTGAGACCGAAAAGAAATGGGCAAGCTATTTTGCCCCTGATACTGAAAAGACGCTGAAAACCTACTTGCTTGCTAAACTGTTGCAGGTAAAGGATAATCTACGCGACAATACCAATGGTGTTGCTAAAGACAACCATGATGCTTCCTCTAAACCATTCAAAGAGTAGCTGTTTGTCGAGATCCAGAAGTATTGCATAAAGCAATGCAATGATACAGAATCAAAGTCAGAATGCAAAAGCCTCACGGAGAAGAGCCCATGGTTGATCAGCAGGTCATCGCCGTTATCGGCATAGCGTGCCGTTTTCCTGGGGCCAATACCTATCGAGACTACTGGCACAATTTAGTTAACGGCATTAATAGCATAACGGAAATTCCTGCAGACAGATGGCCTTTATCTCGCTACTATTCACCGGATCCAGTAACTCCGAATACTAGCGTGAGCAAGTGGGGCGGTTTCATCCAGGGTATTGACCAGTTTGATGCCTCCTTTTTCAATATTTCGCCTCGGGAAGCGATGCGCATGGATCCACAGCAACGGATCCTATTAGAACTTGCCTGGGCTTGTTTTGAAGATGCAGGATATGCCCCAGCAGCGATAGCGGGCAGCCAGACGGGCGTGTTTGTCGGTATTTGCAATTTTGATTACGAAGAATTGCAGTTGAATCAATCCGGATCTGTTGAAGGCCATACGTTAACCGGAAATCATGCGTCGATTGCCCCCAACCGGATTTCTTATTTGCTGAATCTGCAGGGTCCGAGTTTGCCCTTCGATACTGCCTGTTCTAGTGCGTTGACGGCCTTACATGCGGGGATTAACGCCTTAAGGGATGGGGATTGTGATCTCGCTCTGGTGGGCGGAATTAATGTGATGTGCTCCCCCACTCGTTACATTGAACTCAGTAAGCTAGGGATGCTGTCCCCAACGGGGCAATGTCGCTCATTTGATGCTGGGGCGGATGGATATGTACGAGGAGAAGGCGCTGGGATGGTACTGCTAAAGCCGTTGACACAAGCGATGGCGGATCGGGACCCGATTTATGGCGTTATCCGTAGTAGTGCAATTAACCATGGTGGCTTGGCTCGGACGCTCACGTCTCCGAATGTGTATGCCCAATCTAAAGTAATTCGGTCAGCGATTAGTCGAGCTCAGATCCCTCCGAACACTATCACTTATATTGAAACGCACGGAACGGGGACACCGCTGGGGGATCCGATTGAAATTAACGGGTTAAAGCGAGCCTTCACGCAGTTACGGAACCAACAGGATCCCGACCTCCCCACCCAAAACTACTGTGCGTTAGGAGCCGCGAAGACAGCGATTGGTCACCTAGAGGCAGCGGCTGGAATGTCGGGCTTGATTAAAGTGCTCCTGACGCTTAAATACAAGCGACTGCCTCCTAATTCTAATTTTCAAGTACTCAATCCACGGATCCAATTGAACGATTCCCCCTTTTTTATCCTGGACCAAGGCCGAGATTGGGAGCCATTGACTACCTGCTCAGGTGATGCGATCCCACGTCGGGCTGGGTTGAGTTCGTTTGGATTTGGGGGGGTCAATGCTCATGTGATCCTGGAAGAAGCTCCCGCACCGGATCCGGCACCAACAAAGTGGCATAGACTACAGCAGCTCTTTACGGTATCAGCGAAGTCACAGACGGTACTGGCGGAGTGGAGTGCGCGGATTGGAGATTATCTTGAACAGGATCCTGATGCCGACTTAGAGAGTCTGTGCTTTACTCATCAGGTTGGCCGAGCCCATTTCAATGACCGACTAGCCATTGTTTGCAGCTCTACAACTGATCTACGTGATAAATTAACTGCTGTTAGATTAGGTCAAATTGAAAGTCCTGCTATCTGCGTACAGGATAGCCCCACCGCTAGTGGTGAGTCTCGTCTAGCGTTTTTGTTCACCGGCCAAGGATCTCAGTATGTCAATATGGGGCGGGAACTCTACGATAGTCAGCCTATTTTTCAACAGACCCTCAATCGTTGTGCTGAGATCTTGGATCCTTATCTTGAACATCCTCTACTCAATGTCTTGTTCGAATTCGGTTCAGAGAACTCCTTACTTCATCGAACAGACTTCACTCAACCGGCTCTATTCGCTATGGAGTATGCGTTAGCTCAAATGTGGATGAGCTGGGGGATCCAGCCAGCTACCCTCATGGGGCATAGTGTTGGTGAATACGTTGCGGCCTGTCTAGCAGGGGTTTTTAGCTTAGAGGATGGACTGAAGCTGATTGCTGCTCGGGGACGCCTGATGCAGTCCCTCAACTCTGATGGAGCGATGGTCTCTGCGTTGGCAGATGAAGCCACTGTTGAAACCGCAATAGGATCCCTTGAAACAGTTGCAATTGCTGCTTACAATGGTCCAAGTAGCCTTGTATTTTCAGGAGAGCGGCTCGCCGTTGGAGAGGTGACATCTCGATTGGAGGCTCAAGGGATCAAGGTCAAAGCCCTGGAGGTATCCCAAGCATTTCACTCTCCGTTGATGGATCCGATGTTAACTGAGTTTGAACAGATTGCTCAGCAAGTCATTTACTTAAGTCCTCAAATCCCGGTTGTTTCCAATGTAACGGGTGAACTAGCAGATGATTCCATTGCAACAGCGTCCTATTGGGTTCAGCATGTTAGACAACCGGTGAAATTTCAACAAGGGATCCAAAGCTTGCATCAGCAAGGGTGCGATATCTATTTGGAAATCGGGGCCAGACCTATTTTGTTGGGGATGGGGCGACAATGTCTACCAGAAAATGTAGGGCTCTGGCTACCAACCTTAAGACCTGGTATTTCAGAGTGGCAGCAATTATTGCAGAGTTTAGGACAGCTCTATGCTGTTGGTTTACCGATTGACTGGGTTGAGTTCAATCGACCCTACGCTCCTCGCAAACTAAGTGGTTTACCGACCTATCCCTTTGAATGTCAGCGGTACTGGATTGAAGAGGCCTCAACAGAACAGAATCAGTCATCTCAGACTCTCGTTAGTCCCGTCACCCAGCTGCTAGAGACTGGAGATCAGGATCAGTTGATGCAACTGCTTCAAGACGGGGGCTATACACCTGATCAAGTGGTTGCCCCTCGACAGATTTTAGAGTTCTTAATTTCACAGCACCAACAGCAAGCTATCCTGGCTAACTTAGGATCCTACTTCTATCAGATGGATTGGATTTCCAAGTCCACGTCTAACTTACCTGCACTAGAACTGGGCCACTGGGTTATTGTTACCAATAATGTTCAAATAGGTAGTGAAGTCGGTCATTGGGTACAGGAGCAAGGAGGTCAGTATACTATTGTTGAGTTCAATCAGGATCCCGCCCTGTTTTTAGCAGCATTAGAATCAGACATTTTGAGTTCAGAGAATCTCCAAGGGATCCTACATATCTGGCAATGCGATGAGGTTACGGCTTCCGAAAGTGTGATGGCATCTAGTCGAAATGCCTGCCTCAGCCTGATGCAACTCATTCAACACTTGAACCAACAGAACAGTTCAACAAAAGTTTGGATGGTTACCCAAGGTGCAATCCCCGATCAGGTTAATGATATTAACTTGAGTCAAGCGACCCTATGGGGGCTAGGTAGAGTCATTGTGCTTGAGCATCCTGACTGCTGGGGAGGACTAATTGACTTAGATCCCCAGATCTCACTGCGCGATCAGATGACGGCAGTCATTCAAGAGATCCTCAATTCTGACACTGAGGATCAAGTCATGTATCGGCGAGCTCAGCGATGGGTGCCCCGATTAGTGTCAGCGTCTCGCTCAACTCAGAATACCTTCAAAGTGAAGTCAGACGGCTCCTATCTCATCACAGGGGGCTCAGGCTCCTTGGGGCTCAAAGTGGCTCAATGGATGATCAACCAAGGAGCACAGCATCTAGTCTTACTGAGTCGGAGAGGATCCACGTCAGAAGTTGAAACTGCAATTTCAGCATGGACTGAGATGGGTGCATCAGTTCAAGTTATTCAAGGTGATGTGACACAACCCGATCAAGTAGCGCGGGCTATAGAGCAGGTCCAGCACGGATCCTATCCCCTCTGCGGTGTGATTCATGCAGCAGGTTCAGTAGGCAATCACCCGTTGGCAACAATGACCGCAGAGCAATTTGAATCGGTATTGAAGCCTAAAGTGGAGGGAGGATGGATCCTGCATCAACAGACTCAACACCTCGACTTAGAGTTGTTCGTCTGCTTTTCATCAATTGCTGCGATGTGGGGATCTCAGGGGCAGGGTCATTACGCCGCCGGGAATGCCTTCTTAGATGCTCTTGTTCACTATCGGCGTCAGTTAGGCTTGGCAGGGATTTCAATCAATTGGGGACCCTGGTCTGGCGGGGGGATGGCCACAGAAAATTTCCAGGAACAGTTGAAACAGATCGGAGTAGAAGCACTGGATCCTCAGGTCGCTTTGCAAGCCTTGGGCGTTGTTCTGCAGAATAATGCGGCACAGACTACTGTTGTTAAGGTTGACTGGTCTCAGTTCAGGCGGATCCTAAACATTCGTCGCCCCCGACCTTTCTTAGATGTCCTCGCGCCTGCTGAATCCTCCGAAGTATCTTTGAAGTTCGATCAGACCACCTTGTTAGATAGGCTAGCTGCATTACCCTCTCGCCAGCGTGACTCCGAGTTACAACAACACTTACAAGAACAGCTGTGTCGAGTCTTAAACCTGGATCCATCTCGGCCGGTTAAACCGGAGATAGGCTTTTTTGAACTGGGGATGGACTCTTTAATGGCAGTTGACCTAAAAGAACGATTAGAAAAGAGTTTAGGCGTACCCTTGCCTGCTAGTCTGGCATTCGATGCCCCTAATTTAAAAAGTCTAGCTGCTTACTTGTCTCAGGATGTGTTGAAATTGGCAACACCCTCGAAGGTGAAAGAACGCCGGATTGCCGTTAACGTCACCGAACCCATTGCAATTATTGGGATGGCCTGTCGGATGCCAGGTGGGGTAACGGATCCTCAAACCTTCTGGACTCGACTGGCAGAGGGTTATGACGCCATTCGGGATATTCCTGACGGTCGGTGGGATGTTGAGGCCTACTATGATCCGGATCCGTCAGCCCCTGGGAAAAGCTACAGTCGGCGGGGTGGATTTCTGGATACCGTCGATGAGTTCGATCCGCAGTTCTTTGGGATCACACCTCGGGAAGCAACCTACATGGATCCGCAACATCGCCTCCTATTAGAGGTTAGCTGGGAGGCATTAGAGGATGCAGGGACAATTACCGAGCGCTTGGAGGGTAGCAATGTAGGCGTTTTCGTGGGGATTACCCTAACTGATTACAATACCCTCTTGACCAGAGCCAACCGTGAATCAGGATCCAGTCAGGCGTACGGTGTCACCGGTGGACCCTTGAATGCAGCGGCGGGGCGAATTGCCTACACCTTCGGCTTTACAGGACCGGCCATGGCCGTTGATACAGCCTGTTCCTCCTCACTGGTAGCTCTACACCAAGCCTGTCAAAGTCTCCGCCGTGGCGAATGTGAAACCGCCTTAGCAGGAGGCGTCAACTTGATCGTGACTCCGGACAGCATGATTGCAACAGCGAAAGCTCAGATGTTGTCCCCCGACGGTCACTGCAAAACATTTGATGCGACAGCCGATGGAATTGGCCGCGGCGAGGGCTGTGGGATGATTGTACTCAAACCTCTATCACAGGCCCTTGCTGATCAGGATCCCATTCACGCAGTTATTCGCAGCAGCGCCGTCAACCAGGATGGTCCAAGCAGCGGCTTCACAGTTCCTAATGGACGGTCTCAGCAACGATTAATCGAGCAGGCCCTCGCTGAAGCACAGGTCTCCCCAAGCGAGGTCGGCTACATTGAAGCGCATGGTACAGGGACAGCCCTCGGGGATCCGATTGAAGTCACGGCTCTAGGTCAAGTGTTCAGTTCAGGGCACTCGCAGGCAGAGCCACTTTTGATCGGATCTGTTAAAGCAAACATCGGCCACCTAGAGTCTGCTGCAGGAATTTCAGGGATTATTAAAGTCATCCTCGCATTGAAACAGCAAGCTATCCCACCTCATCGCGGATTGCACTCACCTAACCCACGTATTGACTGGGCACATCTCTCTATTGAAGCCCCAACTCGTTTAACAGATTGGCCGCAGAGGTCACAAGCTCAATTAGCGGGTGTCAGTTCATTTGGAGCCAGCGGGACAAACGCTCATGTTCTCCTGGCAGCAGCACCAGAACCTGATGAGTCGGTCAACGATGACACGGTTCCCCGACCGCTCCATCTCCTGACACTATCAGCTAAATCGGCCGCTGCTCTTCAAGATTTACAAGGATCCTTCCATACCTTCTTAACAACCCATAGAGACTTGTCACTAAAAGACCTCTGTTACTCTTCCCATGTAGGACGAGGCCATTTTGCTCATCGACTAGGGATCCTAGCTTCATCTATCGATAACTTGATGGCAGAGCTCGCTAAACCCACTGTAGGAGATAACTTAACAAGTAGTCGCGGTGAAGTGCATGACTCACCCACAATCGCCTTCCTGTTCACAGGACAAGGATCCCAATACATTGGTATGGGCAAGGAATTATACGAGACACAGCCGATTTTTCGACAGGCATTGGACCAGTGTGCTGAGCTAGTTAAACCGTATTTGCCTGACCCCCTCTTAGAGGTAGTCTTCGCAACCAGGAACTTAGAGGATCAAGAAAATTTAGGCGAATCATTTGAACCACTTGAATTTAAATTAAATGAAACTCAGTATACGCAACCTGCGTTATTTGCACTGGAGTATAGTTTGGCTCAGATGTGGATAAGCTGGGGGATCCAGCCGCAAGTTATGATGGGGCATAGCGTGGGCGAGTATGTAGCAGCCTGTATTGCCGATGTCTTCAGTTTAGCTGATGGCTTGAAATTGATTACCGCCCGTGCTCGCCTCATGCAGGCATTATCATCAGACGGATCCATGGTTTCAGCCTTAGCGACTGCTGAAACAGTTCAAGCTGTTATCGACCAATATCCCCAAGAGAAGATTGCTATCGCTGCGTTCAATGGGCCGGAAAGCATCGTCTTTTCAGGTGATCGTTCCACCGTGATCGCCGCATCACAAACGCTTGAAACTCAAGGCATCAAAACTAAGTCTTTAGCCGTTTCGCAAGCGTTTCACTCACCATTAATGGATCCTATTCTATCTGAATTTGCTACCATTGCTCAACAGGTCACCTATAGTAGGCCACAGATTTCAATCCTTTCCAACGTTACAGGTCAGTTAATTACTGATGAGATCAGTAGACCAGAGTATTGGGTACAACACATCCGCCAGCCTGTGCGATTTGCTCAGGGCGTGCAAACACTCCATCACCAGCAGCCTCATATCTATTTAGAAATCGGTCCTAAACCGGTACTGTTGGGTATGGCACGTCAGTGTGTTCCAGAAGGCGATGAACTTTGGCTACCCAGTCTTCGTCCTAGTCAGTCGGATTGGGCAGGGATCCTACAAAGCTTAACGCAGCTCTACACTAAGGGCGTAAAGGTAAATTGGTCTGAGTTTCACCGAGGAGACAACTGCCACAGACTACACGGATTACCCACATATCCTTTTCAGCGTCAGCGGTATTGGGTAGACACTCAGCCGGATCCTGTGCAACGACGGTATGTGGCTACCGATACTCATCCCTTGCTCGGTGAGAAACTAAACTTAGGACGTAGCAAAGATATCTATTTCGACTCTACCTTCAGTACCGCTTCGCTCAGTTACATGGCCGATCACAGGATTTTTGAGCACGTGATCGTACCTGGAGCAACGTACATTGAGATGGCATTAGCAGCAGGATTTCAAATACTCAAAAGTGACAGTATTATTCTTGAAAATATTGCTATTGAAAAGCCACTAATCCTGACCTCTAATCAAACTCAGATAGTGCAGCTCATCCTGTCACCTCAGGATCCGCACTCATACAGCTTTGAAGTTGGTAGCCTAGATGGATCCTCTGATGATGGCTGGACAGTTCACGCTACCGGACGACTAGTCGCAGGTCAAATGGGTCAACACCAGCCCCAGTCAGCAATATCGGAAGTATCTTCTGAAGCCTCTAAGGATCCTGTAACTGTTGATACTGGCAAGTTTTACCAGCAATCTAGAGCTCAAGGCATTGACTTTGGCCCCCAGTTTCAGTCGATAGACCGAGCGTGGAGAAGAGATCGGCAAGAGAGTGAAGCGCAGGGGTATGGACAAATCCGATTACACGATTCAACCGACTCCAAACACTACCATCTTCACCCCATTTTGCTAGATGGTGGATTCCAGCTAGCTGGTGCTGTTGTGGAAGAGCTAGACGGACTCTATCTGCCTGTGGGAGTTGAGCGCTTGCGAGTCTACCGGCAGGCAGGCTGTCAGGTAAACGTGCAGGTAAAGACAACAGTTGCTTCAGGGATGCTTACCAGTGACCTGCAATTTGCGGATGAGAGTGGAACTGTCATTGCTGAGGTAAGTGGCTTCACAATGCGGCAGGCAAGTCGGGAGTCTGTGCTGCGCAGTCTAGAGCCTGGTATTGATGACAAACTATATCAGATTGAATGGCAACCTCAAGTGCTAGGGGCTGCTGAACAGAATGCGACTACAGAACCATGGCTGATCTTTGCGCCTCAGGGACCGCTGAGCTCTCGTCTAGAAGAAGCCTTAAAACGCAGAGGAGAAGCCTATACTATCGTCACTGTAGGCAACCAGTATCACAAAGAGGATCCTAATCACTACCAAGTCAATCCACTAGTGCCAGACGAGTTTCAGCAGGTGTTCAAAGACTGTGGACCAGTGAACCGGATCCTACATCTTTGGTCTCTGGAGGGATCCTGGGCTCCTCAAGATCGGGACGACTTACAGTGGACTCAAGCCCTGGGGTGCGGCAGCATTTTGCATCTATTGCAAGCTCTGCACAATGCCTCTCAACATCTTTCCATTTCTCAGGACCTGTCCCTATTGTTAGTCACGAAGGGTGCTCAACTGGCCAGTTCAAGTCAGTCAACAGTCAATGTCCCTCAGGCGTCGATATGGGGGCTGGGTCGAGTCATCGCCTTAGAATATCCAGAGCTGACATGTCACCGACTGGACTTGGATCCAGATGCAGGAATTGACAGCGATCTGGATGTTCTGCTGGCAGAAATGATGTTTCAGGATCCTGAAGACCAAATTGCCTATCGACAGGAAGAGCGACATGTAGCGCGACTCGTGCGATACCAGAAGCAGACGGATATGACAGGCTTATCGGTTCCCGAAGGTGTCCCCTTGCAGTTGAAATTGCCAGAGTACGGATCCCCAGACAACCTAATCTTACAGCCTCTGCAACGACAGGCGCCCGGAGCAGGAGAAGTCGAGGTTCAAGTCAAAGCAGTCGGCCTCAACTTCCGAGATGTGCTGAACTCTTTAGGTGTTTTGAAGGATTACTATGCTGAAGCGTTTGGCATAACAGAAGCCTCAGACCTAACCTTTGGATTTGAAGCAGTCGGTACTGTCTCCAGGGTCGGAGAGCACGTGACGCGTTTAGCAATTGGCGATGAGGTTTTAGTTGTCTTAGCGCACAACGGTTTCAGTAGCTACCTCACTATCCGGGCAGACTTTGTCGTGAAAAAGCCATCACATTTGAACGCCGTAGAGGCCGCGACGATTCCGCTGGTATTCCTCACCGCCTATTACGGCCTTACCCAACTCGCTCAGCTGCAGCCCGGAGAACGGGTTTTGATCCATGCCGCTGCCGGTGGTATTGGCCAGTCCGCCCTCCAGATTGCTCGGCTGGTGGGTGCAGAAATCTATGCCACAGCCAGTCCACCGAAATGGGACTTCTTACGGGCGCAAGGAATCACCCATATTATGAACTCACGGACTCTGGAGTTTGCTGATCAAGTGATGGCTCTGACCGAAGGGCAAGGGATCCATGTCGCACTTAACAGCCTCAACGGTGATTTTATTCCTAAAACTTTAGAGACATTGACTCCTGGAGGCCGTTTCATTGAAATTGGCAAAGCGGGGATCTGGAGCCATGACCAAGTCAGGCAAAAGCGGTCTGATGTTGGTTATTACCCCTTTGATTTAGGAGAAGTCGGGCATGCGGATCCGTCAACAATTACTCACTTATTTGAACAACTTCTCCTGCAATTTGAACAAGGTCAGTTCACGCCACTCCATCACCAGTCTTACCCAATTCCTCAAGTTGTAGACGCTTTTCGACTAATGCAGCAAGGTAAACATCGAGGGAAAGTGGTCATCACCATGCCTGAGATGAATGCTAAACCCCTAGTGAGACCGGACGCAAGCTATTTGATCACAGGAGGATTAGGAGCCCTAGGTCTTCAAGCTGCACAATGGTTAGTCGAACAGGGCGCTCAATCTCTGGTTCTCACGGGCCGCCGAGATCCTTCGCCAGAGGCTCAACACCGCATTGACGAGATGAGAGCTACGGGTGCTACGGTAGCCGTGGAATTGGGAGATATTGCCATCAAGCAGGATGTCCAACGGATCCTATCTTCAGTCAACCGACCCCTACGAGGGATCCTGCATGCTGCTGGTGTGCTCGATGATGGCTTACTTCAGCAACAGAGTTGGGATCGATTGATTAAAGTGATGGCTCCTAAGGTGGAAGGATCCTGGTATCTACACACGCTGACACAAGGGAATGAGCTAGATTGGTTCGTCTGCTTCTCCTCAGTTGCCGCCTTGCTGGGCTCCACCAGTCAAGGTAGCTATGCAGCAGCCAATGCGTTCATGGATGGACTAGTTCATCATCGTCATGTTCAAGGCCTTTCAGGATTAAGCATTAACTGGGGACCTTGGGCAGAAGGGGGTATGGCAGCGAGCTTGGGATCTCAACTACAGGAGCGCATACGCAAGACTGGATTCAACTTCATCACGACTCAAGTCGGGTGGCAGGCCCTCGCGCAGGTCTTGCAGAACAATGCCTCTCAAATCGGCATCATGTCAATGGATTGGACTCGATTCTTGCAGCAGAGTGGTCGTACACCATTTTTAGCCGCATTTGGCACACCAGAAACGGACACACTGATCCAAACATCTCAACCTGAGGTTTCAGAGTTCTTGTCGCAGTGGCAAGTAACACCTGAGAGTCAGCAACTTGCCCTTTTGATTGCTCATCTGCGCAGCCAGATTGCTAGAACCATTGGACTCGCTGATCCAGACCATATTCAGCTTCGGCAACCCCTATTTGACTTAGGCCTAGACTCCTTATTGGCGGTGGAACTGCGCAATAATCTTCAGAAAAGTTTAGGTCAAACCCTTCGCTCTACATTGCTCTTCCACTATCCTACAGTAGAGGACCTAGCTAACTACCTCTTGCAAGAGTTGAACCACTCTGGTAAGTCTCAGGAGGGAGAAACAGATCCAACTCTGGATCAGCTAGGCACAGTGACAGCAGATGGGGATGCATCAGAAGCGTATGACTCAGATGAGCTAGATCTTCTCTCACAAGATGAGCTCGCTGACTTATTAGCGAAAAGACTAACAGATATCTGAGGTTTTGCTATGGCTATGGATCCCAAACAAGATTATCGTACCCTACTCAAGAATTCGCTAGTCAAGATTGACAGACTACAAGCCAAACTAAATGCCGTCGAAAGTGCCAATCGAGAGCCCCTAGCAATTATTGGCATGGCTTGTCGCTTACCCGGTGGTATCGATTCGCCCACATCATTTTGGCAGCTACTACAGAGTGGAACAGATGCC
>CAYUEE010000128.1:9927-12944 GCA_964443615.1 uncultured bacterium | reverse complement strand
CCCAGGTCAATCAACACCTCAAGGACATGGGGATCCGGTTCGTGGACACGACTCCAGAAGGATCCAAAGACTTCTCCCCCATCCAACCCTCTGATGTCGTGCTCTGGCCTGCCTTTGGAGCTAGTGTCCAAGAAATGGAATGGTTCCAACAACGGGGCAATGAAATCGTCGATACCACCTGCCCTTGGGTCTCCCGTGTCTGGAATCAGGTAGATAAACATCGGGCCGCCCAATTCACCTCCGTCATCCACGGCAAATACAAGCACGAAGAGACTATTGCCACTAGCTCCTTTGCCGAAAAGTATCTAGTTATTCTTGATATGGCCGAGGCGGAATGGGTCGCCAACTACATCCTCAATGGCGGGGATCCAGATGAGTTCATGCAACGATTTGGACCTGCGACATCTCCCGGCTTTGATCCCACGGTCGATTTGGAGTGCCTCGGTATTGCCAATCAAACCACCATGCTTGAGGGCGAGACTCGGGCCATAGCCAAACTCTTTGAAACCACGATGTTGCGCAAGTACGGTCCCCAAGAGCTCGATAATCACTTCATGAGCTTCAATACCATCTGCAACGCTACCCAAGAACGTCAAGATGCCATGTTCGAGCTGATTGAACATCCTCTGGACCTCATGGTAGTCATCGGTGGCTTCAACTCCTCCAACACCACTCACCTCCAGGAAATTGCCCTCGACAAAGGCCACACCTCCTATCACATTGATGGCTCCGACTGCCTCATTTCCCCCCTTCAAATTCGTCATAAACCTCTGCATGAGTCCGTTATAACTACCGACCAGTGGCTCCCCGACGGTCCTGTCACCATTGGTGTCACCTCAGGGGCATCAACGCCTGATCGCATGGTGGAAGATGTCATCCGGCGCATCATCTCCTTCAAGCACACAGGATCCTAGTGGTCACTACTCTTCTGTCCATTTACCTGCCTCTACTGGGCTGGACCTTAGTCGGAATTCTGATCTGGCGATGGTCGCCACCCCCTGTCTTGGATGCGATAGGACCCCAACGTCTAGGCCGCTTCATGTACTGGGTGGGCGTGCCTATTAGCATCGTTGGCTTCTCTCGTGGTATCGATCTATCCGGACCCATTTGGATTGCGCCGATAGCGTGTTGGGTTGCTGTCTTATCCAGTGGTGCTCTGGCTCGGGGCTGGATCCGTCTCCGCTCAACCCTGACTGGAGGAGCCGAAACAGCGTTTAATCGCTCCCAGCGAGGCAGTTTGCAGTTGGTCACCATGCTGGGTAACACAGGCTATGTCGGCTATCCCATCTGCTTAGCCATTGGGGGAACCGATTTTTTCGCCTGGGCCTTGTTCTACGATTTGCTCGGGACCCTATTCTGTGCCTACGGTCTGGGGGTTTGGGTAGCCAGTCGGCACAGTCACTATCAGTCTCACCCCTGGCAGTGGATCCGTAACATCAGCCGAAGTCCGGCCTTGTGGGCGTTTGCAGTGGGGTTGAGTGTGAGTCAAATGGAATGGCCAGTGGTGGCGGATCAGCTGATTAAAGGACTGGCTTGGGCCATGATTCCGTTAAGTCTGACTATCTTAGGGATGCGCTTGGCCCAAATGAAACAGTTAGAGAATTGGGGCAGTGCTGGCGTTGCATTGCTAATTAAGCTAGTGCTGATCCCAGGTGGGGTAGGGCTTATCCTAAGCCTATTTGCGATACCCCCGACAGGTCGCCTGCTGGTGGTTCTACAGTCTTCGATGCCACCTGCGTTAGCGAGTCTAGTTCTGGCAGAAGAATATGATTTAGATCGGGATATCACAGTAACAACGCTAGCCCTTGGCTACCTCTCCGCCTTGCTCACACTACCGCTGTGGGCTCAGGTTTGGGGAAGCCGCTGAAATGGCTAGCGTGAAGCAGCACTAGGGAAAAGGAGTGGAAACAGGGTCAAGTGAGAATGGCTAGTATGCCAGGGTGGAAAGAGTTTGCTCCAAGTAATCATGAACGAGCTGATTTAATTGCCCATCATCGGTGGGTAAAGAGGTATCCTGCAACCACACCTGAAATCCAGTGCTCTCCACAATAGCCTGTCGTAGAGACTTCCAAACCGCTGTTTCGTAGCTAGCTGGTGATGAAGCGATCATAATCGGTGAGGTCCTAACGTTACGTTGCTCAATGCTCCCAATTTAGACGATGATCCCAACTCGGTAAAAGAGCTTATTGATACTTTCTGATGGTTTCGACCTCATCGTTCGCAATTTATCGTGAGTTAGATAAATGATGGCTGACAACGTCTAACGGCTTGTGACTTTGACGGCAGGACTAGGAACTGGGTAGCAGACATAGGTGTAAGGTGACTGCTGGGTTACCAAGGGACTTCCGTTCGGGAGCGATTCACTGCAGCAACGTAGTCAGCGACCTGCTCCATGAGGCGAGTCAGGGCATCAACCAGGCTGTCACAGTCTTCTGATTCACCCGCTACGATATTTCGACTGCCGAAGTCTTCTGTAATCAAGTCTGGGAGCTTCAGGGCCTGTTCAAAAATCTCCCGATCGAGTCGTTGCTGCTCGCGGGGAGAGGTGGCTTGGGCACGGGCAAAGGTGAGTTCTTGAAACCGTTGCAAATCCTCTTGCACAAGATCGCTTACCCCCCCACAGACTAGTGAGTTGAAAACAAGGCTATTGCTATCGAGGGCTACACCGTCCTGGGATTGAGCAGAGCCAGAGGCTGGAGCGATTGAAATACTCGTGGGTGCAAAGCCTGCCGCTTGTGGTTCAACCACATTGATGATAACTGGCACATCAAACGATTGAGATTGGGCATGAGCTACCTGTGAAAGGATCCCTGACATCACAAGCCAGCCCAGACCAACTGCGACACGATAGAGTTGAGCATGATGAAGTTGAGACATACGAGTGCTCCTTTGATTGACTGGGTTCTTGACGTGAGTGTTACTGAATCCATCTAGGGGTGCGTGGTGGGCCACAATTGAACAACAGACTAAAATTGAATGGCAGACTAAAATTGAATGGCAGACTAAAATTGAACGGC
>CAYUEE010000128.1:3638-9827 GCA_964443615.1 uncultured bacterium | reverse complement strand
CAGACTAAAATTGAATGGCAGACTAAAATTGAATGGCAGACTAAAATTGAACGGCAGACTAAAATTGAACAGTAAGGCCTGTACTAATCGAAAAGCGAGGATCATCACCGGCCCCAGCTAGGTCACGCACTCCCGGTGTAATGTAGAACCCCATGTCTGGCACGGGAGCCCAGGAGACACCCGCCGCCAAGTCCTGTCCGGTCCACTCCGTAATCACACTGAAGGACTGACTAACCCGAATCGCGCTACTGGCAAAGATCCCAATCGTATCTTCTCCCTCGAGTACGGCATCTTCAGACCGAAAGCGTCCTCCTCCTACACCCACTGTGAAGGCCAGACGACTAAAGTTCAAAGTAATATCTGGGCGCAGCTTGAAAATAGCCGTGATGACTCCGTATACACTGGAATCTCGAGAGGGGGTTCCAGTTGAGGCCAAGTCTTCCCAACCAAGAGCGATGGCGGCTGTCGCCTGCTCGGTATCTGCAAGCGTACGATGTAACTTCAAGCTGAGGCTAGTGGTTCCTTCGTCAATATCAGTGATGGCATAGTTTACGTCTAGGCCAGCGGTGGTCAATGGGTTCCCCAAGCCAAATCCGAATCCCACTCCGGCTTGGCCATCGTCTTGAAATCGCTGTGAAGCCACGGATCCGGCAGTCACGTAAACTGTGCCAAATCCACTCCCGTAGGCGGAGGGAACGGCAATGGTATAACCGGGTGAACTGGTGGCAAAGTCAGGAACTGAGACGGCCTCGATTTGGGTAAAGGTCGCTTTAAGATCCGCCAGACTATCATCTAGCTCAACACCGCTGAGGCTCTGGGCGAGGGTCGTTGGCGTTGTCTGTCCTTGGGCTGGATCCACAAGGCTTAGCAGGATCCCTACAGCCATCATGGGGGTTAGGATCCGGGTCCAGTGAGAAGTAGAGGGCTGCTCCATAGGGTTTCACTGTACTATAGGTGTTTACAATAGTGGACCAGTAAAGACTATACCGAAAAATCCCGCTCTATTCCGCTGCTTGAGGCAGATACTTAGGCGTCCTTTCAAGTCACTATGGGCGGCAGGCGCTGAGTTGGTTCGATTCTAGTGTGTCGGAATCTTACTGTAGAAGGAGTAGTTTTTCCTTAGAATCCCCTGGGAGAGATCGTTTCAAATCGCACAATGGGCTTGCTCCTGACATCTGGCTCAAACCCCTCGAATGGCATAACTTGATGAGCAGTAACCTTCTACATACCAAGGATCCTGTATGTGTGCCTCAGTTCGACGGATCCGTTGCTCGAATTTCAGCTGAGCCATCCATCTGATCTCCACAGGATCCTCTACACTAGCCCTGTGGGCGAGGGATATTGACATTTTGGTGAGCTTTGATCCGGACTATCGCTTTGGGTTGATCACCTAGTGTGAGCTAGAAAATTATCTCAGTGAGCTCCTCGGTCCTCCAGTAGATTTGGTGATGAAGTAGAGTCTCAAACCATACATGGGTCAACGGATCCTGCAAGAGGTGCGTTACCTATGACGGATCGGGAGTGATGATGCCACCGAACGACTGCCCCTAAGCCTCTGAGCGATTGACCGATACCGCGCAATGATTGACCCAATGCCTCTGAGCGATTGACCGATGCCGCGCAATGATTGACCCAATGCCTCTGAGCGATTGACCGATGCCGCGCAACGATTGACCCCTGCCGCACAACGATTGACCCCTGCCGCGCAACGATTGACCCCTGCCCCGTAAAGAAACCTCATTGCTTTTGAGTTGACCCCGCCTACCGCAAGCCCTCGAAACCCTCATCGGCGACGCTCGCTCTTCAGATCCCGTTACCATCGGATCCTGAGCTCACGGATCCGGGGCTAGGTTGGGGCATTCGGATCCGGATCCTGGACTCGCTCTTCTAACACCATTGCCACTTCTGATGGAGCCGGTTGGTCTGTTTTCAACAAGCCCCGCATTCGTCCGCTGGCACCTGATTAATTCCAAAAACTGTGTCCTCGATAGCCGGATCCTTCAACATTCTTTCAGTTAGCCGAGACTCTTGACATTCGAGAGGTAATGGTTTCTACTGTGTGTCTGACTACCATCAGTCGCAATGAAGGATCCTTGGCATCCATCATGATTCACGTTGACGACCGTGACATTCAAGCTCTCGCTGCCGGCCAGCCTCCCGTCCATAGGGATCTGCTCAGCACCATGACGCTCGGGGATCCGCAGTGGCGTACCTATGTGCAGGAGCACTACCTATCCAATTACATCGCGGATGGTGGCAGCAAAGTTAAAGTCCTCACCGGGCAAGCCGGATCCGGTAAAACCCATCACCTTCACTACCTGCTGAATCAGGCTCAAGCGCTGGGGTACGCCACGATTTACTTCTCAGCGCGTGACATTCGACTCAATAACCTCGTCAGTTTGTACAAAGCGATCGTAGATCAATTCGATCTAGAGGCCCTCTGTCATGGACTCTGTCGGCAAATCACACGGAAGTTAGGGTACGAGGATCCTGAGTTTGACGACTTTCTCAGCCAGTTGATGGCGGATCAGGCCATGACCCGAGACCTCGCCATCCAGGACATCAAGAAAGCCGTGGGTGACCATCTTCGGGATGTCGATTTAGGTCCTTCCTTTCTCGCCTTTGTTCACAAAATTATTAATGGCTATTTGTTGGAGTCTAATCGACTTGAAGTTCACCTCGCTCAAACCTGGTTAACAGGTGCAAAATTAGACCGGCAACAAAAACAACTCACCCGTCTCTTCGAACGTCTGCAGAAGTCGAACGCGCGCTATTGGCTCTACTCCCTCACCCGGTTGCTCAAACTCTGCGGCTACACCGGCCTCGTAATCGCCATCGATGATCTCGAAGTGATGACCGAACGATCCACCGAAAAGCGTCGGTATAAATATTCCGCCAGCGCCGTCCGCGATGTCTGTGAACTTGTCCGCCAAATTATTGATGATGTGGAATTGCTCGACCACTGTCTCTGGTTACTGGCAGGTCGGCGCGACATCCTCGATAACGAACGCCGAGGCTTCAAAAGTTATGAGGCCCTCTGGATGCGATTACAAACCGGGCTCGCTCCCACGAATCAATTCAATCCTCTAGCGGATATCGTAGATATTGACCGCTACCTGGATGCCCAAGGTCCTGCCTTCCCGGCCCAAGTGGCTGGCCATCTCACCGCCCTCCTACGGGATGCGCCCCCTGATCTCACCGCCCTCCCCACGGTAGAGACCCCACTGACACCCGAGGATCCGGATTTCAGTGCCCTACGAGCCAGCGTGATCCAAACCATCCAGGCCTTGCCATCTCGATCGTGAAGGAGGGATCCTAATGACCCAGTATGAAGCTGATCGCCGCCATGCCATCGCCGTTGTGGAATCTCTCCGCACTGGAATCCCCACTCGTCGTTCCACCCAGGGCCTCCCAGACCTACGCGCCCCGCTCACAGATCGTATTCGTACTGATCTTGCCCACTTTCAACCAGGTCCCTCCAATCAGGGTCGACTCGCCTGGGGTCCCTATGGTCAGGGGAAAACCCATGCCTTAACCACCATTGAACATGTCGCGTTAGAGATGGGATTCGCCGTTAGCCGGGTCTCTCTTAATCGGGAAGTCTCCTGCCATCACCTCTTCAACTTCTATGGCCGCGTCGCCTCTGATCTGCGCACACCAGAGTCCAAAACACCGGGCATTTCCCAACTCCTCAGCCGCAAAGCCCCCGGTAAGCTCACTAAAAGCCCCATTAAGGATCCCTCCCGCTACGTTCACTCCCTCCCTGCCCTCATCCTAGAAGACGCCCTCCTCAGCACGGGCGAAGATCAACATCTTCTCTACGCCGACCTGATGGGCACCCGACTCACCATGACGGAACTCAAACGCCTCCATCGGCTCTGTCGCGGCAGTAGTTTCCCTAAATTTGGCCCCTTCCGCACGACGCAACATGCCACCGCGTATTACGGAGTAATGGCTGATGCTCTCGTCCTCTGGGGCTACAAAGGCTGGGTGATCCTCATTGATGAAGTCGAACTGATTGGCCGGTTGCGGAAGGTCTCACGGATGGAAGCGTACCGTAACCTCAACTGGCTGCTCAACTGGTCTGGATCCATGCCCTACCCCATCTATACCTTTGGAGTGGTGGCCTCCGGATTACGGAATGACAAATGGTTTAAGGAAGGCTCTACGTCTAAAATCCCTGGTGACCGCCATCTCATGCCCACCTTAGCGGGAGAACGCATTGGTCCGGATGACGAAGCCGATTTGGACCACTTTTTTGAGCAGGCCATCAGCGACCACTGCCCCACCATTGCCCCACTCGACCAAACTCAGTTAATCGTCTTCCTCGACCATATCGTCGACTACCACAGCCAAGCCTATGACTGGGATCCTGATCTCAACATCGCCGCCCTCCTCACCACCATCGGCAGTCAACCCATCCGCACCTACATCCGCGCCACCTTAGAAAGCCTGGATATCGCCTATCTCTACCACCAAAACTATCAACCCTCCCCCGCAGACCTAGTGGAAGGATCCTTGGAGGAGGATGAATCGTATTTTTCGGTTAAGGATGAGGTGGCCTAGGCCATCGGGAAGGCTGCCCTGAGCGATTCCTGTAGGCTAGTTGGAAGGCTAGATAGGATCCTGGAAGGCTAGATAGGATCCTGGAAGGCTAGACCATCTCATTAGGCCGTATAGAAGTCCACGCCCTTATTGACGAAATCGAGCGTGTAAGCCTGCGTGTAGTCCACATCCGGCTCAATGATGCCAGCCTCAGTCATGCTGTCAAACAACGCCTGCCACCGCGCATCCGTCATGGCCCCGATCCCTTGCTCTTCGGCTTCCCCTGAGATCACAATGCCAAACTCCTGCATTTTCTCAATGCCGTAGGCCAGCTTGTCATCCGTCATCTCGGGGTTGTCCTGCTTGATCAACGCATTCGCCGGCTCAGGATCCTCAAAATAGTCGTACCATCCCTTAATTGAGGCATCCACAAACCGCTCAACCAGATCAGGATCCTGCTCCACGAGGTCCCGTTTCGTTTCAATCGTCGTGGAATAGGGAGTATAGCCAAAATCAGCCATCAGTAGGACCACAGGCTCAAAGCCCGCCTCTTGCACCACCGAGTAGGGTTCAGAGGTGAGGTAGCCCTGTTGGGCAATCTGGTCATCCTGGAGGAAAGGGCCCAAGTTGAAGTTGTAGGGACGGCGTTGGTCATCGGTAAATCCAAACTTTGCCTTTAGGAACGGCCAGTAGGTAGTAGCCGCTGCGGAGGAGGTCAAAATCGGTCGGCCTTTGAGATCGCCGATATCCTCAATGCCAGTATCAGGGTGGGCTAGCAGCACTTGTGGATCCTTTTGGAACATTGCCGCCACGGTGATCTTGGGTAAGCCTTCCTGCACGGCTTGGATCGCGTTGGCCCCGGAGCCCATGAAAAAGTCAATCGCTCCGCCCACTAAAAGCTGCGTTCCATTCACCTGTGGGCCGCCCATCCGAATCGTTACATCCAAGCCATGCTCCTGATAGATCCCTTTAGCGACAGCTTGGTAAAACCCGCCATGCTCCGCCTGGGCAAACCAGTTCGTTCCATACGTCAGCTGCGTCAATTCACCTTGCGCGATCAGCGTCGGTCCCTGCCGGGATTGGGCCGTGGTGGGACGATGCGTGAGTAGGGCGCCAGCCCCCAACGTCATAGCCCCAAGTTGCAGCATTTGACGCCGGTTTAGAGAAGTGGGAGATGAAACGGGGATCCTGCTCATACGAGTTCCTCAATGGCAAATCAATGGCAAATCAAAACGAACACATCAAAGCGTGATGTCTTGGCGCAACCGCGCGTACCAATAGCTTAAACACAGTCCTGTTAGGAATCTATAAGCCTGGGTCGAGTTCTAGCGTGATCGATCCAGACCAGGCTTGGTGTACCTAAAATTACGCTTAGCCGGATTGGCCGGATTGGCCACCTGGAAGGATCCTATCTACCGCCACGCCATTCTTCACAGAGGCTTCTTCTCCACCGGAACCGGAGCTTTCAGAGAAATCCTAACTCAGTGAAATGGATCCGTTGCATCACGGACGTTCCCTCTAGACCCTCGACCTAGGCCTACCGTCGACCTGAGAACTCGGCATAACTCAGTAGAAATGCTCAAAGAATTTCAGCTGGGTGTCTATTCGTTGACCAGAATCGTTGACCAGAATCGTTGACCAGAA
>CAYUEE010000128.1:0-3538 GCA_964443615.1 uncultured bacterium | reverse complement strand
TCGTTGACCAGAATCGTTGACCAGAATCGTTGACCAGAAATGGTGTCATAAGTTCCCCTGATCTTCAGAAGATGTGAAGAATCTCTAAACTCGTAGTCTGAGTCTAGAACGATTGAAAGCAGTAGGAGTGGCTCTAGGCATGAGCTTTAGCACCTCAGTGTTGCCCCTAGAGACTAGATCCTGCTCAGTATAATGAACGTTGCCAGCCTACACCTCTACAGACTATGTCCATCGGTGTCCCCTACCCCATCTTCGGGCCTACTATTGACTGCCCTCACTGTCGGACCTCCATTGAGGCGCTGATCCTCACCGACAGCTATCTCTGTCCTCGCCATGGGGTCTTTGAAGCAGATCCACAAACCCACGACCTTATTCATCTCCAATCCGGGCGGTGTTGGCGACGCTGGGCGGATCAATGGTTCCGACAACATACCCACGCCGATGGGATCCGGTTTGAGATCCATGAAGAACTCGATCGACTCCGGACACGGGGACGGCGGGCAACTAGGGTAATCATTGCCGATCGTTACCAGGACCTGTTGAGACCCTATCTCGTGGACCAGGGACCTTTCCGTCGCCATCGGGATAGGGGACAGCCACGACTGTACGGACTACCAGTCTTTTTCAGTTCTGAAGCGTTCTCTGAGGCTGATCTCGATCCTGAGGACACCCACCGTTGGTCTGTAATCAACTTTGAGGTTACCCAGGACTGCCAACAGGCTACCTTTCAATACCCTCCGCTGCTCTCTCGGTTGGCAACTTGACTCTTACTCATTGAAATATGACTTTTTCGAGTAGATTTTGAGTGGATTTGGATCCACAGGATTGGAGGATTTGAAGATTGCTGGGTAGCTTAGAGAACTATTGAATGACTCAACGTTAGATGACTCGAAGGCTGTGTAACTTCAGCCTACGCCATAACCATTCCACCATCCAACGCGAGCACTTGCCCCGTCATGTAGGCCGCTGCTGGATCTGCTGCTAGAAATCGGACCAACCCCGCTACCTCTTCTGGTTCACCCACTCGCCCCAGAGGGATTTGTGCCAGGATCCCATCTAGATTCTTCAACTCTTCTGTCATCTGGGTGGCAATGAAGCCTGGAGCCACAGCATTAACCGTGATGTGACGACTCGCTAGTTCTCGTGCTGCCGACTTCGTCAGACCAATGACCCCAGCTTTAGCCGCACTGTAGTTTGCTTGACCGGCATTTCCGATTAAGCCAATTACTGACGTAATGTTGATGATGCGGCCCCGCTTTTGCTTCATCATGATTTTTGCCGCCGCTTTCAAGCAGAGAAATACTCCCGTCAGATTCAAATTGATCACGGCTTGCCAATCCTCAGGTTTCATCCGCAGGATCAAGCCATCCCGTGTGATACCCGCATTGTTGACCAACACATCCAACTGGCCCCACTGCTCCATCACCTGTCCAAACAAAGCCTCGACCGCCTCTCTATCCGCAACATCTCCTGGGATAGCCATGGCCTGCCCCCCTTGTGCCGTAATGGTCTGAACCACCTCCTGAGCGGCCGCCGCCGACCGAGCATAGTTCACGGCCACCCGAGCTCCTTCAGCTCCTAGAGCTAAAGCAATCGCTCGACCGATACCGCGACTGGCTCCGGTGACTAATACCACTTGATCGCGGAGCATGGATCCGGATGTAGCTTGAGACAAGGCTAAACTCCCCAACGACGGACTAATAACGGATCGAGTACTTAACTCCGAAAAGTATAAATCTTCTTGTTACAACTTGATATCTGTTGGTCGGACAGTTCATAATGTCGTACTACTGGACTGCCCCTTAACCTACGTTTGACAATGCTACCCCTGTGCAGCCCTGTTGAACCGCTAGGTCAGGCTATCAGTTTTTTAGTGCTATTCCATTGTTTATTATTGCTGTACACCAAAGCCATGCCAGAATTTCTACCGAAAGCCTATTTTCAGGGTCAGTTTGTTGCGTTTGAGGATGCCAACATTTCGATCGCCACCCATGCCTTGCACTATGGAACAGGGGCCTTTGGGGGATTGCGGGGTATGCCTGATCCTCAGGATCCGTCTCAGATTCTCCTCTTTCGGTTAGAACGCCATTGTGAACGTCTGAGCCATAGTGCGACTTTCTTGCTGCACGACTTACCGGCTGACAAGATCGAGTCCATCATTGTTGAGTTTGTACAACAGAATCAACCGATAGAACCCTTTTATATTCGTCCGTTCGTGTATACCTCAGAGTTAGGTATTGTTCCGCGACTACACGATATTGAGACAGATGTTTTTGTCTTTGGCCTGAAGTTGGGTAACTATTTGGATCCTTCTGGAGTTCGGTGCCGGATTAGTTCTTGGCATAGACAAGAGGATCGCAGTCTCCCCTTACGGGGCAAAGTGAGTGGTGCTTACATTACCTCATCGTTAGCGAAATCAGAAGCTGTGAATGCTGGATTCGATGAGGCTATTTTGATGAATGCTCAGGGTAAAGTCTGTGAAGCCTCTGGCATGAACATCTTTATGGTTCGTCACGGTAAATTGGTAACCCCTGGTATAACGGAAGATATCCTAGAAGGGATTACGCGAGATAGTGTGATTACTCTAGCCAAGGATATGGGCATTGAAGTCATTGAGCGACCTATTGATAAAACAGAATTACTCATCGCTGAAGAGGTGTTTTTGACAGGAACTGCAGCTAAAATCACTTCTGTTAAACAAATTGAAACGCAGCATTTATCGATACATCGGCCCATTACTGATAAGTTGCGGGAGAAGCTGATTGCGATTACAGAAAATCGTTCTCCAGACCATGCAGATTGGTGTTACAAAATCAAGCTTAAGAGTTGAATAGGTAGGAGCTGAGTAAGTCCGGAGTGGCCTATCTTCCAGTCACCTTTAGCTCCCACTAACCTTTAGCTCCTAAGGATCCTCAGGCTTCTGGCTCCTAGGTGTTGTAGGCAGATCTTGCTAGGTTTGGAGATGGGGATATGTTCAAGGCTCAATTGCTGTGGCTACTGCAGTGAAGAAACGAGCCACAAACATACTGGAGATGGAGCGACCACCCCAAAAGGGTAAATGGCCTGGCCGTGCGGATCGATCAAAGATCACTTCAGCGGGATAGGTAATGAAGGTCCGGCCCTGCAACCATCCCACTTGGCGAGAAAACTGTTCCCAATTACACCGTGTAGTTTGCCACTGTTTCAGTTGCGGGCTAAAGCCGAAATGGCCATCGCTAGCTTGCAGCCATAGGTGATTGAGTTGACGCAGATCGGAGGGAGATAGAGCCTGAATCTCATGGTGTCGGATCCAACTCTTGGGATCACGCCCTACAGCTTGCAAGAGGAGGCGATGGGTTTCGTAATCGGCAGCTTGCCACTGATCAGCCTCAAGATAAGTTTGTAAGGGTTCAAAATCTAAGGATCCTGACGCTGCTATGGGGGACTGTTTAGTCTGTGATTGAATTAGGATAATATCAAATCCTTCCCGATGAGTGTAGATTTCGGGTGTCATTGAGGGCTTCACGAAGAAGTGCCAGCGGTCAGCGGGAGGAGAAGA
>CAYUEE010000127.1:0-13064 GCA_964443615.1 uncultured bacterium | reverse complement strand
GGAAAACGGTCGTTGGATGATGCCCTCCGGATCCTGTGGGAACGGTTTGGCAAGCTAGAGAAAGGATTCACAGACGAGGAGTTGAAATCAGTGTTAGAAGAAGTTGCCGGTCACCCGCTAACTGATTTTTTCAATCGCTATATCACCGGCACTGAGGAACTGGACTATGATCACTATCTAGAGCCGTTCGGCCTCAGTCTGCAAACACACCTATCCTCAGTGCCCTATCATGGCTTGATCTTCAATGGAGACGGATCCGTTATTGCGCGAGTGGATATGGGCTCTCCGGCACAGAAAGCAGGGTTATGGGCAGGGGACGAACTATTAGCCCTCAATGGGTTCAAAGTCGGATCCCGAGAGTTTTTGGAGAGGGTGCGCAGCTCCAATCCGTTCGAGACTGTGACGGTCACCGTCTTTCAACAGCAGGAACTGAAGACCTTTGAGCTCACATTAGCTCCTCCCCAACCAGAAGCCTACAGCGTAGAGATTCAGCTACAGCAAACCCCTAGCACCACTGAACTATGTCAAGGCTGGCTAGGGGCACAATGGAACCCGGTTTAATCAGTCTGGTTTAATCAGTCTGGTTTAATCAGTCTGGTTCAATCAACAGAATCCAAGCACACTCATCCTAGATCCCACCAGGATCCGTTGAGGAAGTGAAATTAGGTATTCCCGCTAAGCTCGTAGCCAGCTACTTCCGCCAGGTCCTCCAGGCTCTGCCGACCCCGAATGACTTCACCATTAATAATCCACGTGGGATAGCTCTCGATCCCTTTTTCAGTACATTCTGGGGTTTGAGGTGTCCCCGGGCCATTGGGAGAGCACTCGACATAAGGTACACGACTAAACGCTGGACCGAATTCTGCCTTCTGCTCCTCACAGTGAGGACACCAGTAAGCACCGTACATCGTGCCTTCAATACTGTGTAGGTGATCGGCTAACCCAGCTGCAATCGGATCCGGCTGCTTGGCGTAAACACCTAGAGTGGCGGCCCAAGTTACCAGCGACAGAATGACAAATGTCACAATGAGCTGCACCCGGTCCACCCAGCGGTGTCCCAATAGAGTTAGGCCGAAGAGGCCTGTCACCAACACAATCGCTGTGATGCAAAATAGGCAAGCCTGCTGCAACTCCACGGCCATCACATAAGCCATGTACATCTCAAAGGTGAACATCGCTGAGACTACAGCAAACAGTGCAGGCCATCGCCACTGCTTTACTAGAGGAGAAAGCGTCTCTGGTACAACAACCAAAACCAAGACCGTAAGGAACCCTAACAACCCTAAAGCTGCTGTCGGGAACCCAAAGATTTCCGCCCAACGACTTGCTAGAACCAAGTTACAGCCCCCCTCCCCGGTACAGAAGGCTGACTCAGTCCCGGTAACTTTCAAAACGGTCAGATAGGCTGTAATTAAGAGTCCTAACCCGGCCAAGACCGTCATCATCAATCGAGAGTGACGCTGGATCCAGGTTTCCTCTTGGACGCGGTACGACATAACTCACCCCTAAACAAGCAGTAGACGGATTATTACCCCTGATTATGGCACTCCCGTTCGGTAATGGTGGCAGCTAGTGGCAACTTTCGATGCCAGATCCCGATTTCACCATTCGTTATCGAGAGGATCCGCTGGAGGATCCATTTAAGGGGCTTAATCACTGGGACTCGATCAAGGGACTCGATCAACTCGATCAAAGGGACTCCACTTCTTAGCGCATCGACAACTGAAGTTAACGTCACAGCCAATCACCAGAGCCAAGACGATCGCAAGCCAAGCCCTTTTGACCAATCCCGGCTAGGCCGACCCATCTTGGAGTCGAGCTCGCTTCACATCTCTAGCTAGACCGAGGCGTTCAGCAACAACGATAAACCACCACCCCGTGTCCACCTGCCACCAGTTCAACCCGAATTGAGCAGAGTAGGGAAACGCATGATGGTTGTTATGCCAGCCTTCACCCAATGTTAGAAAACTAACTAGTGCATTGTTTCGGCTGTAATCCCCCGTCTCGTAGGGCTGGGATCCCCACAAATGACAGAGAGAATTGACACAAAATGTGGATTGAAAACTCAACATGAAGCGTACAGCACCGCCCCAGATCAAACCTTGGAGTGCGCCTGCCCAGGATCCGGTGACAGCCCCCCCCATCGCCATGGGAATCAGAAATGAGAGTAGTAGCCAGACCCCATAGAATCGATCAATGGTTTGGACAATCGGATCCTGCATCAAGTCATTGACATACGGAAATGGATCATTCCAATGTTTTGTTTTAAACATCCAACCGATATGAGAATTCCAAAACCCTTTGATCCACTCCGGTAAGAATCCCTCCTCTTGCACGTGGGGGGAGTGGATATCACCCGACGCATCAGAATACAAGTGGTGCTGTCGATGATGGCTAACCCAACTCGTGATAGTACCTTGCGCTGACATGCACCCTGCAATGCCTAGGAGAGCCCGCAGAACCGGCGCGGCCCGAAAAGTCCGATGGGCAAATAGACGATGGTACCCCACCGTAATCCCCAAAATCGTGATCACGTGCATCCCCACTAACAGAGCAACATCAAGCCAGGAGACCCCGTGTTCCCAGAAGATGATCGCAGCCACCGCTCCCACAAAGCCCAAGAAAGGTGCTGTCAGGACAATGCAATTACGCACGTATTGATAGTTGATGACACTTGCTGTTCCGCCCATAATCCGCCTTTACAACACTATGAAGACACATTGCGACCCATGAATAATCGGTACGATACAGTCGCAATCAGATTATCGAGTCTGCTGGCACACAAGCCCTAGACCCTAACAAAGACTTCAGAATACAACACAATGAACATGGCCTAGCCTAGGATCCTGACGGTCTCCTCTTTCTCCCAAGCTATCCGCTCCCAGAGGACTTACCAGAACTCGCAGTAGTCCTTGAAGCCCTCAAACCGGATCCGTCTAGATTAATCGACTCCGACCCCCCTCACACCCACCAGACTTTCAGAAT
Source organism: uncultured bacterium (assembly GCA_964443615.1). Taxonomy (GTDB): domain Bacteria; phylum Cyanobacteriota; class Cyanobacteriia; order Thermostichales; family Thermostichaceae; genus CAYSWV01. Next base: position 10,079 of record CAYUEE010000127.1, on the reverse strand, counting down.
ACCCTTTGGCTTACCTTCAAGACTAGGATCCATCCTTAGAATTACTACCAATTACTGTTGAATCATCCGGAGAACAATGTAACCTAAGAAGATATGAGTGATAGTTACACCAGCAGGATTGTAGGTCCTGGTATAGATTTCACTGAATAGGACGCTGGAGAGAAGCGTAACTACCATAACGATAGGTCCCAGGTGAGAATGAGCCATCGAAAACATCACAGCTGTGACTCCTACTGCATAGATGTTCTGACTATCTTTGAGAAAGCGCTGAACTGAAACTTGTGTCATAGCCCGAGAGATTTCTTGAATATAACTGTGACAGCTATAAATCAAAAGGGTTGTATTCCACCATGAAATAGAAACAAATCGATCAGTTAGCGTGCTCTGACCCGAAATCAGATCTGCAATTATACAAACAATATAAATCAACAGGGCTCCAACCGCTGAAAAAGCGGCACCATCTAGAAGAGAACATTTCCAGTTTTGAGTTGTAAAGATCACCTGAATGATAGGCACTTTCATGTAGTGAGCGGCGATTAAACTAGGGGCCAGAGCGAGTAGGAGGAGATAAGCCCAGTTAAAGGATCGGGAGATGGCAATGTCTTCGGGGAGAAAATCGTTAAGGTAAGCCGTGAGGATCCCACTGAGAACTAGACCGATGAGCAGAACTAATAAAAAGGCTCCAAATCGGTTGCGTTCTTCCAATTCATCAATTTGCATTTGTAAGACACTGATGTACTCTTCATTGAGATAACGTAAGTAGTTACTGACCTGACGATTGATCGATATCGTAAGTGTTTGAATAATTGCACTGGCTGTAGGCGTATTATCTAGTAGTAACTGTTTTGAAAGGACATACACCTCACACTCTGTTTCTGCTTTAATCGAGCAACTGCGTGGGGAGCCATCGGCAAAGGACATTTCCCCAAAACTCTCTCCTGCCTCCATTGTTCGAAAGCGAATAGGTTGACGACTGCCCGGCTCGATTTTGTACAACCCAACCTTCCCTAACTTGAGAAAGTAAATGTCGTCAGTCATGTCACCTTCACAGAAAAAGGTTTCTCCTTGAGGATAGGTCCTAGATTGGCAGATCCTATCTACCTGGTTCAATTGAGAATCCGATAATCCCGTTAGGAGTTCGAACCCTTGCAACATACAACAGTACCTCTGACCATCCCTAACTCACCCTAGACTATCTGCTTAACTCTTGATGTAACTGCCCCCAACCCAAGCGGATAAACCTCAATAAAAAAGGATCCTACTGTAATGAGTCGGATCCTTGTGACCATAGATTCTGCAAGTAACGCCTGAAGTAGGCTGGGTTATTGGCCTATCGGTAGATGCAAAGAGGCAACACTGATGTCTCCGGATCAACTAAGGCCGAGTTGATTGCACTTTTCACTCCATCCGAGATAGACCCTTCTAGACTGCTTCCCACCAGATCATCAATCAAGCCAATTAAAGGATCCAGGAGGTCATTGAAGACCCCGAGACCATTAATACTAATGTCAGGTGTACCAAACGTAATGCTGAGAGGATCGACAAAGAGATCATCAATGATACAGCTCTCAATTGTGAGATCAGGGTCTGGATCCGAATTCTCACCCTCATTCGGTTCACCGTAGTATCCATCAAGATTGAGAGTGCCTGAGGCCGTAATGTTAGGAACTGATACGCTACCACTGATACCGACGTTGCCAGTACTCGCGGTTGCGCAACCTAAGTCTCCAAGACAGGCTCGGCAGCTACCGCTGATCCCACCGCCAGCATCAAGAGACACACTACTAAGCCCAGCTGAGAGAGATCCGGAGGCATCAACAAGACCGTTAGATACATCGAGTGTGTCAATGGCTAGTGTATTAACTTGCAAGGAGCTCAACCCGCGTAAATTGGAGATGTTGTAGTTTGCTTGCGCACTCGCCCGACATCCGATAAATTGACCTGCGATAGTCACGCCAATGTTGACACTACCCAAAGTTTCAGAGCCAGAAGCAACATCGGCCAAGGGATCCAAACCGTTGTCGGTAATGGTTGAAGGCAGCGTGCTGTTTAGCTGAGGGAGAACTTCGTCTTCCAGGAAAGTATTAACATCATCAACAGTAATAAACTCGCGCTCAGGTCCTGCTGTCACAGCATCCGCCACGATGAAAGAGTTACTCCGTTGATCACCTGAGATGTCAACCAGATCAAAGAACTGCACGCTCGGCAGTTGAACCGCTGCTTCGCTAACGTAAACAAACTTTAAAGATTGGTCAACGGTGACTAACCACAATCCGCTCAGATTACGGGGAGCCCGGATGACAGTTGCCCCTGTAATAGAAACGGCATCACGAGATGTTGTCTCCGTGACGTCAATGGCCCGTCCCTCAAGGTCGTAATACACAGGACCCTCTTCTGACGCTCGACGCGTGTAGAGGGCAATCGCCTCATCTTCAGAGATCTCGCTAGAAACAGTTGTGGGAGCTGTAGAACTCGGGGCTGTGGAGACGGGAGCAGAGGATCCGCACCCACTCAACCAAGCTGCCATCAAGATGACGGCAAGTGGAGCCTTGCGGCCTAAACGAGACAGAGATAACCAGGATCGAGACATGATACATTCCTTAGGTAAAAGAGGCTGGATGCCAAAGCAACAGGTACGTAGAAATCGCTAATCCCCGAAAAGGTGTAGCCAACAACCGCGAAGGGACCCTAGACAGGATACCCGGACACCTTCCGCTGTTAAACACTGATCAAAGTTAAGTGTGTAACAAATGGTCGGCGCCAAATTGAAGCTAGTTGTATTGTGCGTGTATTTGCGGAGATCCGTTGTGATGCGGATAGGCATCAGATGTGATCTAAATCCTAGCCTTTCCTCAATCCGACCCCAACAGTACGGTGATACCAACAGTGTAGAGGCGTGAGAGGGTAACTCAACTGAACAGGCCACCAAGGACGATGCGAGGGATTTGGTTAGTTGGTCATGGCGATATTGATCAGCTAGAGGTCCGCTCTGACATTCCTACGCCAAGTCCGGGACCTTACGATGTGTTGATTCAGGTGAGCGCTGCTGCTGTTAATAACACTGATATTAATACCCGCATAGCCTGGTACTCTAAATCCAACGGATCCAGTGACGATGCCAGTTGGAGTGGGTCACCTACAGTTACATCGAATCCAGGGTTACGTCCGGGTGGTCGTTATGCGGTGGCAGGAGCGATTGCGGGTCCCTTAGTGGAGCTGGATTTACGGACTCTCTACCTCAAGGATCTCAGTTTCTTTGGGTGTAGGCAATTGGATGCTGGGGTTTTTGCCAACTTGATCCGGCTGATTGAAATGGAAGCGATTCAACCTGTAGTGGCGCAAACCTTTCCGCTTGAAGAAATCGTGGCAGCTCAAGCAGCGTTTATGGCGAAACAACACATTGGCAAGATCGTCCTGACGGTTAGCCTCACGACTGAAATGGGCGGCACTCCCAAAAATCAGTGATGGTATAGCCCAGTTCTTCAAACAAGTGGCGCAGAAGAGGCAGACTGAGGCCAATCACATTTCCCTGGCAGCCTTCAATACGTTCAACAAAAATGGATCCGTACCCATCAATGGCAAAGCATCCTGCACAAGCCAATGGTTCTTTTGTTTCAATATAGGCTTGAATTTCTTGGTCAGAGGGTTTAGCAAAAAAGATACGCGTTAGACCGTAATGACAGGCATGGCGCTGATGAGTAGTATCAATCACAGCATGACCGGTATAAAGATCACCCACATTTCCTCGCATGGACTGCCACCGCCGCCAAGCATCCTCGGGGTTGTCAGGCTTACCGTAGATCTGGCCGTGCAAGTACAGGATTGAATCCGCACCAATGATCAAGGCGGGTTCCGGATGACGAGCGGCAACAATTTCAGCCTTTTTCAACGCCAATGTTTTCACTAGCTCCACTGGATCTGAGGTTTGGACTTGGTCTTCATCGAAATAGCTTGGTTCTGTGGTGAAGGAAAACCCAGCAGCGGTCAACAGTTCCCGCCGAGCACGAGACTGAGAGGCCAGGATGATGCGGGGACGAGACATGGGGGCGGACTCAGATGGAGATATTGAAGTCGGGAAAGGGGGGCCAGAGGTGGCGTCGAGATCCTGAGGGCTCAACCGTTGGAGTAGGGTCTGGAGGCGGACTTGAGAGATGTAGGGCCATTCTCCGGCTTCTTCAATACGCTGGAGTAGGCTAAATAAAGCATGGCGGGAATCGGGAAGAGCCTCCTGAAACTCAGTCTGCAGGATCGAACGGTGTGCCGTTTCCAACACCCGCAGCACTTGTAGGAGATCCAGACAGTCCCCGTCTCGTTTCGCGGTGGCTGACTGAATTAACTCTATAATCTGACGCAGATCAGGGGGGAGCTGCTCAACCAACATGTTCATACGGAGATCCCTTAGAGTCACCGTCATTATGCAATGAAACGGATCCGGTCTTGAAAAACGACAAATGCAGCCGATTGCTCCGCTGCATCATCGGGTCCATCTTGAGACTGATCGGCTCGGGGTGCTCAGGTGATTGGCCTATGAATGATCTAACTAACTAATGATCTAGCTCACGAGCTCACGAGTGACCTTACTGGGCTGCCACGATAGTCTCAACGGGCTCTGTCGTTTCTTCAGCTTGATCTTGTTCCTGGCGTAGGCGAGCCGGTTTAGGTCCATAAAACGTCCAGACTCCATGCCCCTGAACTTGAGCAACATCTGTCGCCTCAGTCAAGACAGGACCGTACTTGAGCATCTCGGCGTCGTCATCGTTAAGCAATGCATGACCCCGAAATAGGATGTCTTGGTTCACCAATTGCTCGTGATGCCACACATAAGCACCAATCACACCCGGTGACTGTACATATAAAGGATCCGTTTCTAGATAAATGAAGTCACCATCCAATCGTGTGGCCAGATATTGCCCAGCCTCATATACCGCCATAGGGACTTCACCCGTAATAGAGGTCCAAGCCGGATTAATCGTTGGTAGGGCCTCAACACCCAGCATTTGGACCACTTGGAGACCCAACTCACCATCAATGGAGACGATCAAGGTGTTGAAGTTAATCACATCTACCACATACGCCCGCTCCATAGTCGCCGGATCCGGTTGAAAGACCCTAGCCAAACTCCAGGCTGGAGCCGCCCCCACTGTAAGGGCTGCTAAGGTCAGGATCCCCAGGGGTGCCGACAGGATCCGCGTCGCCGCATGGTGTAAACCGTTGAAAACCTGAGTGAATTGATTTGCCATCACAGAATCTCCGATGAGTTGTTCACGCCTCAACACCGAGGCCCGTAGTGGGCAGTCTCCTAACCTGTCACTCTACAAAAATCTGGCCCTAATAGGCCATCAGGGGTTCTATCATCAAAGCAAAATGTTGGAGCAGTATTTAGGATCCGTGCCGTCTAGGCGCCTAGGACTTTGACTAACAGTGCCTTCTGAGCATGTAACCGATTTTCGGCTTGGTCCCAGACCCGCGATTGGGATCCGTCGATCACCTCAGCCGTAATTTCTTCGCCCCGGTGGGCTGGCAAACAATGCAACACAATCGCTTGGGCATCTGCTTTGGCTAACAGGTCACTATTGAGTTGATAGGGCAAAAACTTGGGTTTGCGAGCCTCCGCTTCCGCCTCTTGACCCATGCTGGCCCACACATCGGTGTAGAGCACTTGGGATCCTGTGACGGCTTCAATAGGATCCTCAGTGAGCAGGATGTGACCGCCGGTGCCTAGAGTATCCGCCATTGACCTGGCATGATCGACGAGGGTTGGATCGGGTTGGAAGTCAGCGGGGGTGGCGGCCCGAATGGTCATACCGGCCAGGATCCCACCATAGATCAGCGAGTGGAGCACGTTATTTCCATCTCCACAGTAGGTTAAGGTCAGGCCCTGGAGAGTGCCGAAGGCCTCTTGAATTGTGAGGAGATCCGCCAGAATTTGACACGGATGGTACCGGTCGGTGAGGGCGTTGATGACGGGAATTGAGGCATACTGCGCGAATTCAACCAATTCTGACTGGTCAAAGGTCCGAATGGCCAAGACATCCAGGTAGCGGGAGAGTACGCGCGCAGTATCGGCAATAGTTTCCCCCCGACTCACTTGCATCGATGTGGGGCTGAGGTCGATGACGGATCCACCGGTCTGGGTCATGGCGGCGCTGAAACTCACGCGGGTTCGAGTGGAGGCTTTGCGGAAGAGGAGACCAAGCATCCGACCTTGGAGAGTGGGGCGACGGATCCGGCGCTTGAGGAGGAGGGCTTCACTCAGGATCCCTTTGAGTTCGGCGGGGGTCAGTTCGGCTAAGGAGAGTAGGCTCCGGCCCTGTAATGAATCCATCAGTCGTACCTCTCTAATCCAGTCATCTTTAATCCACCCATTGGCGGTGCTGTCCGGTCTAATCCAGTCATCATAGGCCATGGGCGGATCCGTAGATGCATTAAACCGTGGTCTAGCAAGTCGGAACCGGGTCGATGATCGGTTGAGGGATCGGTTTATCGAAGAATCCTTTGAAGTTTTGAGGCTGCCATTAAGGTCCCCGCAATTTATCGGTTCATTATGTTACCCCTCAGTCTATGATCACATTAGACGGTATCAGGGGACACTATTGTGAGACTAGTCATCCTAGGCGCAACGGGCTCTGGACGAGGCACTCAGTCGGAACTGTTATGTCAGCGACTCGATATCAAGGCTATTTCCACCGGCGATATGTTGCGGGAAGCGATTGAGGCTCAAACAGAGTTAGGTCAACAGGTTCAGCCTTATGTGATGAAAGGGGAACTGGCTCCGGATGAGATTATGATTGCCTTAATTCGTGAACGGATCCAACTCCCGGATGTGGCAGCAGGATGGATCCTTGATGGTCACCCTCGTACCGCCTTTCAAGCGGAAGAATTGGATTTTCTATTGGATGACCTTAATCAGTCTTTGAACTGGGTATTGTGGCTAGAGGTGCCTGAAGAGGTATTGATTCAACGATCCCTAGAACGATCGCGTGAGGATGATCAGGTTGAGGTCGTGAAGCGGCGGATCCAACTATTTCACGAGCGGACGCTGCCTATGCTGGAGTACTACGAGGCTCGGGGTCGCCTACTGAAAGTGGATGGGAGTCAATCCAAAGAGACGGTTCACCAAACCATCGTGACTGGACTGGGCCTATCCCACTAACTGGCCTATCCCACTAACTGGCCATCTGGCAAGATTGTGTCGTGGAGATGGGCATTCTGTAGATCCGCTGGATTGAGTTCAGCTCCTTGCAAATTGGCATGTTTCAAGATACATCCGCGCAAGTTAGCTCCCCTAAGGATGGCGTTAGTGAGGTTGCATCCCGTTAGGTCTGCCTCTGATAGGTCCGCCCCCCGCAGTTGAGCGTTGCTTAAATCGGCACCTTCCAAGTCAGCCTTATTCAATTCTGCTTGGGTAAGGATGGCATGCTTCAACTTAGCGTCTTGAAGATTCGCAGCCATCAGGTAAGCTGCTGTTAGGTTGGCTTGGCGGAGGTCCGCTGAACTTAACAGCGCTGAGCGCAGATAGGTCCACGCAAAATTAGAGCGTGTGAGAATGGCCCCTTTGAAGCTAGCATCATTAAGACTGGAGCAACTAAAGTTAACCCCAGCCAGTTTGGCTCCATCTAATTGGATCCCTTCGAGATCAACATCACTGAAATCCCGCTGACCCTTGTGGTACCGCTTGAGGAGATCCTTCACTACCGGATCCATTGTGGGCTGAGGAGAAGTGGGCTGAGGAGAAGGATCCGGCGCCACAGCGGGTTGAACGATGGGTTCAGGGCCAGTCCAAACATTCCACAGAGTAATTGCATCAGCAGATTCAACGAGTAGACAAAGAATTTCTTTTTCAAGCAGAGCCCGACACTTCTCAATTGCAACCTGACGGTCTTGAGGGGCATAGCGCTTTTGGGGCTGAAAGAGCTTGTCCAAAAAGCGAAGGAGCTGGGGCTGAGAGGGCTCAAGCACAATCGTGTCTGCTGGGAGAATAAACATAGGTCACGTCCTAATAACTAATCGTTGTAAGAAAAGAACAGCTATCAATGAGACAAACAGAGCGGAAATAGGTGTCATTGAGGTCCAATCATCTTTCATTGTGGCTAAAACATGGAAGGGCAAAATCAAGACTAAAGCATAAGCAAGTCGATGAACTTTGGCCCATGTTTTTTTCAGTAATCGCACACTCCAATCATTAGAGGTTGCTGTCAACACAATCATGATGGCGAATGAGGATAACCCGGTAGCATAACGGATATAGGTCATCGGATCCATTAGATCCATTCCTCGTAAAAGGAAGGCAAGGATCGTATGGGTCAACGCGAAACAGAATGAGGCAACACCAATTTGACGACGATATTTCAGAGCCCACCGATGACTGGGATGAGTTTTTATCTCAGGTAACACAGTTCTTACAATCCCAGGGTATAGGGAAATGCCGTAAAATACTAGAGCTAACACACCAAAGAAATTAACCAGCAAAATGGGATGTTGGCGCAAAAATAGAGTATAGGATCCTCCGTAAGCGACTAGAATAAGACCTAGAAACAGGTGAGAATTTCTACTAAATCGGAATCGGCGTTGAGTTGCTGGCATAGTGATATTTTCTATCAGGGTAGTGAAGGATTCTGTCCTAATTAATTAAAAAGGTGGGGGCTGACTAGTGACGATGGCGTTGAATTTGAATCCACATCGACAGGCCGCTACCTACCATAAAAAGTAGACAGAACGCATTGATGAAGGGATAAATTTGATCTAAATTCAACCAGCCAAAGTGACCGACATGGGCTGCCAAGAGCCAACTGTAATCGGATCCTTTACCGGTTAAGAGAGCAATTTGATAGAGCACTCCAGAGAGCAGGGTCAACATGATAGGGGCCACCACAATCGGCGCTAAGGTGCGATGAATGAGGCGGAATCGGCGTTGAGCAGAGGAATAGAGTGTCATACGGTCTCCTACAGCACAGCAGCAATATCACTACTACAGGATCCTGAATACAGGGCATCTCTGAGCAGTCTATAGATATTACGGAGCGGGAGACCGTTTGGATTTCTTAGGGTTTCAACATTATTTAATATTGAGTAGAAACGGTCAGAATCAGGCCTCAGGCAAGCCAGGATCCTGAAGGTAGCGGATCCTTTAAATATTTCCGTAAACTGGGACGGCAGCACCTCGGATATCTAGGGCGGCGGCGGAGGCGAGGAAACAGATGACTTCAGCAATGGATGCGGGTTTGACCCATTGATCGGCGTCGTCGGATCCCATGGCTTCGCGGTTGGAGGGGGTGTCGATCATGGAGGGGAGGACGCAGTTGGCGGTGATGGCGGTGCCTCGGGTTTCGTCGGCGATGACCTGGGTGAGGGCTTTGACGGCGGCTTTGGCGGCGGCATAGGCGGCTAAGGATCCGGCGGGCCGTTCTGAACCCCGCGAGCCGACGGTGACGATGCGACCGTAGTTGTGGGGCAACATGGCGGCGAGGGCGTATTTGCACACGAGGAATGTGGTGTTCAAGTTCAAATCGAGGTCATGCTTCCAGGCGTCGTAGCTGTACTCGTGCGTTTGGCCCATCGAGAAGCCGCCCACGAGATGAATGGCGACATCCACCCGGCCCATCTGCCCAATCAGGGATTTAACGGATCCTTCATCGAGTAAGTTGGCGCGCACAAAGGTGATCCGGGCTTGGTCGGCGGGGCTCAGGATCCCTTTTAACCGCATCACCTCGGCATCCGAGCGATAGGGAATAGTCACCGAGGCAGCCCCGTGGGCGAGGACGGCAGGAGTGACCCCGAGCCCCAATCCTCCCGTGCCGCCGGTCAATAGTACAGACTTGCCTTTCATCGTTAACTCCTGCGTGTGGACCTAGGATCACCCTACCAAACCCCGCCCCGGATCCCTGAGCACACCCGCAGCGTCATGAGGGCCAGAGGCGAGGGCCGGATCCGGAGGCCCCGGTTCTGGGGGAAACCGCTAAGTGATGCCACGCAACGATTGACCCAGTGCCACGCAACGATTGACTCATGCCCGCCAACGATTGCCGGGTGTGGCGCCGCGATTGCCTGGGGGGGCGGAAGGTTTGGCGGGTGGGGGAGGG
>CAYUEE010000126.1:1541-13147 GCA_964443615.1 uncultured bacterium | reverse complement strand
GGATCCTGTTGATAAATCAGTGCAGTTGGATCGGAGGGCACACCATTTGAAGGATCCGACGCCGCGATTGCAACAGGACCTGCAGAGTTAGGTAGCTCGATGCTGTGGATGGTAGTGAGAGGGGCGAAAGCAGAATCAAAGGTGGGAGAGTACAGAGTGGATCCGTCTGGGGTTAGAATAGGTAGCGCAACAAAAGTGGCTCCCTGCACAATGAAGCTTCGAGGCAAAGGCTCCTGAGACGTGAGGGTGAGACGCAGGGGAGAGGGCTGACTTGCGGGTTCAATGGGAGGAGAAAGAACAATCGTTTGGGTTGAGGGCAATGAGGTTAACGCGGATGTCCCACAACTGTGCAGCAAAGTCCCGCTTAGCGCTAAGGCCACAAGATGAATCCGAGAAGGCATCATAGCAAAATCCTACAGCGTTAGTTCAATGATAAAACGTATGGATGGATCCTTATGAAGGATCCTTTACTTCAATCAACTTGAGTTAACGGATAGGCTGACTAGTATCGTTCAGGAGTGTTTCACCACTTAGGTGAACGAGTAGTACTGCAGGATCGCATAACAACGCGGATCCTAACCTAGGCAGCGACTTGCCGGAAACTGGGGCGTTGACGAATGGAATCCCACCAACTCTTCAACTTTGGTGTCTGGGTTGTAACCGCATCCATCTCAGGGGTTTTGGACAGGTAGAACACTACGGGCATCAGATAGAAATCCGCCAGTGTGATCGTGTCACCGAACAAGAATGGGTCACAACTCGTGAAGGATTCGATGGCTTCCAAAGCTGTTTTAGCTTTAGGCACAGCAGTTTGAATCGCTTCCTCATCCGGTTGCCCACCTTGACGGGGAACAATGAGGCGCTGAATGGTAATTACACTAATCGAAGGCGCATACAGGTAACTATCCACAATTGATATTGTTTGGCGCATTCGGGCTTGACTCATGGGATCCTTAGGAGTGAAGGCATGTTCAGCCACTGTGGCGTCTAGGTATTCAGCAATGGCCCCGGTCTCATAAAGGATCTGATCATCCACTTTCAGAGCAGGCACTTTACCAAAGGGATTGATCGCAAGGTACTCAGGTGTTCTCGCTGAGAAGATATCCACATCTTGAAGCTCATAGGATGTGTTAGTCTCTGCTAGGATCATGCGCACAGTGCGGACATAAGTGCTGAGCGTCGGACCGTAAACAGTCAGTTGAGCCATGGATAAAGACGTCCAGAAAGAGAGGTCTGCTTCAGCTTACCTGGAGTTGTTCCTGAGTTCAATCTGTACAAATGTCCAGTTGGAGCTGCCTAGTCGTGTTTGAAAGCGTCCCACCCCGGATCCTGAAAGGTGTGTTTCAAATAATCCGTTAACAACTGCACTTTCGCGGATAAATAACGATTAGGGGGATAAATCGCCATGATCATAATGTCTGGAGCCTGGTAGTTAGGTAAGACGTGTTGCAACTGGCCTTGGCGTAGATGAGCACCCGCCATGAAGGTAGGGAGTAAGGCAATCCCCAACCCCCGTACAGCTGCATCTCGCAGGATCTCAGCATTGTTGGAGCATAGGATCCCTTTTACCTTAATCGAGTGCTCGCCATCTGACCCCATCAATTTCCACTGGTTACCGGAAGCCAGATAGCCATAGTGCAAGCAACGATGATGCTTCAAATCAGCGGGATGCATCGGCGTTCCGTAGGTCACCAAGTAACTGGGAGAGGCACACAGTACCCGGTGAGCTGGTGTCAGAGTATGCGTAATGTAAGGTGAAGACGGATCCGGTTGAGCAATGCGCACCGTTAAATCAAAGCCCTCTTCAATAGGATCCACAAACCGATCATTCAACGTCAACTGCACCTGAATATCGGGATACTGAGTCATGAAATCAATAATAGCTGGGCCTAGATGCAAAGTACCAAACGACATGGGAGCGTTAACACGTAAGGATCCTGTGGGATTAGCTTGGAGATGAGACATTGCAGCTTCGGCTTCATCAATGTCTGCGAGGATACCCAGACACCGTTGATAGTAGGCTTCTCCCGCCTCAGTTGGACTAACTTGCCGTGTGGTGCGGTGCAACAGTTGAACCCCTAGATGATCCTCCAATTGAGCCACTAGCTTATTAACAGCGGACCGCGTCATCTCCATCTCCCGAGCAGCTGCAGCAAAACCACCGGCCTGGACAACCTGAACATATGCCTTCATAGCCTCAAGCTTGTTCATTTTGTCGCCAAAACAGAAACAATGTGGGCCTTGATTGAGCTATTGTCAACAAATAAAACTCGATCCATAATAGAGACATCAGAGAAAGCCTTTCAACCGTTAGTTCAAACGAGGGGGTTACAATGATTACTCTACGTTCTGGTACTGAGCGAGGAATCGCAAACGTCGGGTGGCTCAATAGTAAGCACACCTTCTCCTTCGGGAGTTATTACGATCCTAATCATATGGGGTTTGCCTCCCTCCGCGTCATTAATGAGGATCAAGTTGAACCTTCAAGAGGGTTTGATACTCATGGTCACCGGGATATGGAAATTATTTCCTATGTCCTCGATGGAGCTCTAGAACACAAGGATAATATCGGCAACGGATCCGTGATGAAACCAGGGGACGTGCAGCGGATGTCAGCAGGTACAGGTATTCTCCACAGTGAGTACAATCATTCAACATCAGAGTCAGTCCACTTCTTGCAAATCTGGATCCTGCCCAATGAGCGGGGGTTGGAGCCTGGTTACGAACAGAAGCACTTCACCGTTGACGATAAGCGGAATCAGTTGCGCCTCGTCGGATCCCCCAATGGCCGTGATGGATCCGTGATCGTTCATCAAGATGTCGATCTTTATGCCAGCGTGATTGACCCAGGTGTCACCCTCACCCATCATCTCGCATCCAATCGGATTGCCTGGATCCAGGTTGCTCAAGGATCCGTGTCTCTCAATGGTCAGCGTCTCTCGGCTGGAGATGGTGCGGCAGTGGAGGAAATCAGCGATCTGTCCCTGGAAGGATCCGATACTCCAGCTGAAGTTCTGCTCTTCGATTTGGCGGCGTCATGATTGGATAGGCATTGAAGAATTGGCTAAACCTCTGAACAGTCTCTAGTTACGCAGGTTGCCGGATCTAAGAATGCTAATGATCAGCCATAACCCTAACAGGCTCGCCGCCGCAAATAGGGCTTGGCTGATCCAATACACTTGAAAACTTTGAGATTCAGCTGTGATCGTAGCGGCTCCGATAATTAAGGATCCGACCACAATACTGAAGGACAATCGATTTGCAGAGTCATCAAGGCTCCGCCGTACATTATCCATTTCTCGCAGGCTGACATTCCATTGAAGTGTTTCTGTAGTCACCCGATTGAGGAGCAACTCCAATTGTCGAGGAGACTGTAGGGATAAGTTCTTCAAATCGAGTACTGTCCGTAGAACAGCAGGCATGGGCGTATCACCCACCAATTGGCGCCGTAACACATCACTCATCAAAGGGCGTAACTGGGTAGGTAAGTTGTAATCCGGATCCAGCTGTCGTGCGACACCCTCAAGATTAGCCAACGTTTTAGAACAAAGCCCCAAGTTACCGGGTAGTCGGATCTTGTTCCGTCGTGCTGTTTCTAAGACATCGTAGAATAAATCACTAAAGTTTAGTTCAGACGCAGTCATGCTGTAGTACTGCCGCAGGAGTCTCTCATAGTCTTGCTCAAGCTGGGATAAGTTGACATGTCGTGAGGAGGGTGCAATCTCAAGGGTTAATTCACTGCACCGTTGGGCATCCAAACTGACAATTGAAAGAATCAATTCCAACAAGATCCGTTGTGTTTGTGGATCCAACTGACCCACCATGCCACAATCTAACAGCGCCACACGGCCATCCTTGAGGTAGAAGATATTGCCTGGATGGGGATCGGCATGAAAGAAGCCATCTAAACAAATTTGTTGAAAGAAGGCGCGAGTGAGTAGCTCTGCCATTTTACGTTGGTCTTTCTGCGATTCTCCATCAGTATCTGCACCCTTGAAGTCAGCAGTCAGAATGGGTACCCCATCCAGCCAGTCCATCACCAACATCCGATCGGTAGTCAGAGACCAGATGATTTCTGGTACCACCAGCCGCTTAGGATCGAACCAGTTTGATGTTGACATGTTGACTCGCAGTCGGTCGGTGTACTTTCCTTCCAACGTGAATTGCAACTCATCCCGCAGTGCAGCAGCAAACTCATCAGCCAGAGCCACCACATCGGAATACTGGCCAAATTCGGTTTGAGCAACCAGCTCTGCAACCCCTCGAATTAGGGCGATATCTTGAGCGACAACTTTTTCAATGCCCGGTCGCTGAATTTTGAGCACCACATCACGACCATCAATTAGGGTAGCCCGATGAATCTGAGCAATGGATCCAGCTGCAATCGGTGTTTCATCAATGGATTTGAAGGCACTGTCCAACGGATCCTTCAGCTGACGACGGATGACAATTTCAATCTCACGCCAAGGAACAGGAGGGACATTACTCTGTAAGTCAGTCAGAGTTTGAATATACTGAGCCGGTAATAAATCGGGCCGAGTGCTCAGAAGCTGGCCTAACTTAACGTAAATAGGTCCTAGATCCACTAGGATGTTGCGTAAGACTGCTGGTGGAGGCAGCTTAGGCTCATCCGCCTTCGCTCCGATCAGTAACTGACGCATGTAATCCCATCCGTTGCGAAAGACAACTTCAAGGATCTCCCCCTGGCGGGAACTGGACTGGGCGAATTTGGAAAACACGGCTGGATCCTGCTACCTAATGACTTGTACTACGATATCTTGTCTCCGACAGGATCCTTTGCTGTCGTCAGCACGGCTGGGTAGGAAGTAAGCATAGTCCTACACCGCTGAATGGCTCACACCGCTGAATAACTCACATTCCTAGATGACTCACATTCCTAGATGACTCATAGCAAGTGATCTACAGCCAATGACCTACAACCCCTAAGTAATGATGAAGTCTAGAAGTTGGGTACAACTAGTTAGTTCTGCTAGTTAGTTCGACTTAGCTAGAAGTGATATCTAGTAGGACCGTGAGGAGCTTGTGCCGCAATCTGTCAAGATCCTCAGGTTCAGAGTATAGCTCTCTACCAGGATTGTAGGGACCTCAATTAGCCATAGGCCTTGATCATCTGAGCTTAGCCGTACATGCAAAATGACACTGCCCATGAGTCTTAAAAAGATTGGGGTCCACTATTGGCTTATTTAGGATAGGTTGGCTTATTTAGGATAGGTTAGGTGCTTAGCGATTCCGACGACGGCGTTCACCAATACCACAATCACCACAGCATTCTGGACGTTTGAGGTCGCTCCAACTAATGCATGCTCGACATCCGCGAAGCATCTCAGGCCATCGTTCTTGAATTAAGAGTTGTCGCAACTTAACCTCTTGCGAGCCAGAGGGGTGAGATTGAGATTGCTGGCGTTCCATCTGAATTGTGCGACTCTTTTCTAGACTTCTCTTACAGGTATAAAAGCCCTGCTTCCAAATCCTCCAAATCATTCTTATCGCTTAAGATTTGATGGGATGAGAAACCCATTCTGGGCCAGATTCTCCTAGTCTAAATTTGTCACCCAAAACTTGCAACGATTCCTATAAATTAGACGAAAAACTGTTTCGATTTATGTAGATAGGTGTCATTACTGTGATATTCAGCTCTTGGTCTGGACCTGTCTGGTTGGCCTCAAGCTAAAGATCTAGTGGCTTGTTCGAGGGTTAAAATTAGGCAAATAATTTCTGAAATGTGTTCAATAGCTCACTATAAGTCTCATCTTGCCGAGTCTGGCGAAGGTAGGTGAGATGGCTCTCTAGCTGTTCGCGAGCTCGGGTAGGGCTGAGGGGCTCAAAGATGATATCAGCATCGCTCAGCTTGACCTCAAAAAAGTAGCGACCTGGATAAACAGTCGTAAAAATCTCCATATCACCAATCTGACAGACTCGAAAGAGTAAACCAAATGTGGGGTGGTTAATATAATTCTCGGTCATGGCATGAATCTAATTCAAGTTGCCTAGTACCCTAAACGGATCCGTCTGAGAATTTGGTGATTTAGGTTACGATTTGCCGGCTCGGATCCTCTGAAGGTATTGCCACAGCCAGTGTCCAGACAGCGAGTCCATAAGTTGGTTGCAGCTGGCCTAATTAGATCAACAGGACATCAATAGGACTGATTCATCGACTTGGGTTATGGGGGCTTCAGTTGAAGTGGGTCGCAACTAGGAAGTGGCTGGGGACTTCAAGGGTGGAGTGATGGAGACCGCTCTGGGCTCATTCAGGGACTGCAAGACTGGATCCGACTTAATCTTCCAGATGTTTTTAGGTAAAGATACCTCCCCCTGCTGCCTGATGGGTTACGGTGAAAGGGTATTGAGCAGCTGGTGAGGAGTGCTGACTTGAGATAGTCTAAGGTGTTGAGTTACTGCTGTCCGTTCATTTAACATTCTGATTTTAATACCTTTGCATCTTTACTTTTTGTGGAAGCTTCTGGAGATTGATACAAATGCTGCGCCTGGATCCAGATCCTGGATATTTTCCGGACCCAGTTCTGGAGAATCGGGGCAGGGTTGCGATCTTTATTGATGGATCAAACCTATTTTATGCTGCCCTGCAACTGGGAATTGAAATTGACTATACTAAGTTGCTCTCAACGTTGATTGGCAACTCTCCGCTCCTCCGCTCCTTCTTCTATACAGGGGTGGACCGGAACAACGAAAAGCAGCAAGGCTTCCTTCTGTGGATGCGGCGCAACGGTTACCGTGTAATCACCAAAGATCTTGTACAGCTGCCTGATGGATCCAAAAAGGCCAATTTGGATGTAGAGATTGCGGTTGATATGTTGGCGTTGGTGCGGTGGTACGAGACCGCTGTACTGGTGAGCGGGGACGGTGATTTGGCGTACGCAGTTAATGCGGTCAGTTATCAGGGAGTGCGTGTCGAGGTGGTGAGCTTGCGAGCAATGACGAGTGACCAGCTGATTAATTTAGCTGATCGCTACGTTGATCTCGAATCAATTAAAGATCAGATTAAAAAGACATCACCGGTTCGTCCAGCCTATGTGTATCGTACGGTATTCGGATCCGACGAAGAGGATGAGGGTTAGAGTTTCTGGAGCCTAACCTGGGTTGGAGCATTTGAGCACTTCACATTCGAGCCTTCAGGATTGAAGCGAAGATTCTCTCTTCTACCATTCCCTCACTTCTACCATTAAGGTTTATTTACCACCACCAAGGTTTGATGGAGCTGCCGTCGGGGAAGGTCAGACCCATAATTGATACTTGACTGTGGCGTAGACCTTCAATCTTGGCTTGAGTAAGGTTGGCTCGATTAAGATTGGCCTGTGTCGCATCGGCTCGGGTGAGATCAGCCCCTCTTAAATCAGCTCCTTCCAGGTTAGCTCCGCTCAGATTTGCACCTCGTAAGTCAGCGTCCTGTAAATTGGCTCCTCTTAGATCGGCCCGTCGCCAAATAGAGTCTGCCAGAATTGCTCCAGCAAGAGTGGACTGACGACAATCCACTCCTGTGAAGTCGGTGGCTGTACCCTCAATCGATTTCAAATCTAGCTCCCGTAAATCAGTTTTACTGAGATCCTGCTGGACTAGATTACGGGCTCGTCCTCCCCCATTTTGCAACTCCCAAACAAGCCGAACTTTTGGATCTAGCTTGGTCTCTTCAGAGAGTTGACTTTCCCGTAGATTGGTTCCACTAATTTTGACGTTGAGCAGATGAGCTCCTCGAAGATCCGTCTGATATAACAGGGCTCCACTAAGTTTGGATCCTGAAAGATTAGCCTGGCGAAGATCGGTCTTAACGAGTTGAGCACCATTCAAATTACTACCTCGAAGACAGGATGCTCTCAAATTCGCTTCATAAAAGCTAGCCCCCCCCAGAGCCTGGCTGTCCAGCACCGCATCGGGCAAATCAACGTAAGAGAAATCTCGTTCGCCTCGTCGATAAGCCACCATTAGCCCCTGATCGCCTCCAATGGGGCGGAACGGACTAAGGCTATAAGTTGCTTGTTGAGCATCAGGATGGTCAACCTGAGATAGTGTCCGCCATGCCTGCAGCCGCACCGCCCATTCAGTGTTGCCCGCTAGAGCCTCAATCAAAAGATTAAGTCCAGCATGGCCATAGTTTAAACAGTCCGGGATAGCTGCCAAGCGCACTTCAAGATCCTGATTAAGGAGACGACGTTGTACTCCTTCAACTCCACCCAATACCAGGCCAGACAGGGGAGCTGTTGCAGGTTTAGGTGTTCCCAGGACAAGATCCCAAGATCGTGGCTCTGAACGTGTCATTCCGGATCCTGCTATACCCAACGACCAACAACAACTCGAATGGATCCATCTTCAAGAGTTTCTTGGGCTTCGACGGCATAGCCTTGGCGACGAGCGGTGGCAATGAGGTTCTTGTGAGCGTAGACCTGCATAATCTGGTTGAGGAAGCCCTGCTGATCAATCTTGGCCCCCCAAAAGTCTGAGACAAGCTCGTAAACCTCACCTTGGCGGCGAAAGCCGAGATCAAAGCCATTCTGCTGGCGGATGACATAATCTGCTTTGGTCCGATGCCAGAGGTATCCCCGCACACTTGCGTTTTCTTCGACGGTATACCCTAGCTCTTCCAGAACTTCCCGGAGCATCTCTCCATCTTTAATCTGGACTTGGATCGTAGAGAAGTGAGACATGGACTCGTTCC
Organism: uncultured bacterium; assembly: GCA_964443615.1. Lineage (GTDB taxonomy): Bacteria > Cyanobacteriota > Cyanobacteriia > Thermostichales > Thermostichaceae > CAYSWV01. The sequence continues at coordinate 4,458 of CAYUEE010000126.1, read as the reverse complement.
TTTAGCAATCAGGTCGTGATAATCAGGATACAGCTACCAAGCAGTGGCTTTAACAGAAATGTCAATGTGTAAAGCATCTTAGAAGATTTCATCAGCTTTGCAAGATCATCGCGAAAAACGCAATACTTTGCTACAAATTGTGACAAATCGGGTCTAGGACAAATTGGGTCTGGGACAAACTAGGTCCCTTCAAAATAGGGCTCTCCTGAGGGCTCTTCTAATGACGCCTACAGTCACAAGAATCCAATCCCACTCAACAAGATTCAAGCGAAAACGGCACTTTAGTGGCCTGGGCGTAAGATAACCACTATTCTGACAACTAGGCCGTTCATGTTATGGCTCCATGTTGTGGTGAGGATTAGATGTCATGTCGGCATTCCCATACACAGTTCGTGAAAGCACCAAGGCGAAGTATCCCCGTCTACAGGTATCGGTCCAAAAGGGGATTGAAGTGATCCTACCGCAAGGGTTTGATCCAGGCCGGATCCCTGAGATTTTAGAGCAAAAACAGCCATGGATTGAACGCACTGTCCAACGATTGAACCAACAAGCATCACGGGTACCTGTGCTAGCCCAAGGACCTTTTCCCGCTGAAATTGTACTGACTTCAGTAGGAGAACAATGGAATGTGACATACTACGGGACACCAGCGGCGCGGGTTGTATTGACCGAAGAATCTAGCAGCCTGATTTTAAGCGGATCCGTTGATAACGCAACAGCTTGCCAGGATCTCTTAAGACAGTGGCTAATCGGTCAGGGTCATCGCCATTTCGATCCCTGGTTGCGCAAGCTAAGTGGGCGGATGAATTTATCGTTCAATCGCCTATCTGTGCGAGGACAGAAAACCCGTTGGGGGAGTTGCTCATCACGACGGACCATTAGTTTGAACTTTAAGCTGTTGTTCTTGCCTACTCCCCTTGTTCGCTATGTTCTCATCCATGAACTCTGTCACTTGCAGCATCCTAATCATTCCAAGGCATTTTGGTCATTGGTGGAACAGCATGAACCTCAGTATCGACGGTTTGATCGGGACTTACGTTCAGGCCGTTCCTGGATCCCCCAGTGGCTAGATCCCTGAGTTCAGTGAGGTACTGTCTAGGTCAATCTAAAGCTAGGCATGACCAGGATCCTTAGTCATTTCAGGACTAACTAAAGGCCGCAGCGAAGAACTCGACTGCTTCTTTAAGAGCAGCTAAAAATTGATCAATCTCAGATCTCGTATTGTAAAGGTATACACTAGCCCGAGCCGTAGATTGCACTTTCAAATAGCGATGGAGAGGTTGGGTGCAATGGTGACCGGCACGAATAGCAATACCATTTTCATCTAACAAAGTGGAGAGGTCATGGGGGTGAATCGCCTCAGCAGAGAAGGTCACTAGACCGGCCCGCTCGTCAGGTCCATACACAGTGATACCAGCAATAGTCCGGATCCCAGAGAGTAAATACTGAACTAAGTCTTGCTCATGGTGATGAATTCGGTCCAGTCCTACTTGTGTGAGGTAATCAATAGCAGCACCAAGCCCCACGGCTTGAGCAATCGCAGGTGTGCCTGCTTCAAACTTGTGGGGAATATCAGCGTAGGTTGCTTGATCTAAATAGACATCAGCAATCATTTCCCCCCCACCCATGAAAGGTGGCATAGACCGCAATAACTCCTTCTTGCCATACAAGCACCCTAGTCCTGTGGGACCGCACATTTTATGACTTGAAAATGCGAGCCAATCACAGTCAAGAGCTTGAACATCAACAGCCATGTGAGGTACGCTCTGGCAGGCATCTAAAAATACTTTAGCTCCGTGATGATGGGCCAATGCCACAATATCTGCAACAGGATTAAGACAACCCAGCATGTTGGAAATATGGGCTGTTGCCACTAATTTAGTCTGGTTAGACACCAAGGAGCGATAGTGGTCTAGGTCAAAGGATCCATCGGCTGTCAATTCGACAAATTTGAGCACGGCACCGGTACGTTTGGCCACAAATTGCCAAGGAATCAAATTGCTATGGTGTTCCATCACCGAGAGAATGATTTCGTCTCCCGGTTGGAGGGTTGACATGCCCCAGCTGTAAGCCACTAGATTGATCGCCTCGCTGGCATTGCGTGTAAAGATAATTTCGGCACTAGTCGAGGCATTTAGGAAACGAGCAACCTTGTCACGAGCGGACTCGTAGGCATCGGTGGCTTCGTTACTCAACGTGTGAACACCTCGATGCACATTAGCATTGGAGCAATCGTAATACGCCTCGATAGCATCAATAACCGCTTGGGGCTTCTGGGAGGTGGCAGCATTATCTAAGTAAATCAACGGCTGGCCATGCACCTGACGGTTCAGGATAGGAAAGTCCTGGCGAACATCAGCCGCTAGATCAGAATGGGCATTGGGTGAGAGAGTCGTTGCAGTCATGCGGAAAGGTCAGGATCCAATCAGTAGTACCATCTTCATTCAGTATGGCATCAGATTTAGATTGGGGAGCGGGACGCTCCAGCAACTCAGGACCTGTGAAGAGACTTTAGATAGAGAGTGAAGGGATAAAGAGAAGTGAAGGATGAGAGATCCGAGCACTGACAGTTTTGATTTAAATGCGTTACCCGAAGCCACCCGTTATCTAAAGCCACCCGTTATCTAAAGCCACCCGTTATCTGAAGTCACCCGTTATCTGAAGTCATAGGTCTAGCTCCTGACTCTCAGTGTCAGAACGAGGGAGGGCCGGATCCTATCCATAGTGGTAGATGTCGGTGTTTTGTAATAAAGACTACAGGTTTACGGAATTTGACCCTCTAAGGTGCGATTAATCCAACTTAACATTGTATTCAGCCTAGGGTGATATGCCATGAAAGAACATTATGCGGTCGTGATGTTTGGGGGGGGGGAAGCGGGTGGATGCGGGGGCGTTGCGCTGATGGAAGCGGGGGTGG
>CAYUEE010000126.1:0-1531 GCA_964443615.1 uncultured bacterium | reverse complement strand
AGCCGGCCTGAGCAATGGGGGGGGGCAAGCGGGTCTATCCATGAGCTATCACCTCAAGCAAGCAGGCGTTGATCATATCGTGTTTGAAAAGGCGATGATCGCGGATTCATGGCGTTCAAAGCGGTGGGATACATTCTGCTTAGTGACCCCAAACTGGCAATGTCAGCTCCCTGGCTATCCATATACAGGATCGGATCCGCATGGCTTTATGCTCCGAGATGAAATTGTTGAATTTGTCCAATCGTATGCTTACTCCTTCGAACCGCCTATTCGAGAGGGGGTGGAGGTGTTGAAACTGACCGCTTACGGATCCGATCCTGTGAGAGCCTCAGCCAGCTTTCAAATTACTACATCCATAGGGGAGTGTACGGCGGATCAAGTGGTCGTGGCGACAGGCGGCTATCATGATCCGCAAATTCCTCGGCTAGCAGAACGGTTCCCCTCCAGGATCCTGCAGCTCCACTCCAGTCAGTATAAGAATCCAGGATCCTTGCCGGAGGGTGACGTCTTGGTTGTGGGCACAGGTCAGTCGGGCTGTCAGATTGCTGAGGATTTGCATTTAGCAGGACGACAAGTACATTTGTGTGTTGGTAGTGCTCCCCGTGCGCCTCGAGTGTACCGAGGTAAAGATGTGGTGGACTGGCTAGACGAGATGGGTTACTACAATCTCCCCATTGACCAGCATCCCCAGAAAGAGGCTGTCCGCTCAAAAACGAATCACTATGTCAGCGGGCGTAATGGCGGTCATGAGATCAATCTCCGTCAGTTTGCCCTAGAAGGGATGAAACTGTATGGCCGTTTAGCCTCAGTTCAAGACTGTCACCTACAGTTCAACGATGACTTGAAGGCGAATCTAGACCAAGCAGACGGAGTCGCCGAAAGTATCAAGCAGACCATTGATGACTTCATTGTCAAAAACCAGATAGAAGCCCCTCAGGATCCTCCCTATCAGCCGGTTTGGGAACCTCAGGATCCTGTGCAGGAACTGGAGTTGACCGCCTCATCGGTCAGTAGTGTGATTTGGTGTACAGGCTACACGATGAACTTCCGCTGGGTTGATCTGCCAGTGTTTAATGGCAAAGGATATCCGACTCATCAGCGTGGGGTTACCAGTATCAAAGGGTTTTACGTGCTGGGTCTCCCGTGGCTCTACACCTGGGGATCCGGACGGTTTTCAGGGATTGCTCAAGATGCAAAGTATCTGGCTGATGTGGTCCTAAGTAGTTTGCCTAGCTCAGTACCTACAGGTCTACCGAGTGTAAATCAAATGGCGATTGGATCCTGAGTTATCCCGGGTAGGGCTGAGTGGTGTTAGATAACCAGATTAAACCCACTTCACTTAATAGAAGAAGCCCTGTGCATAAGGCCAATACCAGGTACATCCAGGGTTGCACGTAGGGGTTGATGGATCCTGTTTCAATGCCAAGGCGCTCTTGAATCAACGCGAGGAAGCGCCGGAAGCCGAGCAATCGCATGGGTAGGAGATAGCGAGATCCTGAGTGGGTATGCAGATAGAAGGCGCGCCCACCTT